>DASZJQ010000199.1:0-27174 GCA_035947875.1 Acidimicrobiales bacterium
CGTCGTCTTCGTCGTGTTGGTCGAGTCCGACCGGGTGGGCGGCGGTGACTTCGACCCCCCCGGCCACGCGATCACCACGATCGTGGTGATCAGAGCAATAACCACCACGGCGCCGGTGGCAGCCTTGAGTCGTTGCCGGCGGATCCGGCGGGCTCGTTGGGCTCGGTTTTCCACGGTCTCCTTACTCACACCTTCGCGAAGTGCTCTGCATCACGAGCACGTCCACGGTTCAGGCACGGTAGTTCCCCAACCAGCCCCGGCTGGGCGATCCGGATCACGCAGGCAAAAGGTGGCCACGGATCTCGGTGCTCTCGCAACGCCGACGACTCACGTAAAGTCGGAACCACCATCGATGTTGAGATTCGCGCCCGTCATGTACGTGTTGGCCTGGGAGCACAGAAACGCAACGAGAGGCCCGATCTCGCTCGGATCGGCGGCGCGCCCGAGGAGGGCCGGATGCCCGAAATCCTCCCGGATCACCCGCATGGCGTCGACCAGGCTCTCGGGGTCCGCGTGGCGCTCCGCAGGGAGACCACGTAAGTAATCCTTCAGACCCTCCGACAGGAAGGAGCCGGGCGAGACCGTGTTCACCAAGATCCCGTCTCCGGCCAGAGAGCCGGAGAGGTTCTTGGTCAGACTGGTGAGGGCGGCCTTGGCCGCGGTGTACGCCACGATGCTGGCGGACTGGCGTTTGGTCGAATGGGCCGAGATGTTCACGATGCGGGCCCAGGACGCTGAGCGCAGGAGTGGGAGCGCGGCGCGTACGCACCGCGCCGCGCTCACGGCGCCGATATCGAAGGTCGCCAGCCACTCGTCGTCATCGACGTCTTCGAACAACCCGATACCGACGTCGACCGGCCCGGCGGCATTGACGAGGATGTTGAGTGATCCCCATCGCTCGCCCAGCGTTGCCAGAGCACGCTCCACCGATTCGCGCGACGTGAGGTCGGTGACCAGGCTCACGGCATCCGGGGCGCCGAGGCTCCTCAGTGAGTCCACTGTCTCGTCGAGCGCGCCTTGCGTCCGAGCCAGCACCGCAATCCGGGCACCTTCACCGGCCAGACTCTGCGCGACGGCCCGTCCCATCCCTTTGGATCCACCGGCGACGACGGCCGTGGCGTCAGCGAGACCGAGATCCATCTCTCCCCCTCGATGGCATTGATCAAGACCCTTCGGCGGCGGAGTACTCGATGTAGGGGGCAAGGAGCTGAGCCAGAAGGCGGCGTTGGCGTTTCACCCGATCTTGCTTCGGCACGAGTGCGTCATACGACATCGTTTCGAGCAGCTGCTGATTGAGCCCGAAGCCACGAAGGACCATGAACACGGTCGTCGACAGGTCCGGGATCTTCGCCGCCCCTCCGAGTGCTTCACTCAACAACCGGCGGACGTGCACGTTCGACCGCTCAGCCACTTCGAGCATGATCTTGCGGACTTGCGCGCTCGTGCGAGGATCACGGTCCATGTTGAGCAAGATCTGAAGATGGGCGATGTACGCCGGCTGCGCATAGTGCCCCAGGAAGATGTCGATCAGCTGCTCCATGCGTTCGACGGCGGTCTCTCCCTCGATGTGCTTGTCATCGACTGATTCGACGAATTGGCCGGCCACACTCTGGAGCACCGCGAGCATCAGGGCTTCTCGGGTCCCGAAGTAGTGCTGGATGACACCCCACGTCACTCCGGCCCGGCGGGCGATCTCATTGGTGCTGGCTCGATAGAAGCCCAACTCGAGAATGCAGCTGACGGTGGCGTCGATGACGCGCTCCCTCGCCGCGATGTCGCCGTTGGTCGATGTGGTCCGTTCAACCACCTCGCGCTTCGCTGCGGTAGGGATCTCGGGTCTCCTCACGCCGCAACACTACGGCGGCCCTTGTCGGTGCTCTGCCCCTATGGTAGCTTTTCCATTGTAGTTACTATGGCATCTGGATCAGAGCCACTCCGGACTCTCGCTGGTGGGGCGCCGCTCGATGCTCGAGGAGGCAACAATGACGACTCGATTGATCTCGGTGGACTCGCACGTGAAGATCCTTCCCGAGCAGATCAAGGCGCACATGCCGTCTAAATACCATTCTTTCTGGGATGGTGCCGTGGAGGCGGAACGGGCCAAGCACCTTGAGGAAATGGGTGGAATGGACCCGTCGGTACTGGCCGGGGGTTTCAACCACGAGGCGTTCTCAGACCCGGGGTACCACGATCCGCATGCCCGTCTCAAGGCCATGGATCGCGATGGCGTTGATGCAGAAGTCCTCTACAGCGAGGTCAGCGCCTTCCGCAACTATCCCTTCATGAGCGAGGGCTGGAAGGAAGCCTCCGAGGCCTTCAATCGCGTCATGTCGGACTTTGCCTCGGTTGACGCCAGCCGGTTCGTGCCCGCCTATCAGGTTCCTCTTATCGAGCCTGAGTTCGCCGTGAAGCAGGTGCTCGCGCTCGCCGCGGAAGGGGCGCGAGCGGTCCACGTTCCGACCTTCCCAGCCGAGGTCGGTCTCCCCGAATACCATGACGCTCGCTACGACCCGGTCTGGGCGGCGATACAGGAGACCGGAATGTCGATCAGCCAGCACCTCGGCCTGGTCGAGTCACTGTGGGATTTGTTTCGCCGCGATCCGACCCCACAAAAGGGCATCTTCACGTCACAGCCGGTGTTTCGCTTGGCGGAAACCATCGGCTTCTGGATTCTCCCTGGTGTGCTGGCCCGGTTTCCCCAGTTGAAGGTAGTCCTGGTCGAGCCCAGTCTCGGATGGGTACCGTTTTACCTGGACCAGCTCGACAAGATGGCCGCCGGGCCGTATGACTTTCCTGGGCTCGACGACAAACCGAGTAGCTACTTCCACCGTCAGATGTATTTGACCTTCGTCAGCGACCAGCGCGGTCTTGAGCATCGCCAGGAACTCGGTGTCGATCGCATCATGTGGTCCACGGACTTTCCGCATCCGGCCACCACGTGGCCAAATTCGCAGAGCATCGTCGAGAAGGACTTTGCGGGCATTCCAGAAACGGAGCGGGACCTCATGGTCGCCGGCAACGCCTCCCGGCTCTACGGCCTGTAGCCTCAGCCACTTCGCCGGGAACCGCGGCGCTGTGGCCCAGTCCCGCCCTGGTGTCTGTAGCGCCACCGGCGCGCGGAGAATGGCACAGGAAGCGCATCCATCAGTGACCAACGGAACCCGACAGCCCAAAACGCAGGAGCACACCGCTCCGCCGGACGTACGGGGGCTGCCGGAGCAGAGGAGGAGTAATGGAGAACGCGTTGTGGCATGAGGAACGGCTGCTTATCGGGGGAAAGCTGGTCGAAGCGACCGGTGGCGCCACCTACGAGAACACCAATCCCGCCACCGAAGCAGTCATCGGCACGGCCGCGGACGCAGGGAGTCCCGACGTTGACGCGGCAGTGGCAGCGGCGCGGCAGGCTTTCGACGAGACATCGTGGTCGACGGACCACCCCTTCCGGATCCGCTGCCTGCGTCAGCTGCAGGAACAGCTGACCAAACACGCCGACGAGTTGCGGCAAACGATTGTGGCCGAGGTCGGCGCTCCACTTGCCCTGACGTATGGTCCACAACTCGACACGCCGGTCAACTCGCTCTCATGGATCGCCGATCTGGCGGAGCGGTACGGCTGGCGCCAGGAGCTCGGCGTCAACACGGTCTTCGGGGCGCAGACCGACCGGTTCGTCCTCCGCGAACCCGCCGGCGTGGTGGCGGCCATCGTGCCGTGGAACTTCCCGATGCAAATTCAACTGGCCAAGGTGGGTCCGGCACTGGCCTCCGGTTGCACCGTCGTGCTCAAAGCTGCGCCCGACACTCCCTGGACCGCCAGCCTGCTCGGTCAAATCGCGGCCGAGGAGACCGACATCCCGCCCGGCGTCCTCAACGTCATCACATCCTCTCGGAACGAGATGGGTCAGCAGCTGGTGGAGGACCCGCGGGTTGACCTCGTGTCGTTTACCGGCTCCACCGCAACCGGTCGAACGATCATGGCCGCCGCGGCGCCCACCCTGAAACGACTGTTCTTGGAACTCGGGGGCAAGTCGGCACTGGTCGTTCTCGACGATGCCGATTTCGATCTCGCGTCGGTCCTCGCCGCCTTCCAGGTCACGACGCACGCCGGCCAAGGGTGTGCCATCACCAGCAGGCTGCTCCTTCCCCGATCCCGCTATGACGAGGGCGTCCAAGCTGTGGCGACCGCGCTCGCCGCCATGGCGTACGGAGACCCCACTGACGCTTCCAATCTGATGGGCCCCCTCATCAGCGAGAAGCAGCGTCAGCGAGTCCTTGGCTACATCACCGCCGCCGTCGACCAGGGAGGAACGGTCGTGACGGGCGGCGGCATCCCTTCGCATCTACCGACCGGGTACTACGTCGAGCCCACGCTCATCTCGGGGCTGAGCCCCGATGCCACCCCGGTCCGGGAGGAGATCTTCGGGCCGGTGCTGTGCGTGCTCCCCCACGACGGAGACGACCACGCCGTCGCCTTGGCCAATGACTCCATCTACGGCCTGTCGGGAGCGGTGGTCGGGGCTGATCTCGATCGGGCTCGACAGGTTGCCGCTCGGCTGCGCACGGGCACGGTCGGGATCAACGGTGCGCAGTGGTACGCCGCCGACGTCCCATTCGGTGGCTACAAGCAGAGTGGACTGGGGCGGGAGTCGGGAATAGCCGGCTTCGAGGAATACCTCGAGACCAAGAGCGTGGCCGAACCGGCCTGACCGGCCTTCTTCGCTGAACCGTGAGCAGGGCCGAACATCCCGTCCGCGGCAACCTTCCCCATCATGATCCGATGTGGGTTGAATTCAGGATTCCGGCGTTCTATCCATCCCGAACCCTGGCCGCGAATGCTGGTGCAGATACCCAGATCGGTTGTGTACTGGACCCATGAGCAAGCGGTGCGGAGTCATCCGCTCGCTGATCTCGTCGTCACCCTACGATTTGCCGTATGCCAGATGATGGCCGGCTTCGGACCAAGCCACCACTCGATCGGAATCGGATGCTGATCATCGTGGCTTCAATCGTTGCGCTCGGCGCAATCGCCGTCGCGGCCATCGTTGTCTTTGGAGGACACTCGACCACGTCCTCGACCACGGCCACCACCACTACCGCATCGTCCGCCACACATAAGAAGCACGTTCTCATCGTGGCAACGACCACCACCACAACGTTGCCGCCGGCAACCACGACCATTGCACCACCACCCCCGACCACGGCGGCGCCACCCGCGCCACTGGTGCTGATCTGCTCCGGCTCACCGATGTTTGAGCCCAGCACCCTGCACTGGTGCACGTCACTCTGCAGCAGCTATGTGACCAATATCTCTTGGACGACATGGACGGCCAGCTCGGCCACAGGCCTCGGCACACTGATGACCAACAATGGTGAACCAAATTGCGCCCAAGGCACTGTGACTGCTCAACCGGGATTCGCAGTGACTCTGAGCAATCCGCAGACTGTGTCGTACTGCTCGGATAGCGGCACGGCTTCAGGATTGCTCTTTACCGCTTCGGATATTTGGAGCTTTCCAATACCGGATGAAGGGCCGCCCTGCGGATAGATGGGAACAAAGATGAGGGTGACCTGACCGTCCCGAGGATGCGGCGCGGCGTCCGTTACCGGGAGAACGGGACTTTCGAGAGCCCGCGGATGTTCGTCGAGTGGAACCGCTCCAGCTTCTCCATGTCGACTTCATAGCGCGGGAACCGACGTACCACCTCCTCCAGCGCGATGCGGGTTTCGAGCCGGGCCAGCGGGGCGCCGAGGCAGAAGTGGATGCTGTGGCCGAAGGCCAGGTGCCGCTCGATGGGGCGATCGGCGATGAAGCGATCCGGTTCATCGAAGGCCCGGTGGTCGCGATTGGCCGCCCCGTTGATGAGGAGGACGATCGCCCCCTCTGGGATCTCCTCACCGTGGCGGGAGACCGGATGGGTCGTCACTCGACCCTGGTAGTGCGACGGCGGGTCGAAACGTAAGAGTTCTTCGACCGCATTGGGCCACAGGGCCGGATTCTCAACCAGGCGGGAGCGCTCATCGGGGAACTGCGCCAGGACAACCGTACCGGTGGCGATCATCTTGGCCGTGGTCTCATTCCCGGCCACGCCGAGGAGGAGGCAGAAGGCCACAATCTCGTCGTCCGTCAGCCGCTCAGATTCACCCTCGCTCCCGACGATCTCCGCCTGGGTGAGGTCGGTGGTCAGGTCATCGGCCGGGCGCATGCGCCGAGAGGCAATCAGCTCGCTGAAGTACACATAGAGCTCGGCGCCGGCCGCTCTGCCGTCGTCGGGCATGGCCATCGAGCCATCCTCACGATGCAGGAGTCGATCGGAGAGAGCCTTGAGACGGTGATTGTCCTCGGCTGGAGCGCCGAGGAGGGCGGCGATGACGGCCATCGGGAGTTTGCCCGCCAGGTCGGCCACAATCTCGCCGCCGCCCGAGTCCACCAACGGGTCGAGCCAGTCAACACACATCGATCGGATCTTTCCGTCGAGCTCGGCCACGCGCCTCGGGGTGAAGGCTCGTCCCACCAGTCTGCGCAGCTGCTCGTGGCGGGGTGGATCGTGGAAGATCATCATGTCGGGAGGTGGCGAGCCACTTTGGATCTGTTCGATGAGGGTGCCCTGGGCGGAGCTGAAGGTGGCCCAGTCCCCCAACCCAGCCAGGACGTCGTCGAATCGAGTCAGGGCCCAAAAGCCCATGTCCGGGTTGCGGTAGAGCGGTGCTTCGTCTTGCATCCGCCGGTAATACGGGAAGGGGTTCTCGTGCAGTTGATAGGACGAGGGGTCGTACACCAGGGCGGTATCGGTCATGTGCCCCTGAGTTCCTCCGGGGCCGGCGAGCCCGTCTTGTCGTCGAAGCGCATGCGTCCCTCCCCGGATCGATCGGCCCTAGCCGAGTGCTGGTTCGCACCCATAGTACACACTATGGGTGCGAACCGACATGGTGGGCAGACAATCGGGGGGCGGTCCGATGGCGGCGACGGTGAGAAAACGGCTCGTTCAACGGCGAGCATCAGGAGGAGGCGCAACGGAATCGATCCAACGAACCAGACGGCGCCAGAGATCGAGTCGGGTATCGGCCACGTTGTGGTTATGTCCGGCGCCGGCCAGCACGAACAGCGTCAGGTCATGGCACGCCGGGAGCTGCCCGGGGAGGGCGGCGATCTCTCCCGCGATGTCGTCCTCACCCAGCGCGACCAACGTGGGTACGTCTATCTGATCGAGTTCAGGCCGAATTGAGCCGGGGACCAATGCCGTCATGCCGACCAGCGCCAGGAGCCTCGTGTCGGCCTTGGCCATGGCCGCCCCGATCTGATCAGCCGGCCCATCAGACGACACCATGCCCGAACGCGCACTCGACCACTGCGGCAACGGGTCACCGAAACGGGTCCGTACGAATTCGGGCAGGGCGCGCACGAGGTCATCCGGCCGATTGGTGAAGGCAGCCTCCTCGGCGGTCAGCACGGCGGGAAGCCCGCCGTTCGAGAATCCGAGGAGCGCCACCGCTCCGTACGTCCGGTGGCGCCCCTGCTGGCACGCCACCAGCAGGCCACCGGCTGAGTGACCAACGCCCAGGGTGAAACGGAGCTCGATCGGCTCCACGCCCGGAATCTCTCCGATGGCGAGTCGCCGGATGGTGTCGATCACCACGAAGTGAAGGACGTCGGCGACCGCACGAGGCGTCAACTCGTAGCCGTCATCGGGCAGATCACTCTGACCGACCCCCGGAGGATCGATGGTGAGGACCACGTGGCCCCGTTCGGCGGCGAACCTGGCCATGGAGTACGGGCCCACTGAGGGCGCCACGTCGAGATCGAAATAGTCCCGGCTCATCCCGCCGCCGGGCACACAGCACCACAGGATGGGATCTGCTTCGACGTCGGTCGGCACGATCAGATCCGCCGACACCAGCCGGCAGCCACGTGGGGCATGCCCGCTCACATCGATCGTCACGCTGATCTTGCGCGCGCTGACCGTCATAAGACCCCTTCCCTGTGCAGCGCCAGCCGGTGGTTCGTCCCCACAAGGCGCAGGTGGCTATGGGCGCCGAAGGATCACGCCGGTTCGGTTGGCGCACACGAGCGCCGTGGTCGGATCCTCCACCTGGTTGGAGGAGATGCCGCGCAGCTGGCGAACCGCCTCGACGGTCAGGTTCAAGCCGTGGATATACCCCTCACCGATCAACCCGCCATTGGTGTTGCTGGGCAGGCTTCCCTTCAGGCCGAGATGCCCATCGGCGATGAAGTGCTTGGCTTCGCCGAAGTCGCAGAATCCGAGCCCTTCCAACTGCATCAAGAAGATGGGTGAGAAGGCGTCGTAGATCATGGCGACGTCAATCTCGGATCGGGCGATGCCGAAGCCCTCGAAGAGCCGCCGGGCCAGTGCCACCGAACCGCTCATGACGGCGAGATCCGGTTGATAGTGGTTGCTGGCGATCTCCTCTTCGAACAGCCCGGCGCCGGCGGCGGCCGCGATGAGGACCGGCCCGTCCGAATCGCGGGCCCGCTCGGCACTGGTGATCACCAACGCCACCGAACCATCGGTCTCCTGGCAGCAATCGAACAAACGGATCGCCGGCTCAGCGATCCAACGCGACGCTTGATGATCCTCCAGGGTGATCGGCTTCCCGTAGAAGTGCGCATCGGGGTTGTTGGCTGCGTACTCCCGGAATTGCACCACGGCGCGACCGAAATCCTGGCTCTCGACGCCGTACGTGTACATGTAGCGGGTGGCATTGAGCGACATCCACGACGCCGGCGTGAGGACTCCGAACGGTGCGCACCATTGCATCGCCGTGGTGCCGGAATGTGACGAGGTGGGTGACCCCCCACCGCCGGCGCGCCCGAATCGCGCTCCCGAGCGGGCTTTGACGGCGCGGTAGGCGACCACGACGTCGGCGGCGCCCGAGGCAACCGCAGCGGCGGCATGCAACACGACCCCCTGTGACCCCCCGCCGCCGTAAGGGACGCGGCTGGAGAAGCCGACCTCTGGGATGCCCAGACCGCGGACGAGCTCGGTTTCTTCGACCGGATCGATCGTGTAGCTCACCAGACCGTCCACATCGGCCACCGAGAGGCCGGCGTCGGCCAGCGCGGCGACGATGGCTTCGCTGGCCAGTTGCGTCTCGCTGCGGCCGGCGGCCTTGGAGAACTCGGTCTGGCCGATGCCCACCACCGAGGTCGAACCGGCGAGCACCTTGCTCATTGAGCCCTCACCAGCGGCGCGAAGACCGGCACGGCCATGTCGTCTCGTGTCGGCTCGAATCGCACCCGTACCGGCAAGCCGATGCTGACCTCACTCGGCTCGATATCGACGAGGTTCGACACGACGCGAACGCCCTCGTCGAGGTCGACCAGAACGGCGACCACGGGATAGTCGAAGGCGGGATTCTGGGGATGGTGCAAGATGGAGTAGCTGTAGACGACCCCGGTCCCAGCGAGATCCACGATGTCATATTCGACGGCATGGCAGTTCGGGCACATCGGTCGTGGCGGGTGGCGGAGTCGCTGGCATCGGCTACATCGTTGGGCGACCAGCCTGCCTTCCCGAGCCGCCTCCCAAAAGGCGTGGTTGTCTTCGGTCAGGATCGGTGCCGGTCGCCCCGTCGCACCAGGCTCGCTCATGGCGCCGTCGCCGTCGCCGTCGCTTCGAGAATGACGCGTTCGGTGGCCATGTCGTCGATCTCGGGCGGAGAGTATCCGTGTTCGAGGAGGATCTCGCGGGAGTGTTCGCCACACATCGACGGGCCGCGTTGAATCACGCACGCCGCCGGCGACAGGTTGACGAGCAGGCCCGCATCCTCAAACCGGCCCACGCTGCCCGACCAGGTTTCGGTCACCAGTTGCGATGCCTTGGCCGCGGGGTCGTCGAAGATCGAGCGACAGAATGTCTCGTCGATGATCTCGACGGGAACACCTGCGCCGTCGAGTAGGGCGAAGCACTCCGCCGCCGTCTGACCGGCCAGTCGCGCGGTGAGGAGGTCCTCGACTCGCCCGGTGTCCTCGATGACAGCATCGAGACCGTCCACCGCCTTGCCCAAGCGGGCTCGCTCCTCCGCGGACACGGCGGCCAGGAACACCCAGAGGCCGTCAGCCGCCTGGTACATCCGGTAGAACGGTGACAACCCGTACTGGTCACCATCGACGTGGTCCCAGTCTCCCGGTCTTCCGTCGGCGTGGATCCAGGCATACGACGTGTGGAGCAGACCAGCATTGACGATCGAGGTGCTTACTTCCTGGCCCTCGCCCGTCTTGTCCCGGTGGTAAATGGCAGCGGTGATGGCGATGGCCGCGAGGAGCGCGTTGCCGGTGTCCCCCATGTTGGACCGACTCCACAGGGGCGGGTTCCCGGCGTCACAGGCTCCGTCCTCCCACTCTGTTCCGGTGAGTGCCGCTGCGTTCTGATCCGTCCCGGGAAGTTCCGACCTCGCACCCTTTTCGTAGCCTCGTGTGTTGCAGTAGATGAGCCGGGGATAGCGCCGCCTCAGCGACTCGTAGTCGATCCCGAGACGAGACGCTGCGCCCGGCCGCCAATTTGTCGCCACCACATCAGCGGCCGCAATGAGGCGCTCGAGCGCGTCGCGACCCTTCTCGTCCTTGAGGTTCAGCGCGATGCTGCGCTTCCCTCGATTGGTGCCGAGTCCCATGTGGGTCCCGGCCCAGTAGGTGTCGTGCAGGGCGTTGACCTTGATCACGTCTGCACCCAGGTCGGCCAGGGCCCGGCCCGTGAAGGGCCCGGCGACACCCAGCCCCAGGTCGAGGACCCGGATGCCGGCCAGTGGGGCGGCGGAGTCGGTTCCGCCGGCCTGGCTCCCGTTCGCCGCCTCCCCCTTTCGGACTGCGTCCGCTTCGCCCGCTTCGGCCAGGACATCGTCGGTGTGCTGGCCCGACCGGGGCGCCGGTCCGGCGACCGCGCCCGGGGTGGCGGAGAACTCGAGCAGCGGGCCGGCGTGTCGGATACGACCGACCTCGGGGTCGTCCACTTCGACCACGCAGCCGTCGGCCAGGAAGGCCTCGTCGGCCAGTGCGTCGCCGGGAGAGCGGACGGTGCTCATGCCCAGTCCGGCGCCCGCCGCGGCTTCGTCCCATTGTGCGGCCGGAAACTTCTTGAAGGCGTCCGCCAGAAGAGGATGGAGGAAGATGCCGGTCAGGAGCCCGTCCGGCTCCATCGACACACGATCCGGGTCGTCGCGGTAGGCCGCATCGAGCCCGACCGAGCCGAGCGCTTCGTTCTCGGCCTCGGCCAGGACCCATCGGGGCCGCAGCGTCCAGTGATGCACCCATTTGCCGTCCGCACATTGATAGATGCCCTCGATCGACCTCGAGTCGGTCGGCCACATCCAGTACAGCGGAGCATCGGGATTCTCGACTCGCTGCCAGTTGAGCGACACGGCGGCCAGCGCGCCTTGCAGGAGCGAGGTCGTGACGTGCTGGCCGGATCCTGTCACCTCGCGCGCGTGGAGGGCCGCGGCCAGGCCCAGGGTGGCCAGATAGGTCGCGCCGATACTCGGCCAGGTCGACCGGGGGAAGATGGGACCCGGGCGATCCGCCCCTCGAACGAGGCCTTCGGGCGCATCGAACTCGGGGTGTGGGCCCGGGCGGCCACAGATGTACTCCATGGCGGTGCCCTTCCGCCCCTTCTGGTCGTAGAGCAAGCCGGTCCGGGCGGCAACCAGCCCGTCGTAACCGGGGCGATCCCGGTGCCGCTCCTGATCGCCGTAGCCCGTGATCGAGCAGGTGATCACCTTGGGGTTGAGCTCGCGCAACGTCCCGTGGTCAACGCCAAGTCGAGCGGTTGTCCCGGGTGAAAAACTGTCGACGACGATGTCGGCCTTGGTGGCCAGGGCCAGAAACGCCTGACGACCCTCGGTCGATTGCAGGTCCAGCCGGGCGCTGCGCTTGCCTCGGTTCCAGACCCGGTACCCGGACTGATCGCCGAACGGATCTCCCCCCGGAGGCTCGATGCGGGTCACCCGGGCGCCGTTGTCGACGAGGAACATCGTTGTCATGGGCCCGGCCGTGCCCCACGACAGGTCGAGAACGCTCAATCCCTCGAACACCCCAGCCATTGTGATCACCTTCCCCTCGAGGCTTTGTGGCCTCGTCCGGCACCATAGCACTTACTATGTGGCGGGGATGGCGGGGTCCATCAAAGGGCGTGAACCAGACGATTCGGTTCCCGACGGCGGGGAACTGGCCTCAGGCCGATTCAGGGCTCAGGAGAGCAATCACCGCGGGCCCGGGGCGGGCGCCGAGGCGGCGGTTTCAGACCAGGCCGAAGAGTTCGGCGCCGTTGCGCCAGAAGAATCGCTCTCGTGACGACTGGTCGAACCCGGCCACCGCCTCGGTGAAGATCTCAAAGGGGTGGCGACCACCTTCGGGGTGCGGATAGTCGGTGGAGAACATGAAGAGCTCGGGTCCGCACTGTTCGATCAGCCACGCGGTGTCCTCAAAGGGAAACGGCGTGAACCGCACCTGACGTCTCAGGTACTCCGAGGGCAGCAACGGCAAAGCCTTCAAAGCCGGTTCGAACTTCGAGAACGAGCGGTGGGCGTAATCGACGTTGCGGAGCATGCCCGGCACCCAGGTGGCACCCAACTCGATGGCTGCTCCGTGGAGGTTCGGATGCCGCTCGAAAACCCCGTCGAGAGCCATGCAAGCCAGGAAACGCTCGGGAGAGTGGTGCACCACCGGAAAGTCCTTGGCCCGGAGATTCTCACCTCCACCGAGCCAGTCCGTTGGGCGGGGCAGGCCGTTGTTGTGGAAAGCCTTCGGAAGCAACTTGCCCCCTCCGACGTGGAGCACGAACGGGACACCCGCCTCGGCCAGGCGGGCCCAGACCGGGTCCAGGTCAACGTGGGCCGGCGAGAAGTCGCCCGGAGCCTCCGACGGCACCCAGATCGCGGCGACGCCGCCGGCCAGCGCTTCTTCAAGGGCGATGACGGCACGCTCGGGGTCGGCGAGGGGCAGGAACCCGACCGCCTTGAGGCGCGGGTCGGGGGCGCAGAACGCCACCATGGCCCGGTTGAGTGCGTGGGTGCCCCCGTAGCGAAGGCCAAGATCCTTGCTGAAGGCGAACTGGTCGAGCGAGAAGGTGGGGAACACCAGCTGGGCGGTGATCTCCAGTGCATCGAGGACTCGTGAGCGGACGTCCGTGTCAAGGGCGCCGGGTGCCATCCACCCCTTCGGCCCGGTCAGGACATCGGCGCCAACGTCCTGATGACGGTGCTCTTCCCAGAGGCCCGGGAGTTTCGCCATGAGCTCAGCCGCTTTGGACCCCGCAGCGTCGAAACTCAGCGGCAGGAGCCGGTCCCTCACGTCGGGATCCGCATATTCCCCCAACCAGTCACCGGTCTCCATCAAGTGGCTGTCGGCGTCGAAGATCGTCGTGGTCACGGTGTACCCCCAAAGTTCAACGTCTTGCTGCTCCGCCCAGAATAGACCCACCCGGGGGGACCGGAACCCGGGCCACCGGGCCACAGGCCGCAGACCGCAGACCGCAGACCGCAGGCACACGAGTCAGTCAGCGATGGCTCCAGGCATCCCTCTCCTCTATTCGAATTGGCGGCGACGCCGTTCAACAAATGGAAGACGCGTTCGAGCGGGCGTCCTCTGCCTCGGCACAGATTCAGGGAACGACGGCGAGGCCGCGGGCCACGAAGTTCATGGCGTCCTCCAGCAGGTCCGGCCTGAGCGTCTCGGGTTTGATCACCCGCATCAGCCCGATGCCCTGGAAGAGGGCGACGATGATGCGGGCGGCATTCTCGGCCCCCACCTCATTGTCGATCCCCCGGTCCTTGCGCCCCTCCTCGATGATCTCGGCGATGGCCCGGATGTCCTCTTCCTCCAGTTCGCTCAACCGCTCCCGGGCCACTGGATTGCGCAGGGCGTAGACGGTGAATTCGAGCGACAGGGCGCCCCAGTTGTCGGGCATTTGTTCCATCTCATGGCGGATGAGGCCGACGAAGTCACCGAGTCGGGCCTCCGGTGGGACGTCGGAGTGCTCGAGCGTCTCCTTGAGGGCCGTCATCTCGCGGCTGTAGGCCGCCTCGATCAGGGCCAGGAAGAGATCGTCCTTGTTCTTGAAGTTCGAGTACACCGCGCCCTTGGTGAAACCGGCCACCGCGGCCACCTGGTCGAGCGAGGCGCCGTGGAACCCCTGCTCGGCGAAGACCTGAGCGGCGGCTTCGAGCAGGTAGTCGCGTGTCTGCTGTCGGCGGCGATCGGTGGTGAGGGGTTCAAGTGTCATGGCTTGTGCTACTCATGAGTATAGTGCATACTGATGAGTATGTACGATGCCTTTAAGTATTTCACCAAGATGGCGGAGCTGGTGGCGGATGACGCCGCACCATCGGAGACCGCGGTCGTGGCCCGTGGCCTGGGCCGGCACTACGGCGCCGTGACTGCGCTTGACGGGATCGACCTGTCCATCCGGAAAGGCGAGGTCTACGGCTTCTTGGGTCCGAACGGGGCCGGGAAATCGACCCTCGTCCGAGTGCTCTGCACGCTGTTGCGACCCGACGAAGGAGTGGCGTATGTGGCGGGACACGACGTGGCCCGCGAACCCCAAGCGGTGAGGCGGCGCATTGGCGTCGCCCTTCAAGAAGCCGCCCTCGACGAGAGTCAGAGTGGTCGCGAGCTCCTCGCTCTCCAGGGTCGCCTCTACGGGATGGATCGTTCACGGATCCGGAGGCGAATAGCCGAGGTCCTCGAGCTGGTCGACATCGGCGACGCCATCGATCGGCGGATCGCCACCTACTCGGGCGGGATGAAGCGGCGGCTCGACCTGGCGGCCGCCTTGGTCCACAACCCCGAGGTGCTGTTCCTCGACGAACCAACCACGGGCCTCGACCCGTTGAGCAGATCCGCCGTGTGGAACGAAATCCGGCGACTCAACTCCGAACTCGGCATGACGATCTTTCTCACCACCCAATACCTCGACGAGGCCGACGCCCTGGCCGACCGGGTGGGGATCATCGACGGGGGTCGATTGGTGGCCGAAGGGACTCCCGCTGCCTTGAAACGCTCCATCGGGAAGGACCTCATCGTGGCCGACGTGGACCGGCTCGATCCGGCCGTGGTCCGCACGCTGGAGAAGCTGCCCGGCGTCGATGCGGTGACCACGGAGCACGGCCGAATCATCGTCAGCACGTCCGACGGCCCCGCCGGACTCAGTCCGGTCGCCATCGCACTCGACAAGACCGCGCTCAAGGTGAAGACCCTGACGGTGCGCACCCCCACCCTCGATGATGTCTTCATGGAGCTCACGGGTTCCCACATTGGAGTCGGCGCCGGTCGATGACCCTCGGCCCACGCGACGTCGCGGGATCGGAGGCTGGTTTCGGGCACGACATCGGTGCCGTGGCCGGGCGAGCGCTGCGCCAGATTCCCCGCGAGCCCACGTCGGTCATCCCCGCCGTCTTTGTGCCGGCCTTCTTCTACGTGGTGAACCTGGGCGCGTTGGAGAACCTGGCGCAACGGGCGGGTGGATTCGACTACAAGGCGTTCCTCATCCCCATGGCCATCGCCTTCGCCGTCACTGGGATGTCACGTGCGCCCACCTTGGTCACCGACATCCAGGGGGGGTACTTCGACCGGCTTTGCATGACCCCGGTCCGGCGGTCCGCCCTGCTCTTGGGACTCATGGTGGCCGATGTCGTGGTGCTGGTTGCCCTGTGCGTGCCGGTTCTGGCCATGGGGTTCCTCGTGGGCGTGCGATTCGCAACGGGTCTGCCGGGGCTGGTGGTCTTCGTCGTCTTTTGTGCACTGTGGGGCCTCGTCTTCACCGGATTTCCCTATGCGGTGGCGCTCAAGACCGGGAGCCCAGCCGCGGTGAATGCCTGCTTCATCGTCTTCTTCCCACTGTTCTTCTTGACCGATGCGGTCGTGCCCAAGGGTGCCCTCACCGGTTGGTTCTCGACGATCGCCACCTACAACCCCGTGACCTATCTCCTGGGCGCGCTGCGATCGTTGATCACGACGGGCTGGGTGGCCACGAACCTGTTGCAGGGACTGGCGGCGGTAACGGGTATCGGGGCCGTGAGCATGTCGCTGGCTCTGTTGGCGCTGCGCGGTCGGATCCGACAGGACCGCTGATGGATCGACGGCGCGGGCGGGTCTGGGGGGGTAGGCGTCGCTCTGCCCCGAGCGCTCACCTCAACCGTTGACGCTCGCCGACATGGTGATGAAGTCTCGGGCCCACCAGGGCTCGAAGTACCGAGCCGGCGTGCCGGTCATGGCCGGAAGGAGTTCGGCACCGTTGGCCCCCGAAGCTGGTCCGGTGGGCGTGGCCGGTTGGTAGGTGGAGAAATTGACCCAGTCCGTGTTGATGTCGAGCTCCATGGCCCGCACCGCTCCCGCCCGCACCAGGAGATCGGCCAGGTCGGTGATGTTGAGGCCCGGGCCTCCGACATACACCAGCGCGCCGTCGGCGGTGATTCCGACGCCCGAGCGCCAGACATAGATCGCGTTCCCCAAGGTGTTTCCCCATTGCGTGGTGTCCGCCGCATTGAGGCCAGGAACCGGTTGGCCGCCGTCGACGAGGAGGTCGAGATTTTGGCGAACCGACACAACCGAGGGCGACATGGTGACGTCACGGCCCCACTGACCGACCGTTGCCGTCCCGTTGCGGTAGATAACGAACGATGCTGCGCCCGTCCGAAGAGGGAGAATCGCCTTGCCGTCCGTGTAATAGCCCCCGTTGGCTCCACTCATGAGGAACCCGGCATTGAAGGCGGCGACCAGGCTGTCCGCCGCGCCGGGCTGCACGGGAGCCGTGTGGGAATAGGGACCACCACCAGGAATCTGGCTGCCCGAGTACAGGGTCGCCTTCAAGAGCTTGGTGTCCATCCAGGCCACGCCGACCACATAGCTGGTGTGGATGGCGTCGGGCCGCAGCGTGGTCTGGTAGATCGCCGGAATACCCCCGACCGGCCGGCCGACGGATGACCATTGACCTTCCCCCGGGATAGCCGGGGCGGCAAAGGCTTGGATCGGGGAGGGTGGGGGCAGGTGGGCCGGGGCCGAAGCCACATTGGCCGTCGATGCGTGCGGGACACGAATTGCGCCGGCCGGCGGTTTGCCGCCGACGGGTGGGGGGTGGTGGCTGTACCACTCCTTTTCGACCCAGTTCACGACCGGGGCGCCCCCGTGTCCACGGACCCACTCGGAAAAGCGGGCGCCGACTGAGCTTCCGAGTGCGGGGTTGAGCAGGGCGCCTCCGAGCGAGACGGCCACCCAACCGATGGCGCTGCAAAGCGCCAGGACAAGGACGACCTTGATCCGACGGCGCCGGTGCACGGTCGAGCCCTTCGAACGTCCCAGCTGCGCACCGGAGGTTCGTGAAGACCCAGTCCTCAGGTCACGTCTGGATTCATCCGCCGGCCGGAAATCAGTATCGAAGTCAGTTCGCACGATTGGGGATTAGTTGCGACGTTCGATCAGATGAAGCGCCAGACGAGGACAGGCGAGGACGGCACGTCGGGCGTGATCGGTCAGGGCGGGTGGTATCGCCTCCTCACTGATGATCGGGAAGCCCCATGGATCCAACGTGACCCACTCGGGGAACAATTCTGCGCACACTCCGTGAGCGTCACACAGAGTGGGGTCGACCACGAGGGTGGCGCGCCACTTTGGCACCGGTACGCGGGCCCGAGCGCCCTCACCACTGACGCGACGGGATGTCTCGGTCACTGGTGACGGCCTTGGCGGGAGGGACACGGCAAGAGCGCCGGACCATTGACCGCGCGGCAGGGACCGTGGCGAAGGTGCCTGTCTGTTTCGTCACGAAAGACCACGAGTGCGCTGCGCACGAACCGGGTCACGCCATCGGGGTGGCGACATGCCCCACGGCCGTCAATGAGGTTGCACAAGTCGTTGATTGGTTGGACATGGCTCCGGAGCGACGCCGGATGGTACGCCAAGGCTTCAACACTGGCGGCCAGATCGGCCAGGCCGTGGATACAGGGACCACACTGGCCCGCACTTTGGCCTTGCATCCAGCGCACCACTCGAGCCGTCTCGGCCAGGGGGCAAAGTGTGCGAGGAAGAAGGGCCACGACCCCGGGGCCGAGGGACGAATGCAGCTTGCGTGCGCCCTCCTCGGTCAGAGGGGCATCGAGGAGGTCGGCCATGGAGATGAAGCCGCCGCCGTAGCCGCCCACGAGCGCCCCCCAATACTCCTCGGCGGCTTGGGTTGTCAGCTCGAGAAGATCTTTGAACGAGGTCCCGAGCGGCGCTTCGAGGATCAGCGGCTCGGGCCACCGACCGGTGACCGTGACCAGCATGGTGCCCGGCGACTCGGCCGTTCCCACAGAGCGGAACCATTGGCCTCCGAACCGGCTGATCATCGCCACGTGGGCCAGCGACTCCACATTCTGGACCAGGGTGGGCCTCCCCCGTACGCCCCGATCACGGACGGACTGCACACCGACAAAAGTGGGGAGCGCCGGACCATCGTTGAGAGCCCGCACGACGGCGGACTCCTGCCCGGAGAGATACGCATCCGGTGCGACGATGGCTTCAATGGCAACCGGGTCCACGCCAGCGCGTCGGCGCTCGTCGATGGCCGACTCGATGGATGCGAGCACCCGTTGCGGCACGTAGACCACGATGCGGTTCGCATTGAGTGTTGCCGCGGCCAACGATGCGCCGTCGAGCACCAGGTGGGGGAGCTTGGTCAGGAGAAAGGCGTCCTTCCGGCTGGCCGGCTCCCCTTCGGGCCCGTTGGCCACCACCACGGGGCGGCGCACCCGCCCACCGCTCACGGCCCGCCACTTGGACCCCACCGGGAACCAGGCTCCGCCGTGGCCACGCAGGCCGCTGGCATCGAGCTCGTCGAGCAGGGTCGTCCTGGCCGAACGCACAGAGAGGGCGCCCCACTGGGCGTTGTGCTGGGACAGATCGAAGGCGTCGCCGGACTTCGAAAGGCCCGAGAGGAGGCGCGGAAAGCTCGGTGCAGTCACAGAGCGAGTGGCCGCGGCCATCGGGGTGCTCACCGTCCCCCCCGAGCGGTTCCCGACACCGTTCCGCTGATGGTGCCGGCGTTCTGATCAATGGTCAACTGGAGGGCCAGGTCAACCTTGCCGCTCGGTCCGCTCACGGTGGCCTGGACATTCGATCCATTGAGACCCGTGACGGTGCCTTGCTCGGTGCCGAAGGTGACGTTGCTCGACGTCATGGACACCCCCCCATTGACCGCGGGACCGCTCAGGCGGACGACCAGAGGGGCGTTGGTGCCCTGGACCTGCAAGGTCAGCTGAACCGTGACGTCTCCGGCACTGTTCGGACGTGATTGCTGGACCGCGCCGGTGACGTTCGCCGTAAAGGGAACGGTGGGAAGGGCACTCGTCGACCCAGGCTGCGTCGTACTCGGGACCGTTGTCGACGCCGAGGTTCCGCTCGGGACACCGGCCGCAGACTGGGCCGCGAACTTGGCGGCGATCTGGGCCAGCAGCGCGCTCGATGTACCCGCCCGCTTTGACCAACCGGGCCGGAGCGGCCCGGCCAGGGCGAAGACCCCGATCCCGATCACCACGACCGTGGTGGCGCCGGCCGTGGCCAGACGCCCGACATTCGGCATGCCACGGGCCGCCACGATCCGCCACGCGACGGCCCCAACCACCGACGCGATACAGACCACTTCGATGAACAGCATGATTGGCAAGCGGGTGTCGGTGCCGCTGCCCAGCCCGTGGAGGACGGCAATGGGCCAGCAGGCATAGGCCAGGTAGTGCACGCCGCGCCAGGTCCGAGTTCCAATGCGGCGACGCAACCCACTGGTAATGGCCACGGCGAGCAGCATGTCGAAGGCCAGGGCACCCAGACCGATCCAGAGCGGTCGGTACGGGGTGAGGAACGGCACGAACGCGTCGAGGTACCCGATGGGCACAAACCCATCGGCCACCGTGGTCACGATGTGGATGGCGATCAGGGCCAGGCAGAACAACGAGAGGTTCCGATGCACGGCCTGAGAGACAAATCGTGGCCACCGATGTGCTGTCCAACCGACCGAGGAGATGATGCCGAGGATCACGGTTCCCGAGAGAAGCACCAGCGAGACCAGTCCGGTGGCCCGGGTCAAGTACCACAGCGCGGTGCCGTGGGACACGAACACCGACGCCATCATGGGGTGCTCTTCACCGGTTCGGGCGACTCGGCGTCACCCTCGGGCCAACCCCCGACCCGCACGATCCGGCCATCAGGAGTCACCAACCGCGCCGGGAGATCGAACCCGGCTAGCCATTCGATGGCGGCCGCGCCTTTGACCAGGCTGGCCGTCGTCGCGGCATTTGCGTCGACACAGGACGCCGCGGCGACGGTGACGGTGCGCCAGATCGGTTCGGGCTGCAGACCCGTGGTCGGGTCGACGATGTGGTGCACCTGGTGGTCGCCGAGCTGCCAATACCTCGACGCGATCCCCGACGTGGCGAGGCCGCCCGATTCGATCGCCACGGTTTGGGATGTCTCGGCGGCTCCGCTCACGTCGGCCAATCCGACGACAAAGCCACCTGGCGGAGGCGGTCCGGCCACCGAAATGTCCCCGCCCAAGGACACCAACACGCCACAGCCGATGGTCTCGAAGACCAGCCCGGCGATGCGGTCGGCCGTCAGTGCCTTGGCCGTGGCACCGAGATCGAGACATGTCCCGCGGGGCACGCGGAGCGTCCCGGCGGATTGATCGAGCTCGATACTTCTCCAGCCGGGCGCGGGCGTCGGTGGTGGGAGCGATCCGTCCACGCCGAGGGCCACTTCCGCGAAATCCCGGTCGTAGCCGAGAGCGATCAGGGCATTGCCGACGGTCGGGTCGACTGCGCCATCGGTGATGTCGGCCACCCGAAGGGCGGCGGACACGGCGTCAGAGAGGCACACGCTCACCTTGACGGGCCGCCCGTTGGCCCGCTGCACACAGCTGATCTCCGAATCGGACCGGAATCGACTGGCCGCTCGGTCGATGCGGTCGATCTCTTCGTGCAGGATCTCAATGGCGCCGAGAAGAGAGCCGGCGTCGGTCACCATGATTTCGACCCGGCATCCGATCCCTACGGTCCGGTAGATATGGACATCGTCCGTCGACCGCGCGACGACCACTGGCGTCAAGTCGCTCCCGACACGACGGGAGCGGGTTGCTGCGATTGCACGGGCGGGGATGAAGGAGGCGACAGTTGAGTGGATCCGGAGGAGGAACTCCCAGACGTCGAGGGTCCCGTCGGCGAGGTGGTCGCGGCGGGGGACGTCGTATTCGAGGTGGTCGCGGCGTGGCCGGGCAGCGCCTTGCTGAGGTACAGCCCCAACACCCCAGTGGCAGCGAGGATGCCGATACCGACCGATTTTGTGACCCTGGTGACCAGGCCCAACGAGTCATCCCGGCGAATTCGCGCTCTGCGGGCGTGATCCACTGTCGACCGCGAACGTGCCATGCCTTCAAGGGTAGGGACGGAACCTGACGAATACATGACGTGATGCCCCAAGGGACCTAATAGTTCCGTAAGATCGGGTTTTCCTCGGTGAGCCGGGTGTGCGCGCCTCCCCCTCCGCGCGTCATGCCCACGTCATGTATGGCGGGTAGACAGTGACCGTGCGAGTGCTGGTCGCCGAGGACGATGAGGGGCTGCGGTCCGTCCTCGAACGTGGACTGCGTGAGAACGGCTACGCGGTCGACGCCGCGGTCGATGGGGAGCAGGCTCTGAGGTATCTGGATACCTACGAATATGAAGTGGCGATCCTCGATTGGCGGATGCCAAAGCTCTCGGGCCTCGAGGTGATCCGTCGGCTTCGCCTCCGGGGCGCGGCGCTTCCCGTCTTGATGCTCACGGCACGAGATGCGGCCAGTGATCGGGTGGCTGGGCTCGACGAAGGTGCCGATGACTACCTCGTCAAGCCGTTCGACTTCTCAGAGTTGCTGGCGCGAGTACGAGCGCTCCAGCGACGGGGAGAGGCCATGCAGTCACTCGTGATCAACGTCGGTGGCCTTCAGCTCGACACCGTGACCCGGGAGGTCTCGGTCGGTTCACTTCGACCGCGCCTCACCGCCACCGAGTTGTCCCTGCTCGAGATCTTGATGCACCGGTCGCCGGCCGTCGTTTCGCGTCGTTCGATCGCGCTGGCGGTATGGAACGAAGAGGCCGACGCCCTTGGATCCAACACACTCGACGTCCACCTGGCGCGCCTTCGCGCCAAGCTCGCCGCGAGCGGCGTCAAGATCGAATCGGTCAGAGCGGTCGGCTACAGAATCGTCGCCGCATGAGCGTTCGGCGATGGTTGCGCAATCCCTATTCTGCCCACGCCGTCCGGGTGGCGATCGTGGCCTCAGTGGTCATCGCAACGATGTACGTATGCGTCGTCGCCGCTTTCGACGTCATCGACCGGCACCGGCTCGTGCACCAGGTCGATACTCGTCTGGACCAACGGCTGGATCAGGTCGTCGGCAACCCGGGAACCGCCCGATCGATCGGCGACTATCAGAACGCTCACGACCGGGACGAGGCACCGGTGTATCTGTGGCAGGCCGGAGCCAGCGGGAGTCCGAGTGCCCTGACGCCCGGGGCGCCATCGTTGTCCAAGTCCGATTGGTCGCCATCGGGGAAGGCCGTGGTGGCCCACCTCGGAACTGAGTCCCTTCGCCTCCAATCACGGCACGTGGGGGGCCGATGGCTCATTGCGGGAGAGAGCCTGGCCGAGGTTGACCACGTCGAGTCCGACCTGCTGGCGGTCGAGGTCGTGGCGGGTCCGGTGCTCCTCATCGCGGTGTTCCTCGGCACCCTGCTCATCGGCATCAAGGCCGCCAGCCCGGTCGAACAGGCGCGCCGTCGCCAGCTCGAGTTCACGGCGGACGCTTCCCACGAACTCCGGACGCCGCTCAGCGTCATCGAGGCCGAAGTGAGCCTGGTCCTCAGCGGCACGCGGAGCGTGGACGACTATCGCGACTCGCTCGAAAGGGTCAGCAGGGAGAGCCGGCGACTCCGCGACATCGTCGAAGATCTCCTGTGGCTTTCCCGATTCGATTCACAGCCACCTCCACCTGGAATCGAGCCGGTGGACGTCTCGACCATCGCCACTGCGTGTGCCGATCGCTTCGATGCGGTGGCTCAGCGACGTGATGTCACCCTCTCGGTGCTCCATCACGGTGAGGGTCAAGCCTGGATCAGCGCACCACCCGAATGGATTGACCGGCTCACCGCGGTGCTGGTGGACAACGCATGCCGGTACGCCGGGAGGGGTGGCACGGTGCACATCATCGTGACCGTGGCCAGCAACCGGGTCAGCCTGGCCGTCGAAGACAGCGGGCCCGGTATCGCGCCCGAGGAGCGCGAAAGGCTCTTTGACCGCTTTCACCGGGCCACGGACGAGGGGAATGGATCGGGTCTCGGCCTCGCCATTGCCGACTCGGTTGTGAGGGCAACGGGAGGTGAGTGGCGGGTCGACGATGCCGAGCTCGGAGGTGCTCGCATGGAGGTCCGGTGGCACCGATCTCAGGGCATTCGAGACACTGGTGACCGGTCCGAACCGTCTGAACGGGCCGAACCGTCTGACCGGGCCGAACCGTCCCCAACCACCTCCGTCGACGCCTGAGGGTCAGCGAGTGCTCGCATGACTGCGCCGAGGTCGGGTCGGTCTTCATTTTTGCGTAAGGGTCGACCATATATTCTGTGGGCGAGGCGGACGAAGACTCCGGATCAGACTCCGGATGAGACCCCGGACACCGAACGGCGATCGGAATTGGGTTCTCTTACGGACCTTTGGGGTGCAGCGCCGCGTAGCCCACAATCCCGAATCTTGAAAGGATGCCGTGCCCCAATCCACGATGATGGACCGTTCGTTAGATCTGGCCAAGATCGACTTCTCGCCGGCTCACCGCCCGCCGGCCAGGTCCCGCCTGGCCCTGGCCACGCTGGTCGCGCTGGCGGGATCACTGCTCGCCGACGCGCTGTTGGTCATGCTCTGCACGGCGGTGTACCCCTCGACCAAAGGCTACGTCCATTTTCAATTCCAGGACTACGCCAAGCTGACGATCATCGGCGTCATCATCGCCTGTGTGGCCTGGCCCATCGTGACTCGAATCTCATCGGCGCCACGCTGGTTGTTCTTCCGACTGGCCATCGTCGTCACGCTGGTCCTGTTGCTCCCCGACCTCTACATTCTCGGCACGGGGCAACCGGCCAAGGCAGTCGGCGCCCTCGTTGGGATGCACCTCGCCATCGCCCTGGTGACCTATAACGCCCTGGTTCGCTTGGCGCCAGTTCGATCACGTGGCCGGAGTGCCCGGTCCGGGTCCGGCGACCTGGCTTGATCGCCGTAGGATCGGCCCATGTCGCCGATCACCCTCGCCCAGCAGGAGCGCCAGACGCTGTGTGATCTGCTGGTCGAGCTCGGTCCCGAAGCGCCGACGTTGTGTGCTGGCTGGGTGACCGCCGATCTGGCGGCCCATCTGGTCGTCCGTGAGCGACGGCCCGACAGCGGCCCCGGGCTGGTGTGGCCCCCGCTGGCCGGACACACCGACAAGGTCCGTCGTTCCGTGAGAGATCGCACGCGGTGGGAGGACCTTGTCGCTACGGTACGCCGCGGCCCGCCGTTCCTTCTGCGTCCCTTCGACGGGGCGATGAACACCGTCGAGTTCTTCATCCACGTGGAGGATGTCCGCCGGGCGCAGGCGGGCTGGGAACCCCGCCCGCTCTCCCCCGAGATGGCCGAGGCCCTGTGGACTCGTGTTGGGCCGGGGGGGATGGCGAAGAAGGTCGCCGCCACAGTCGTGCTCGCTTCACCGGGGCGCCCCGAGAAGGAGAGCGGCGCCGGCCAGCGTGTCGTCGTCACGGGTGACCCGGGGGAACTCACCATGTTCGGAGCGGGACGCCAGGGCGCAACGAGGGTGGAGATCACCGGCGATGCCGGTCTCGCGACTCAACTGCGCACCGCCTCGCTCGGCGTGTAGCGCGCCGGCCGGATCATCGAATCTCACTACCTCTCGCCGCGCCGCGCGGTGACCAGCGACGTGTCGCTCAAACCGAGGCGATGGCGCCTTCGAGCACCCGAGCCATGCCGGCCATGCCCACCGCGCTCGGGTGCAGCGGGAAGGTGCCCGGCGAGGGGACAATGGGCTCGACCCATCGGGTGGTGGCCGACGTGCAGGCGTTGTGGGCTGCGCTCGGTGTCGCCATATTGACGTAGCCATCCCCGGCGGCCGAGGCATCGCGGGACAAGGTGTCATTCAGGTCCGCTTCGATGCTGCGGACGTAGTCGAGGTCTGGCGACGAGAACGGGAGCATGGGCCAGCAGCCGCTGCCATTGGCCGGGACGATGTCCGGGTACCCGACGACGAACACCCTGGCTTGCGGCGCCAGGGACCTGACGTCGGTGAGCAAGGCGGCCACCCGGTCGCCCACCTGGTGGACCATGGACACCAGCTCGTCGACGCCGTTGACGGTGTAGTGCGACCGGCAGCTCCAACCGACCTTGGTGGCGCCCCAAGGAGTGACGGAGGCGCAGTTGGCCACGACCGACGAGAAGCCCAGATCGTTGCCGCCGATGCCGAGCGACACGAGCGAGGTGGACGGACCGAGCGCGGACAGCTGGGCCGGGATCCCCGATCCCTGGGACGCATCGAGATCCTTGGTGGAGGCACCGAGGCAACTGACGTCATCGACCGCGATGCCGAGGGACTTGGCCACGATCGTCGGGTAGTTGTCGGATGAGCGTTGACAGGCGGCCGGAGCGGGCGGGGTGGTCTGGGGGCCGAGCTGTGCCGGGAGTCCCGGGCCGGAGGTGTAGGAATCGCCCAAGGCCACATAGAACGGCGATCGGCTTGAGGCCCCGGCGGTACCGCTGGCGATACCCGAGGTGGCCAGCAGGCCCGTGACCGCGGCCACCAGCGTGGCACCGATTGTCAGGCACCGGTGCCGGACACGCCGGCCGGGCAGTCTCGAAGATACGAACGCGGCCAGAGCCGATGGGCTCGGCGATGGGAGGCGAAGCATGGCGCCAGGATGTTAAATGAGCGACTCCCGTGGGGGACGTCGCCTGAACCAACGACCTCGCTCAATCCCCCAGAACGACCCGGGCGGCGAAACGAGGCGGCGGAACGAGGCGGCGGAACGAGGCGACCGTGCCCTCTCCCGCCCTCCCGTCTCGTGAGTCAGGCGAGCAGCTTGGCCTTTTCGGTTTCGAACTCGGCCTCGGTGAGCGCGCCGGAGTCCTTCAGCGCAGCTAGCTGGGTGAGTTGGGCGATCTTGTCCGGCTGGGCGGGAGCGGCCGGAGCCGCCGCCGGGGCCTCTGCCACCGGGGCCGCTTGAGCTTCTTGCGCCTGCGCCGCATTCTTGTTGGCCACGTGCGCCCCGACGGCTGCGGCGGTACCGGCCACCACGGTCGTCCGAACTGCCATCCGCGCTATTGGACGTCGTCTCATCATGTCGTTTCTCCTGTCTCGATCGAGGGCTTCATGTCAAACGGCCGCTGGGAGCGACTCCAGGGCGGGGGCGATGAGTTCGTGAGGAATCCGAGCGCCCTCGAGGACAATGCCGCCCGCGTCGCGAACGGCCTCGGCGAACTTGGTCGCCCATACGTCTTCCCAGATCAGGAGCGCGCATGAACTGTTGGGCTCGAGGCTGGCCGCCACGTGCGCCACGTCGCTCTCACCGATGAGGCCACCGACGTCGGCGTCCATCGCAATGAACTCGGCCACCCCATCCAACTCATCGACTTCGAACACCACGACCGAGCCATCGACATCCTTGCCGATGAAGACCAGATCGAGGACACGGACCGTGCCCGAGTCCACCAGAGCCTTCAGCTCCGGGGCGATCTTCCCGGTGAACTTGTTCCCGGGAAATCCGACGACGAGGTATTCGACTGGACCGATTGGCATGGTTGGGCATCCTTACGCTCTGGTTCGTCAAGGGTACAAATTTCTGCAACGTACTGCATCACCCCACGTGGGTGATTGTGCCATCGGCCGACCCAGCAGTGAAGGTCGAGTCAGTCGGGATCCCGCTCTCGTCAGACGCCACTCTGCGCGACGACACGTCCATCAGAGATGGCCTTGAGGAGCGCGTCGTAGTCGCGCTCATTCTGGTCGGCGTAACTCTCGGAGAACGAACAGATGGCCTTGTCGAAGGTGTCCGACGTGCCCAGGTACGCCGCGATGGCGATCCGATCGCCCGAGCGAGCGTGGGCCCGGGCCAGGGTCGCCCCACAGAGCTGACCGTA
>DASZJQ010000200.1:0-46612 GCA_035947875.1 Acidimicrobiales bacterium
CGGTGTGTTTGGTGGGTTCGTATTGAGTAGCCCGTAGTGCCTGCATGTGCCAGGCAACAATCGCGAGCGCGCCAGCTATGCCCTGTTCGGCTCCAGCAGATATTCCCCGTTGTTACTGACCTTGCCCACGTCCGTGCTGACCGGGTGGTGCTCCAGCGTCCCCTTCTTCGCTGGCACGAGGAGGCTTTGCAGTTCATCAAGGTCCGCTAGGCCGAGTTCACCCACTGTTCCCACGTGCTCTTCTCCAAGATGACGGGCATCCGATTGTGGATCTCATGCACGTCGGGGTTGTCTGAGGTCGTGATGATGGTGGCCGATTGCAGCCACTGGTCGTCGTCAGGTGCTTTCCAGTACTCGCAGAGTCCGGCGAAGACCATGGGCTCACCATCGGTGCGTCGAAAGGCATCGGCACCTTGGGGCCCTCCTGAGCGAAGAGCCCCGGCGCCACGGTGCCCACGATTCCTTCTCGTCGGTGCCGTCGTAAATCTGGTACGTGTCCACGGCCCCGACGGTAGCCACTCGCTATTCAACTTTTACAATCCTCGCGTCCCTAGCCTGATTTCCCTTTTACCCGGGTGGCGGAGGTACTGCGACGGTTAGAGACGCCGTGTTGTTAGTTCCGTTGGTCTCTCCGCCGATACCTGTGGGCAGCGACACTCCGAGCGTCATCGAAGCGGGATTCTCATTTTGGTAGAACAGAGTGAACTCCACATTGGTCGCACCGCCCGGCGCAATGACCAACCCTGCCATCGACGTGAAGGTCAAGGTGACGGTGCCCGACCCTGTGGCATCCCAATTAGAACTAATGGGATTCCCCAATGTCACCGGAGGTGGGCCGGTCAGCAAATCCACACTCACGGTAAAGGTCATTGGCCCCGCTGTCGCTCTGGTGCCTACGTTGGAAACGGTGACGAGGTAGTTCGCCTGTCCAGGCCCGAACAGTAGAGGCCCGTTGATGCTCGGTGTCAGGTCGGGCACTGGTGCGGTCGTGGTGGTCGTCGTTGGCGGCGGCGTCGTCGTCGTGGTCGTCGCTGGAGTGAGGATGGCTGGCGGAGCGGTGGGCGGGCAGGAGTCGGCGTCAGCCCGTGGGGCCTCGCTGAAGGTCAGCACCGTCGTCCCAACGGCCAAGGCGATGACGAAGGCCGCACCGCGGCCCACACCACGTCGGCGGACGACCAACAGGGATACGGCACCAGTCGCGACGAGAAGTAACCCCAGCGTCACCAGCACCGAGATGTTGGCTCCGGTCACGGGTAGCGGGCAGTTCAAGAAATACGACCGTACACCAGGGTGAATGGAGTTTCCAGACTTCAATATCAAGTGAACTGACTAACTCGCACCACCAGACCCGACCGACTTGCCGACAATAGAAGAGGAGGAAAGCGCCTCAGACTGAGCGACTAGCTGAAGGGTCTAGGCCCCGTTGTCTCCATATGGGCTTCACAGCGGGCAGAGAACTCGACTGAGGGCCGTCCCTCCGAGTCGAACGAACCACCTTCTCTAAGACCCGTCGCTCGAGCCCCGCACACAGAGCATTTCGGTCTGATTGTCTGCATCCGGTTCCTGTATTCGACCCTCTCGTCAGCCATCGGTCCCTCCCTGCAATGGATGGCGGGGACCACCCTGACTCCCCGAAGTCTCCCCAGTGGTCCGACACGACCGTTCGGGCGGGCCAGAGTGAATCCCCAGGTGGATGGTAAGCAGCCTCCGTCCCCACGGCGTCTCCGTCTGTGGTGGGACGCCCACAAACCCCGCTGGAGATTTGGTCTCCCTGGCGTCGCCCCTTAACTGGCGAACTGGGCACCCGCCGACCTGCTCGGCGTTGACACATCTGACCCCGTCCCTCAGAGACGTGGATCACCGGAACGGTAAGTTGGCGGGCCAAGGAGGTTCACGTGGATACTCAGGAACTGAAGGAAATCCAGACTCCGCTGAAGGCTCGCTATCGGGACGACCCGAACGCGGCGATGATCACCTTGGAGGCAGAGGGCCGTCTCGGGAGCGAAGAGGTGAGCTGTTCTGTAGCGACTGGTCGAGCAATGGTTGAGGCCGGACTTCACCCGGCCTCGGGGGGCGACGGCAGCTTCGCTTGTTCTGGAGACATGTTGCTCCAGGCACTGGTGGCTTGTGCTGGCGTGACGCTTCGTTCCGTCGCAACCAACCGGGGCCTTGAGGTCGAAGGCCTCGTGCGAGCGGAAGGGGACCTCGACTTCCGTGGAACGTTGGGTGTCGATCGAGATGCTCCGATTGGGTTCACGGCCATCAGACTGGTGTTCAACCTCACGACCTCGGTTCCGGAGGAAGAGCTCAATTCCCTTATCCAAACGACGGAGCGATACTGCGTCGTTCTACAAACTTTGGCCCGATCACCGGTGATTGAGGTCACCTCCAACGTTCGGTAGAAGGGAGCCTTGATGTGGTCAGCCCAGGGTCTATCGGGCGGCCCCCGTCGCGTCAGAGTGTCCAACCGTGCCGGCGATTGGGGGCGCTTCGATGCGAGCCCAAGTTCGCCCACACCAAAGCTGAGGATTGGCTGAGTCGAATCAGCAGCAAGCGATGTCGCTCGCTACCCTGAGCATCAGGAAAGGAGCCGTTATGCACTATGTGATCATTGGCGAGCACTCGGCGGAGGTGTGCCCGAGCAGTAACGCCAAGACGAAAGCCCTTCTTTTGGAAATGGGCCCGGAGATCCCAAAGATCGCCGAACAGAACGGCGTGACCATTGTGGCCGGTCCATTTATCAACCGTGAGCACATCACAGTCGTAGTCGTCGAAAGCGAGCGTGCTGAGGCAGTGGATGACTTCCTCATGCAGGCACGCCTTCCTCAGTGGAATTCGATGCGGGTGATCCCGTCCCGCACCATGGCGGAAGGCATGAAGGAGATTACCGAGGCGGCATCTCTCTTCTGATCCAATATAAGCGAGCTGACTGCGCTTGACGTGTGAGCCAGCGGTACAGATTGTTCGATAGCCGGAAGGCTTGGCATCCCTGCAACGTGGTGCGCCCAACCAATGGCGGTTTTTCGCGCGCCGACACAGGAATTGCCTGAGCCGAGGGAGAGGCTGGACCTAGTCACGTATCCGGCGTTCTGGGACAGGGTGCCATTGCGCCCAGGCGTATCCTTACCTGCGTGTCTGACTACGCCGACACGCCCGAAGAACTCGCTACTTACCGTTCCAATGATCCACGCGCAAGAGGTCTACGCGCACGTCATCCCGGCTGACGACGCCGACGCTGCGCAGTTGGTCGGTGACCTCTACCGGAAGTCGAAAAAAGCGTGACGGTGAATTCTTGCGGTCTGTGACCGCTACTCCCACGGCGACGCGACACAGCTTGCAGATCTGTCTCTGACCTGCCCCTACATGGTCGGGCTGCCGGGATTTGAACCCGGGACCTCTTGACCCCCAGTCAAGCGCGCTAACCAAGCTGCGCCACAGCCCGCGACGCGGCCAACGGTATCAGGCCCCTGGTGGCGGCCCCGACGCGCATTGGTGCACCGATCGCCGCCCGTGCCGGGGAACTGATTTTTGCGACCGGTGCAACTCCTCGTGCGCCGCGTCCCAGAATCACCGCAAGCGTGAGGCCGGCAGCGGACTGATCCCCGCTGGACCAACGTTTGTGGACATGTCTCCGTGCTGTCCTCATTTCTTTTGTGCCTTCCTTCTTCGGATCTTGGGTGCTGCTTCACCCGATTTGCGACCAATCGCCGGCCTCAACACCCCGGCCTTCCGGGCTTGCACGACCCAACGGCCGGCAGTGGAGCGTGACCCGCCAAGTTGCTGTCGCACGTCCTCAACCGGGCTCCACGATCCACTTGCAACCGCCGCCCGGTAGGTCTTGGCCACCAACTGCAGGAATTCCTCAGCCACTGGCTCACCGCGGACAGGCCGCGTCACTGGCCCACTCCCCCACGCCGCGCCTTGAGGATCTTCGGTCAGTCGAAAGAGAGCATCGCCTTCGTCGGACACGCGAACCGTGGCCTTTGCGAGGGCCAGTTTGAGCGCCTGGGCGATTCGTACACGACGCAGACCCGCCGTTGTCAGACCTTCAGCGCCAATACGACCTCGTGACTCCAGGTGGAGTTCTCTCACTTCTGGCCGTTGACCAGCAATCGTCTTCACCTTCATTTGCACAAGCAGGGGCTGGGCTGGATCATCAACGAAAGCGGTGAACAGACTCGGGATTGCCGTCGCCGGCCCAGTCCTGATTGGCATCGCCCCGGACAGTGGCGTTACCTCAACCAGAGGTTGACGTCGGGGCACACCACTATGATATAGATGTGGCATAGACTAGTCAACTGTGACTCGTCTATACCGTTGCTGTCGCATTCATGCCCCCGGGACAGACCGTAGATACAGTTGCGCCACATCTATACCGTTTCACGGGGCGACGTACCCGACCATCAGGATTGGAGACGTGGGTGATCATCACCCATGTCTCCAATCTCAGGGAGCGTGTCCGGCGCAACTCCCGAGGGGGTCGAAGTCAGTCGGCCAGTGTCGTTGGAATGGCAACCAAGGACCGAGACACCGCAACTCTGATCACCTCAGTGTTGGGTCGACCTCTCTGCGGTGATGACGTGAGAGCACCACATCCAAATTGAACAATGCCGGAAGGAGATCGGTCACTCGTTGCACAGATTGGCGAACACGTTGCGTTGCCGGCGCAGCGACCGAGAAAAACCACTCGTCGTCGGCAAGAAACGGGCCCAAGCCGACCGCCGCCAAGCTTTCATTGAACATCTCGCTCGTTCTGACCACCTCGGCCCGCGCTGCATCCGCTTGTGAAAGAGAGGAGTGAGATGGTTGCATTTTGGCAAGTTCGTCGGCCCGACCGAGGGCCTCGCGGGCGGCTCCCCAGGCCAGGTTGGCGAGAATGGCTCGTCCCACTTCCTCATCTGTCCCCAATAGCACGCTGAAATGTACGTCCGAACCGCCGATGTCGCACAGGAATTCGGAAATGGATCACCAAATTGTCACATAGGTTTCACTTCTGACGGACGATATGTCAGCCCAGCACCACCGTCGCATCGCGATGGCCGTCGATCAGTTCGAGAGTCTGCGCCTGAGGTCTGCGACCGTCGACGAAAGGAGGCCACAATGTGATCGAGGCGAGGAGAGTCAAAGGGTGGCGGTTCACAAGGCCACACTTGTGATTCGTCGGCGCCGTCGCCCGAGAGGCGCTCGTCGCCACGCATCGACGTGACGCCAGGACGCGGAGCCACGACAGACAACCGAACTCACCAAGCGCCACAATCACGCGACCGGATGGTCATTGAAACGAGGTGGCCCATTCGATGCCTGCTCTCCGCACTCCGGGGTTCGATGCCCAAAGGCAGGGGTACGAGCCGGGCGTACCGATCAGCCGTCCGCCGCGACTCATCGAGGGGACCGCCGGTATCCGCGGTGGACCACAGGCGGGTCGGTGCTACATTCCGGCCCGCAGTCCGAGCGCCCGGCTCTACCCTGCCAGCCACGCAGCCGACACTCACCGGCCGCACTATGAGCCACTCACACACGGAGGAATCGATGAGCACGGACAGACGCCGAACGCTACGCACTGCCGCTGCGTTTCGAACGGGTCATCGTCGCACCTTTGGTCTAGGCGCGCTCACCGTCACAGCCCTGGCCCTGGGACTCGTCCTCGGAAGCGCCGTCAGCGCAGTCGGTGCCGGCGCGGCGACACCCTCGAAGACCACCCAGGGACGGGCTGCGCTCGCACCGGGAAAGATCAATCATGTTCTCGTCATTGAACTCGAGAACGAGGGCTACCAGACCACCTTCGGAGCCAACTCCCCCGCCACCTACCTCAACGGAACCCTGCGCAAAAAGGGTGAGCTCCTCCAGAACTACTACGCCGTCGGCCATGCCAGCCTGGACAACTACATCGCTCAGGTCTCGGGGCAGGCGCCTACCGCGGAAACGCAAGCCGACTGCTCCGGCAATGGGTTCGCCTTCGCCAATATGTTGCCAGGGACACCGGATGCCAATAGTGCGGCCAATCCCGGGCAGGTCGACGGCACGGGGTGCGTGTACCCGTCTGGCGTCCAGACCATCGCCAATCAACTCGATACCAAGATCCCACCCAACAAGACCACACACGTGGCTTCGTGGCGGGCCTACGAGCAGGACATGGGGAACACACCCTCACGCGATGGGGGCGTGGCCGATCCCACAGGCGGGACCGACTGTGCGCATCCGGCCATCGGGGCCACCGACACGGCCGAGGTCGCGACGTCGGCCGACCAGTACACCACCCGTCACAACCCCTTTATGTGGTTTCACTCGATCATTGACAACACCGCCGAGTGTGACGCAAATGTGGTTCCCCTCGGTCAACCCAACGCCACCAGCCACTTGGTGAAGGACCTCAAGAGTGAGAAGACCACACCCAGCTTCGCCTTCATCACGCCCAATCTATGCAGCGACGGCCACGATGCCACCTGCGCCGGGACGAACAGCACCGGGACCGACGTCGGTGGGCTCACCGGGGCCGACCAGTTCCTCCAGACGTGGATGCCCCTGATCCTCGGCTCCCCCGCGTACAAGCATGGCGACACCCTTGTCGTCGTGACCTTCGATGAAGCCGATGTGAACCAATCGGACCCCACCTACGCGACGGCTTGTTGCAACGAGGCGAGCGGGCCCAACACCCATGCGCCTGGAAACGCTGCGCTCAGCACCGATACCGCGCCCGGGGGTGGTCAGGTCGGGGCGCTCCTCTTGGATGCGAAATACATCGCTCCGGGAACCACCGACACCACGGGGAGCTACAACCACTACTCGGCGCTGCGCAGCTACGAAGACCTGCTCGGTCTGACAACGGGGGGCGTCGACGGCGAGGGACACCTGGGCTTTGCCGCGGCCAAGGGACTGGTGCCATTTGGCAAGGACGTCTTCCCCAAGGGATAGCCGGACTGGCGGCAGGATGGTCGGTTGTCGGCGCCGACACGGCTGGACAGAGAGGCCGCACATGACGGACGACGGAGATCGATACGGTCCCGAGAGCGACCCGGACGTCATCAGCTCCGATGGCCCACGCGAGCCGACGGGTGGCCCATGGCCTGCTCCCACCGGCCACTATGGCGCGCCCAGCCCGGTGTTCGTCCCCACAAAATCACTGAGCCTGGAGGAGGACGGGGAAAGCGAGATTCCCCGTGCCGCCCTGTGGTCCATGAAGTACCACCGCCACGTCCATCTGTTTGATCGAACGGACGTGCGGATCCGGCAGCGTTTCGGTACCGGTGATCACGCCGTTTACGTCATCGACGATGGACGGAAGCACTGCCTGGTCGGTCGCATCGTCGGTGGCAGCCCCGACGGATGTACGTATTGCCTGGTGGCCCAGATCACCATCGATTCGTACGAACGGCTGGTGAACGACGAAGCGCCGATTGACGACGTGTGTGCGGACGCCCGAGACATTGCCCTGTGCGCCGTCTTTGAAGCTGAGCTGGAGGACGCACCCTCAAATGTCACACTGACCGAACGGTACGCCACCATCGACGACGTACCGTCGGAGTACCTCGGCCCCAACCGCTTCATTGAGTTTGCGGACGACCCGACGAACGGCGCCCAGGAGGAGTGATTCTCGAGGGTCGGATTCCCGGGACGCAGCGCGGGCCGGGAGCCACGGCGCTAGCCGACCCGGCGGAGGGAAGCGCGGAAGCGCTTCCCGTTGGCCACGTATTCGGCGGCGGAGAATTGAATCATCTCGATGCTGCTCTTGTTCTCCCGGATGATGGCTGGGACGCCGATCGCCAGCGCGTGGGGCGGCACCATCATGCGATTGGGTACCACCGCATTGGCGCCCACGGTGGCGCCGCGCCCGATGACGGCATAGTGCAGGACCACCGAGCCGGAGCCGACAAGTGAATCGTCCTCGAGCCGACACCCTTCCAGATGAGCCAGGTGGCCGATGACGCAGCCGTCACCGACAATGGTCGGGAAGTTTGGGCCGGCGTGGATCACCGTCCCGTCCTGGACCGACGTGCGAGTGCCAACCGCGATGGCTCCATAGTCACCACGGAGGACGGCCCCCGGCCAGATGGTGGATTCGGAGCCAATGGTGACGTCGCCGATGATGACCGCGTCCGGGTGCACGTACGCCTCGGAATCAATGGTCGGCGCTATCCCTTCGTATTCGTAGATCGCCATGGGCGGCGACGCTACCGGACCTCCGGGAACGAGCGGGCGAGCGGACCGCCAGGGACTACCGGGCTTCCGGGGAATCAACCACCCCAAGGCTCACACATGGCCGGCGATCCAGGTGATGCCCTGATAGCCCCGATAACCCAAGTAGATGACCGACGCGACCAACATGGCCTTGAAGTACCACGGGATCGGCGGTCGCTCCTGGTCAACCAGGATGGTCCCGCAGGCGGGGCACTCCCCCTCGTCGCCGAGGTCGTCGTCTTCGACCAAGGTGTCGCACTCCTCGCACCAGGCCACTAGGCGCCTCCGACCATCACTTGCCGCCGATGCGCACCCGCAGCTTCATCGGGGTGGCGCCGAATTCGAACTTTTCGCGCAGTCCACGCTCGATGTAGCGCAGGTACGTCTGGGGCAGTCGCCCATTGGTGAAAAGGGTAAAGGTGGGCGGGTCAATGGCGCCTTGGACGATGTAGCGAATCTTGGAGCGGGGGGCGGACTGGCGCAGTTGCAGTTCGAGAACGGCCCGGTTGAGGGCACCAGTGGGCACCCGCTGGTGATACGACTCGACCGAGTCACGCAGGGCCGGGAGGATACGGTGCACGCCCCGGCCCGAAAGGGCGGAAAGTTTCAGGACCGGGGCGGCACCCAGGAAGGCCAGGCGATCACCCACGCCGAGCAGGACATCGTCACGGTCATCGGTCGGCACCAGATCCCACTTGTTGAGGACGACGATGGCCGGGCAGCCCGATACACCGATGCGTTCGGCCAGTCGCTGGTCCTGATGGGACGCACCGACGGTGGCGTCGATCACCAGGACGGCGATGTCGGCCCGTTCCAGCGCCCGCAGCGCGCGAAGGACGGAATGGTGCTCGGTGCCGCGTTCGGTCCGGGCCGGACGGCGGAGGCCGGCGGTATCGATGAAGCAGACGGGGCCGTCAGCCGTTTCGACCACCGTGTCAATGGCGTCGCGGGTGGTGCCCGGCATGTCGTGCACGATCGAACGCTCCTGGCCCAGCAACTGGTTGAACAGGGTGGACTTGCCGACGTTGGGCCGGCCGATGATGGCCACCCGGGGCGTCGATCCGGGGCCATGCAGCGCCGGTGCCGCGACCCGGTCTTCCGCTGGGATCGGCGGGGGAAGAAGGTCCACCACGGCGTCGAGCAGATCGCCGGTGCCCCGTCCGTGCAGCGAGCTGACCGCAAACGGGTCGCCCACGCCCAGACTGACAAACTCCCAGACCGAGGACTCCCGGTTGGTGTCGTCGACCTTGTTGACGACCAAACGGACCGGAGGGCCGGCCTTACGGATGATTCTCGCCGCGGCCAGGTCTTCATCGGTGACCCCCGTGGTGACGTCCACCACAAGCAGGATCACGTCGGCTTCGGCCAACGCCTGCTCGGCCTGCTGGCTCACCTTCGAATCCAGCGCGTTCCCACTGGCCAGCCAGCCTCCGGTGTCCATGATGGAAAAGGGCACGCCGGTCCAATCGGCACTCAGGACCTTGCGGTCACGGGTGACGCCCGGCTCTTCCTCGACGACGGCAGCGCGTTCACCCACGATCCGGTTGACCAGCGACGACTTGCCGACGTTGGGCCGACCGGCCACCACCACCATGGGAAGGAGGCCGTTGAGCTCGCTCATGCCGCACACCCGCCGCGAAATGACGTGCCGTCGAGCGCCAGCCGGAGAGAGCCGCCGTCGGTGGGGACGACTTCGACCGGGCGGGGGAGATCGGCCAGGGTCAACCCGTCGAGGAAGCGACCCTCGTTGAGGCAGGCGTCGGGCAGGAGGTAGCGCATCTCGGTCGGGCTCGCCGCCAGGGCCCGGGTGAGGTCCTCGCCGGTCAGCAGCCCGGCCACCCCGATGTTGCCGCCGAAGAAGTCATTGGTGACCTCGCGAACGCTGACGTCGTGGCGCGGGTGCTCCGCCACCAGGGGAGCCAGGACGCGGGCACCGTAGGTCCCGGTCAGCACGGTGACGGGCCGGTCATCGGGGCCAGGCGGGCTGGTCACGGGCCCGGTCGGGACCGTCCGGGGGGCTCGGTAGCCCTCGGCGGGGGCCGAATCCACCGAAGCGAAGAAGCCGTGGCGCACGCCCCCGGGCCCGTCGGCGGTGGGACTGGCGAAGGAATCCACGAAGGCCCGGGCCATGCCGATGCCGTTCTCGTGCTGGGGGAACTCGTCATACGACGTGGCCGTCGGGAAGGGCCGCTCGGCCAACAGGTAGTACTCGTCGGCCGCGTAGACCAGGCGACGACCGAGGGTGCGCCGGTAGATCTTCTGCCACTGCCCCACTGTGTCGACGACGAAGGCCGCCTCCTCGGTCGTGTGGGCGCGCATCTCGGCTTCCTTGGAGAACTGGCTGACGCCCAGTGGGACGACTCCGACCGTGGCCAGTTTCGGGTACTGGTCGAGGATGCCGGCCAACGTGTCCTCGAGGGCGTCGCTGTCGTTGACACCGGGGCAGACCACGACCTGGCCGTGCACCTCGATGCCGCCATCGAGCAGCACCTTGAGCCAGCGCAGGCTGGTCGCCCCTTTGGGATTGCGCAGCATGTGGGCTCGTAGCTCGGGGTCGGTGCTGTGGATCGAGACGAAGAGCGGGCCGAGGCGCTCGGTGAGGATGCGTTCGGCATCGAGCTCGGTGAACCGGGTGAGGGTGGTGAAGTTCCCGTACAGGAATGAGAGCCGATAGTCATCGTCTTTCAGGTAGAGGGACCGTCGCATCCCCTTCGGCAGCTGGTAGATGAAGCAGAAGGCGCAATGGTTGTCGCAGGTCCGGATGCGGTCGAACACGGCCGAGGAGACCTCGACCCCGAAGGGCTCGCCCGGCTCCTTGTCGATCCGGATCAGGCGCGGGAGGGCCGCGCCGGCGCGCTGGACCAGGACGCTGAGGTCGTCGGCGTCACAGAGTTGCTGGAAATCAATGACGTCGCGCGGCTCCTGCCCGTTCAAGGAGAGGAGTGCATCACCCACGGCCAATCCGGCCCGGGCTGCCGGCGACGCCTCGGTGACCGAAGTCACCGTGGGAGCGGACATCCGCCCAGGTTACTAGCGGTTTGGCCCGTCGCGGATCAGGGGCGGCCCGGGTCCGGTCCCCGTTGGAGCTCCCGGGGCCGGGACCGGCCCGAGGAGGCGGGGCGGCGGAGTCCCGGTAGCGTTGAGCAGGTGTCCGACGTCGAACGGGTCCTGCTGGCCGAGCCCCGGGGGTTCTGCGCCGGCGTGGAGAAGGCGATCAAGGCCCTGGCCTGGATGGTGCGGGTCTTCGAACCCCCCGTCTACTGCTACCACGAGATCGTGCACAACCGTCACGTGGTCGACCGCTTCCGCGCCCAGGGGGTGATCTTCGTCGACGACGTGGCCGACGTGCCGCCGGGCGCGCCGCTCATGCTCAGTGCCCATGGCTCGGCCCCCGACGTGGTGACCGCGGCACGGGCCCAGGGCGGCGTGGTGGTCGACGCCGTCTGCCCCCTCGTCACCAAGGTCCACCACGAGCTCAAGGTGCGGAGCCGGAAGGGCTACACCGTGCTCTACGTCGGGCACGCCGGCCATGAGGAGGCGGTGGGAACCATGGCGGTGGCGCCCGATTCGGTGCGGCTGGTCGAACACGAAGAGGACCTCGATGCGCTGGAGATCGGCGGGGAAGCCGGGACCCCGATGGCGTTGCTGGCGCAGACGACACTCAGCCACGACGAGTGGCGCGGCCTCATGGAGTCCGCCCGCCGGCGCTTCCCCGACCTGTGGATGCCCAATCGGAGCGACCTGTGCTTCGCCACCACCAACCGCCAGGCCGCGCTCAAGGCCATCGCCAGCGAGGCCGATGCGGTCGTGGTCATCGGCTCGGCCAATTCATCGAACACCGTTGCGCTCGAGGCGGTGGCCCGGGCGTCGGGCTGCCCCCGGGTGTTGCGCATCAACGCCGCGGAGGAGCTGCCCGGGGACCTGTCGGGTACGGTCGGCGTCACCGCCGGCGCGTCGGCACCGGAAGCCCTGGTGGAAGAGGTCATCACGGCCCTGGCCCCCCGTGACGGGGTGACCGAGGTGACCGTGACCACCGAAGACGAGTACTTTCCGCCGCCACCGGAGTTGCGGGAGCTCTTACGGGCCGTCGGGAGCACCATGGGCTTCCTCTCGGGGCGCCCGACGGCCGTGCGGGCCGATCCGGTGGCCGAGGACCGGGCCGTCTCGGCGGCCGACGTCCTCGACATGCTGGCCTCATGAGGCGCGTCGGCGCGATGGGCGCGTCGGCGCGATGATGGTCACGTGACGTTTACCCGAATGGACGAATCAACGGCGGCTGAATGGCAGGCCATCGTCGGAGAGACGATGGAGCAGCAGCCCCGCGTGGCCGAGAGCGTGCTGGCCATGCTGGCCTCCTTGGAGAGGATCACCGACAATTTCGCCGTGGATCAGCTGGTCCACTCGCTGCAGACGGCCACCCGGGCCGAGGAGGCCGGCGCCTCCCAGGAAGTCATCGTGGCGTCGCTCTGCCATGACATCGGCAAGGCCATATCGGTCATCAACCACCCCCGCATCGCAGCGGAGATACTGCGGCCCTATGTCAGCCACGACACCTTCCAGATGATCCTGACCCACCAGGACTTCCAGGGCCGGCACTACTACGAATTCATCGGCCTCGACCCCAATGCCCGCGATCAGCACAAGGGCGCCAGCTGGTACGGCCTGGCCGAGCAGTTTGCCGATGACTGGGACCAGATCAGCTTCGACCCTGACTACCCGACCAAGCCGCTGGCGCACTTCGAGCCGATGGTGCGAGAGGTCTTCGGGTCATTCACGTCGCTTTGACCGCCGGGCCACCGGCAACGAGAAGCGCACGCGTCCGCACCGATCCGGCAATGGCCCGCCGGGTCATCGCGGAGTCGCGCCAGACGTTCACCGCCCGCTATCCCGACCTGAAGCTCGCCCCCGTCGTCGGGCTGATCTGCGCCTTCGAAGAGGAGCGCAACATCGGGGCCGTCCTGGCCGCCATGCCGAAGTCGGTGAACGGTCTGGACGTGTCCACCCTGGTCATCGTGGACGGGGGCTCGGACCACACCGATGAGGTCTCGCTCGAGGCCGGCGCCATCACCTTCGTGCTGAGCGAGAACCTCGGCCACGGCTACGCCCTGCGGATCGGCTACGCCCTGTGCGTGGAGTTGGGGGCGCAGTACGTGGTCACGCTCGACGCCGACGGGCAGAACGACCCGGCTGAGATCCCGGTGATGCTGCAGCCCCTGCTCGACGACGAGGCCGATTTCGTCCTGGCCTCCCGCGTGCTCGGGCAGGACACCACCACGGACCGGATTCGCAAAGCCGGAGTGCGGGTCTTCTCGTCCATCCTGAGCGCCATCGGCGGGACGAAGCTGACCGACACGTCGAACGGCTACCGGGCCTTGCGGGTCACCATGCTCGATGACGTGACGCACCGACTGACCCAGTCGCAGTACCAGACGGCGGAACTCCTCATCGTGTGCATGAAGCGGGGCTGGCGGGTGACCGAACGCCCGACCGTGTGGCTGCCCCGGGCGTCCGGCACCACCAAGAAGGGCAAGAACTATCTCTTCGGCCTGCGCTACGGCCGCGTCGTGCTGACCACGTGGTGGCGCGAGCGCAAGGACGTCGCCCGACCGCGAACCTCCTGAACCTCCGGTCGCGTGCGGCCCACCTGACCCGCCTGCCGCGCTAGACCAGGCGGGTCAGGCACACCACCGCCACCACCAGGCCCACCAGGAGATAGCCCCAGCCGAAGGTGCGGCGGTCGGATTCGGCACTCCCCATCCTGAGCAGGTTCGGGATGAAGTGCTCCAGGAGCCAATCTCCGAAGCCGCCGACGTTCGACGCCATGGCCCCGCCGATGGCGGCCAACGCCAGTCCGAGCACCGCAAAAAGGACCAGCTCGGGCGTCGAGACCGCGGCGGCCAGCAGCGGGATCGGGCTCCCCGTCACGGCTAGTACCGACCGGTCTTGGCCCGCGCTTCGTCGTAGACGACTTGCAGCTTGGCCACCAGATCGTCGGTGGCGGCGTGGACGGACGAGCGCGAGACGCGACCCCCGCCCGTGCGGGGCGGCGGTGGGATGGCCGGGCCGATCACCACCTGGATCGTCAGCGGCTTCGGCAGGATCTTGCCCTTGGGCATGGCCAGGTCCGATCCGCCGATGCCGATGGGAACGATCGGAGCCCCGGTACGCGCCGAGAGGAAGGCCGCGCCCTCCATGAGGTTCTCGATGACCGAACCCTGCCGTCGGGTGCCTTCAGGGAAGAGCACCAGGCACTCCCCTCGCTTGAGGACCTCCTCGGCCCGCTGCAGAGCCTCACGGTCGGCCGACTCGCGATGCACCGGGAACGCGCCCACGTAGAGGAGGAGCCGGCCCAGCCACTTCCTCTCCCACATGCTGTCCTTGGTCATGAAGAAGAGCTTGCGCCTCGTGCAGAAGGCGGTGAAGCCGAAGTCGGCGAACGAGCGGTGCACGGGGGCGAGGATCACCGGCCCGCTGCTGGGCACGTGCTCCTTGCCCGCGACCTTGGGCCGGAAGAGCACCCACATACACGTCGTGAAGATACGGCGCATGATCCGGTATGCCACTTGGCGTTCGGGCTCGATGGCGAATTCTTGATGCCGGCCAGGCGCAGGTGTGCTCACAGCCACGACAGGACCTCCTCGACGACATTGTGCACGCTGCGGCCGGTGGTATCGAGAAGGCGAGCGTCGGGGGCGGCGACCAGGGGCGAGGCAGCCCGGGTCGAGTCGAGATGGTCACGACGGGCCACGCCCGCTGCCGGTTCGTCATGGCGCCGGCGGGCCCGCTCCTCCGGTGAGGCCGTCAGGTACACCTTGACCGCCGCGTCGGGGAACACCACGCTGCCGATGTCACGCCCCTCGACCACGCCCCCACCGTGTTCGAGGGCCCAGGCCCGTTGCAGGGCCACCATGTGGCGTCGCACTCCGGCGTTGGCGGCGACCAGTGACACGGCCCGCCCCACCTCGGGGGAACGGATCACGTCGGTGACGTCGAGGTCGTCGATCACCACGCGGCGGCCGACCGAAATGGTGGCGGCCGCGGCCAGCGCGGCGACTGCTGGCTCGTCGTCGGGCGCGATGTGGCGGGACAAGGCCAGGGCGGCGACCGCACGGTACATGGCCCCCGTATCGAGGCGCTCGAGCCCCAGGCGTGTGGCCACCGCCCTCGACACGGTCGACTTCCCCGCTCCGGCCGGGCCGTCGATGGCGATCACCAGCGGGCGCGGGACCAGCGGCCCGTCCGAGGCGATCAGGGACCGGAGGTCCTCGGCGAACGCCGGGTAGCTGGTTTCGGTGGCATCGAACCCGGTGATGAGGCTGCGCTCCCCCGGTCCCGCCGCCAGGGCGGCGACGGCCGCCGCCATGGCCATGCGGTGATCGCCCCGACTGTCGAACGGCGCGCCGTGCAATCGACCCTCGGGCCCCACCCCGGTGATCCGCAGGTCGTCACCCGACGCGTCGGCCTGGCCACCGAAGGCCCGCACCAGGTCGATGACGGCGGCCAGCCGGTCGACTTCCTTGACGCGGAGCTCCCCCACGTCATGGAACACCGTGACGCCCTCGGCCACCGCGGCGGCCACGGCCAGGGCGGGTACCTCGTCCAGCGAGGGGATCTCGGCCGCGGCGACGTCGGTGCCGCGCAGCGGTCCGGCCTGGGCCGTGATGGACGTCGTGTGGCCGGACGCGGCGTTGTCGTCATCGAACGTGAAGACGACCTGGCCCCCCATCCGCCGCAGGACGGTGGCGAAGCCCAAGCGGGCCGGGCCCGAGTAGACCCCGCGCACGTCGACCACGCTCTGGGGCACCACGCACCCGGCCACCACGAAGAAGGCGGCGGCGGAGGGATCGCCCGGCACCTGTCGGTCGACCGGGCGCAGGGTCGATGGGCGGACCCTGACCACACGGCCCTCTCCCCAGGGCTCGACGGTGAGGTCGGCACCGGCATCGACCAGCATCTCCTCGGTGTGGGTCCGCGTGGTGACCGCCTCGCGCACCGTCGTGGGCCCGGTCGCGGAGAGCCCGGCCAAGAGGATGGCCGACTTCACCTGGGCGCTGGCCACCCGGCTGGTCCAGTCGATGCCGACCAGGTCGCCGCCCCGGATGCGCAGTGGGGGCAGTCGACGATCACCGGAGCCCTCCACGGTGGCGCCCATGAGCTCGAGCGGCTCGGCCACCCGGTCCATCGGGCGGAGGGACAGCGAGGCATCGCCCACCAGCTCCGTCTCCCACCCGAAGCCCGCCACCATCCCGGCCAGCAATCGCATGGAGGTGCCGGAGTTCCCGCAGTCGATGGGCCCGGTGGGCGCATGCAGGCGGCTCCGTCCGCCGTGGAGGACCACGTCCCCGCCCGGAGTTCGCTCGACCTCGACCCCCATGGCTTCGACCGCGCCGAGCGTGCAGGCCACATCCGCTCCGTCGGAGAGGCCCTGGACCACGGAGGTCCCCTCGGCCAGGGCGGCCACGAGCACGGATCGATGCGAGATCGACTTCTCACCGGGGGTCCGCACCGAGCCCTGGCACGCCGTACCCCCCGGGACGACCAGCGTGCGCGGCGCCCTCATGAGAGCCGTTCGGCGCGACAGCGGTAGCCCCGGTGCACGATGGCCTCGCACAACCGCCCGGCGTCCGCCGAATCGACCACCAGGATCAGGACACCGCGCGGTCCCTCCGCCGAGTGGGCAATTTCGATGTCGTAGATGCTGATCCCGGCGTCCGCCGCCAACGAGGTGATCTCGGCCAACTGGCCCTGTTTGTCCGGCACGGGGATGCGGAGCTCGGAAAGATCGTCCGGTCGCACGAATCGTGCCGGCAGGTTGCGGCGGGCCGCGCTGGCCCGCTGCAGCCCTTGGTAGATCGCCTCCCGGTCGTTCCCGGCCACCCGATCGCGCATGGTCGTCAGCTCGCCCACCAGGGCATCGAGGGCATGGACGATGGGGCCGGCGTTCTCGGTGCAGATGTCCGGCCAGATCCCCGGATGCCCGGCGGCGACCCTGGTCATGTCCCGGAACCCTCCGGCGGCCAGGCGCAGCAAGGAGCCGTTCTGCTCCGCCCCGGTGGCGGCGGCGTTCATCAACGTGGCGGCCACCAGGTGCGGCACGTGCGAGACCACGGCCACCAGGCGGTCGTGGTCCGGGGCCGAGAGGACCAGCACGTCCGCTCCCAGCGCGGTCACCACGCCCTGCAGGGTCGTGAACGCGTCCAGATCGGTCTCCGCAGTCGGGGTGAGGACCCAGACGGCCCCTTCGAAGAGGTCCGGGTCGGCCCCCCGGAGCCCGACCTGCTCCGAGCCGGCCATGGGGTGCCCGCCGATGAATCGCGGATGGTCGGCCGCCTCCACGATGGCGGTCTTGACCCCGCTGACGTCGGTCACGACCACGTCGGAGCGGCGTCCCGGGGTGGCCAGGATCCGACGGGCCTCGTCGGCCACGGCCGCCGCCGGCACGGCGATGAAGATGACGCCGGCATCGAGATCGTCCCCGGCCTGATCCACCACGCCGGAACGGAGTGCCTCGGCCAACCGTTCGGCGTCGGCGTCGGTGCCGGCGACGTGCCAGCCGCGCCGGCGCAGGGCCAGGGCGATGGAGCCACCGATCAATCCGGTCCCTACGACGAGCGCCCTCGGGCCCTCACCCTCAGTCAGGGAGGTCATCGCGGAGCCCTTGGGCGCCGTGGAGGTAGACGTGGTGGATCTCTTCCTTGGTCTTCTTCGTGTGCACGTGGAGCAGGACCCGGATGCACAGCGGCATGGAGCCGGGAACGGCGATCTCGGCGGCGCAGAGCAATGGGACCGCGCCGAACCCGATCTCCCGGACCGCCGTGGCCGGGAAGGCGCTGTTCACGTCGGCAGTCGCCGTGAAGATCACGCTGACGATGTCGTCTTCGCACAGGTCGTTGCGCACCATGATCTGGCGCATCAGTTCCTGGGATCGCTCGGTGACCTGCTCCACCGTGTCGGCCTCGAGGGTGGTGGCCCCGCGCAGGCCGCGGACCGTGATGGCGGATGACATGGCCGCTCATGCTAACGGTTGAGGAGCGATGGGCCTTCTGGTGGGCCTTCTGGTCCTCCGCCCTACCCGGACCACCCGGGGTCCGCCCGCGCCACGTAGACGTCCATGGGACTGTCCCCGGGACCGGAGCGCTGGCGGTCGGCCGCCCATCCCGTACGGGCCAGCGCGGCGTCGAAGTATCGAGTCTCGAAGCCGAGCTCCAACCAGCCGTAGGTCCGGGACGACCAGGCCGAGAGCCCGTCGAGCCGGGGACCCCACGGGTAGGCGAAGGGGGCGATCGGCTCGGAGGCGAAGAACACGAGCCCGCCGGGCCGGACGATCTGATGGAGCCGGCGCAGCATGGCCAGGTGGTCGGCGCAGTGGTGGAAGCTCTCGAAGAAGATGGCGGCGTCGTAGGGCTCGGCCGTCTCGAACGCCAGCATGTCGCTCTTGACGATGCGGAGATTGGCCGGGACGGCGCATCGCTCCTGGATCAAGGTGCAGAACTGGTCATCGACCTCGACCGCGGTGATCTGGAAGCCCGTGGCGGCCAGGTCGTTGGTGAGATTGCCCCATCCGGGACCGAACTCCACCAGGCGGGCCGGCGGAGCCAGGCCATCCGAGGTGGCCTCGCCGATCGAACCGATGAGGCGACTGCGGGCCTGGAGATCGTGCGCCACGGTGGCCGCCGACTCGGTCTGGAAGGGATACGGCCGCGCCTTGGCGACCTCGAGATCGAAGGGCGACGCCTCGTTGTCCAGCTCGTAGGCGGCGCGACCAGATATCCGACGGTAGAGGTCCCACGTCCATTCCCGGTAGTCGGCCGAGAACGGGTCGGTGGGCGCATCGAGGGGCAGCGCCACCTCGAAATGGTCCAGGAAGTGGCGGGCCTGGTCCTCCGAGACCGAGAACAACCGAGCGGCCTCGGCCAGTTCGGCGTCGAGGCGGTCCAGCGGGATCCGGCGGACGCCGCCCGCTGAGGCGCTCCGTGGGGCGCTCGGTGCGGCGCTCGGTGCGGCCGGTGATGTGCCCGGCGTGGCCCGCCTGCCGCCCGGCCGGCCCCACAGCTCGCGCACCTTTTGTTGGGCGTTCGGAGGGAGGGCCCGAAAGCCGCGGCGGCCGGCTCGACGCACCTGTTGCTGCGCCGCCGGGGGCAGGGCCTGCACGGCCCGGTGGCCGGCGCGGCGGACGGACGGCGCCAATCGGTCCAGGGTCTCCACTAATTCACGACCTCCACTACGTCACTACTTCCAGGCCTGCACGGTCATGCGATAGTGCCCCGGGGTCTCGGGCTCGGGCACCGTCGGCACCATGCGCGTGAACCCGGCTGCCCGGCAGGCGCCGACCAGGGCGGCCAGGTTGGGCGCCCACCAGTTGGTGGGATCGCCGTTCAACTCGGCCCCGGGGAAGAACTCGAAGAGGCAGCGGTCCGGCGCGAATTCCGGGGTGGCGAGGGCCGCCGTCTCGATGATGGCGACCTCGCGGGTGATGGCGGCGAGGCGCTTCAGCGCGTCGAACGGTTCCCGGAGGTGGTAGAGCACGCCGAGGAAGAAGACGACATCGTACTGGCCCAGTTGGTCGAGATCGACCGTGGTGAAGTCGGCGACAACTTCGTTGACCGTGCTCCCCAAGGCCGTCTTGGCGGTGTCGAAGCCCCGCTTGCCGGGAAGCCGGTCGGGCGCCCACAGGCCGGGCACCTCACGGTACGGCTTGGGCTCCTCCCCCGAATCCATGCACGCTTTCCAGTAGCGCATCTTGGCGTCGGTATCGGTCGACCACTCGAAGTAGTCGAAGGCCGTGACGGCCCCTCCGAGCCGCTCGGCCGCGAAGGAGAAGTAGCCGTCCCACGCTCCGATGTCGAGCACGGTCTTGCCGCGCAGATCGGGCAACCTCATGGTGGCCAGCTCTTCGGCCAGCTGCTCGGCCCCCTTACGGCCGGGAGTGACGATCCCGTCGCCCAGATCGATCGAATGCCACCAGAACGGCACGCCGTCGACGGCCGCCTGCGCACCCATTGCTCGCTTCTTGCTTCCCCATCGCACGGCAGCATGCTACTTGGGCCGGTTTCGCGCCCACGTCGCCTACGTCGCCCACTTTGCCCACGTCGCCCGCCCCCCGGGGCCGTTCAGCCGGCGTGGCGGCCCGGCCCGGCGGCCCCGGCCAGCGCCCGCACCTCGGGAGGGGTCAACACCCGCCAGTGCCCGGGCGCCAGCCCGGTGTCGCGCAGTGGACCGATCCGGGTGCGCACCAGGCGACGAACCGGATGGCCGATGGCGTCGCACATCCGGCGCACCTGCCGGTTCCTCCCCTCGTGGATGACCAGCCGCAGGACCCCGGGGGCCAGCACGCCCACCACCGCCGGGGCGGTGAGGCCGTCGTCGAGCTCGACGCCCAGCCGGAGCGCCCGCAGGGCTCCGGCCCCCGGCGTGCCGCCTTCGACCTCGGCCACGTACTCCTTCTCCACCCCGTGGGATGGATGGGTCAGGAGCTGCGTCAGCGACCCGTCGTTGGTCAGGATCAGGAGCCCCTCGGTGTCCCGGTCGAGTCGGCCCACCGGGAAGACCCGCGGTGCGGGCGGGAGGAGCGCCAAGACGGTGGGCCGGCCGTGGGTGTCCGACGCCGTCGTGATGACGTCGCGCGGCTTGTTCAACAGGTAGTAGACGAGGTCGGGCGCCACCGGGAGCAGGACTCCGTCGACCTCCACCCGGGCCGAGGTCACGTCGATACGCCGGCCCAGGACGGCCACCGTGCCGTCGACGGTCACCCGGCCGGCGGCGATCAGCTCCTCGCAGACACGCCTCGACCCCTGGCCGGCGCGGGCCAGCACCTTTTGCAGGCGCTCCCCTTCACCCAGCACGACCACGGGGACGTCAGGGTCAGGCGTCGTCGGTCCCGACGTCGACGCCGAGGGAGGCCTGCAGCTCCTCCTCGAATTGACCCGCCACTTCGGGCCCGGGCAGGAAATCCTCGACCGGGGGGAGCTGGGCCAACGAGTCGAGCCCCAGGCGCTCCAGGAAGAGGTCCGTGGTGCCGAACAGGGCAGGCTGCCCGGGACCCTCGGCGTGGCCCACCACCGCGATGTAACCCCGCTGCTCCAACAGCCGGGTCACGCCGTCGACGTTGACCCCGCGCAAGGACGAGATCTGGCCCCGGGACACCGGCTGCCGGTAGGCCACGATGGCCAGCGTCTCGAGCGCGGCCGTCGACAGCCGGGGCGAGACGTCCCGGTTGGCGAACCGCTCCACGTAGGAGGCCAGGTCGGGGTGCGTCTGCAAGCGGGCCCCTCCGGCGATGCGGGCCAGGATGAAGCCGTGACCCGCCTCGGTGTACTCCCGCGCCAAGGCGTCCAGCACCTCGTCAATTCGCTCGACCGGCTCTTCCAGCAGTTCGGCCAACAGGCCGGGCGGGACGGGCTCGACCGCCACCAGCAGCACGGCCTCGACAGCCCGCCCGAGATCCTCGTTCATCCGTTGTACTCCTCAATCTCGATGCCGGACATCTCGCCCAAGCCGCGCCCGCTGGTCACGCCGGCCAGTCCCTCGTCGTCCGCCAGCCAGTCGATGCGCAGGTCACCGAAGGTGGTGCCCTGCCCGAGGGTGACCCGGCCCAGCTTGCACAGTTCCAAGAGCGCCAGGAAACGCACGATGACCTCCATGCGGGTGGTGCACGCTTCCACCAGGGCGCGGAACGAGGCGGCGCGCCGGTCCCGGGGCACGGCCATGAGGTCGGCCAGTGCCTCGGACACCGAGACGGTGTCCACCGTGATGTGGGACACGTCCACCCGGGGGATCGGGCGCTCCGCTGCGCCGCGCAGGTAGGCCTGAGCCAGGTCGTCTGCCGTGAGGCCGGCCAGGAGGTCGGGCGCGTGGACGGCAAAATCGGCATCGAGCCCGGCGTCGCGCGGCACCGAGAGCGTGGCGTGCTCGGTCATGGCGACGAAGGCGTCGGCCGCCGCCGCATAGGCCCGGCACTCCAGCAGGCGGGCCAGCAGCAGGTCACGCTCGTCCCAGCCGATGAGCTCGTCATCGTCGTCGACCGTCTCACGCCCGGGCAGCAGCTTCTGCGACTTCAGCTCGATCAGAATGGCCGCCACCAGCAAGAATTCCGAAAGTTGATTGAGCGGGATCTGGTCCCGCTGCTCCACCAGGATGCGGACGAACGCATCGACCACCGGCAGCAGCGGGACGTCGAGCACATCGACCTCATGTGACGACACCAGGTGCAGCAGGAGGTCGATGGGACCTTCGAAGACAGGGGTGGAGACCGCGTAGGCCACCCTCCGACCCTACCGAACCGCCCAACCCCCCTCGGCGCACCCCGTACCATGGGCCCCATGAGCAGGGTCCTCTCCGGCATCGCCCCCTCGGGCGATTTCACACTGGGCAACTATCTGGGGGCCCTCCGTCACTGGGTGACCTTCCAGGACGACCACGATGCCTTCTACTGCGTGGTCGACCTGCACGCGCTCACCGAACCGATCGAGCCGGCCGTGCTGCGGGCCAATACCTTCGATGCCGCACTCAACTTGCTCGCCGTCGGCCTCGATCCGCAGCGCTGCACGATCTTCGTCCAGAGCCACGTGCCCGAACACCCCCGGTTGACCTGGCTGCTCGAGTGCATCGCCACCATGGGAGAGCTCGGCCGCATGACCCAGTACAAGGAGAAGTCGGAGCGGCACGAGACGGTTCGGGCCGGCCTCTTCACGTACCCCGTCCTCATGGCGGCCGACATCCTGCTCTACCAGGCCGATGCCGTCCCGGTGGGCGACGACCAGCGCCAGCACCTCGAGCTCACCCGGGAGGTGGCCCTTCGCTTCAACCACCGCTTCGGCGACGTCTTCACCGTGCCCGAGTCGGCCATCCCCGGGACGGCGGCCCGGGTCATGGACCTCCAGTATCCCGATCGGAAGATGTCCAAGTCCGTCGCCTCCCCGCTCGGGACCATTGGCCTGCTGGACCCGGCCGAGGACATCAAGAAGAAGGTGCGCAAGGCCGTGACCGATACCGACGGTGAGCTGCGCTACGACCGGGCCACCAAGCCCGGGCTGGCCAACCTGCTCGAGCTGCTGGCCGGCGCCACCGACCGCACGCCCGAGCAGGTGGCCGTCGGCTACGAGCGCTACGGCGACCTGAAGAACGACGTGGCCGACGCCCTGATCGAGTTGCTCCGTCCCGTGCGCGAGCGCCGGGTCGATCTCGATGCCGACCCGGCCTATGTGCACGACGTGCTGGCCGGCGGCGCGTCCAGGGCCCACGCCGTGGCGGCCGAGACCTACACGAGGGCGGCCGACGCCATGGGCCTGCTGCGCCCCACCGCCGGGCCCGGCTGAGGCAGCTGGGCCTCAGCTCCTCAGTTCCCGCCCACCAGCAGGTGAGCCCACCAGTTGTCGACATGGGCGAAGGCCACGGTGATGGGCCCGTGGGACTGCAGATAGAAGTTGAGCAGGACCAATCCCATAATGATCGCCATGGTGTAGGGCCGGATGCGCAGGTACGTCGGCCAGTAACGGGCCGGAAGCAACCGCTCGAAGAGGACGGATCCGTCGAGCGGCGGGAGCGGGATCATGTTGAAGATGGCCAGCCCGACATTGGCCAGTCCGAACAGATAGATGATCTCCGCCGGCAGGGAGAAGGAGCCGGGAACGAAGATCGGCCCGGCCGGCAGGTTCGGACGACTGAACTTGATGAAGACGACGGCGGCGACGGCGGCCAGCACCACGTTGGTGGCCGGCCCGGCCAGGGACACCAGCACACCCTGGTTTCGGGGGCTCCGGAGCCGGGCCGTGTTGACCGGGACCGGCTTGGCCCACCCGAACACGCCGGCCGAGGCGATGACCATCACCGCCGGCACGATGAGCGTTCCCACGGGATCGACGTGCACCAGCGGGTTGAGGCTGAGCCGACCCGCCCGGGCGGCCGTGTCATCGCCGAAGAATCGGGCCACCCACCCGTGCGAGACCTCGTGGAGGATGATCGACGGGATCACCACCAAGAAGAAGATGATCTCCTCCCGGGTGATGTTGTGGTGGGCCACCAGGGCGATGAGCAGCACCGCGCCCCCGACGATCCACAGGGTGCGCTTGGTGTTCTGATCCATGGGACGACGACCGGCCGGTCGTCCCCCGGTGTAGCTCACTTACTGCTTGGCGGCATCGACGATGCAAAAGCGCGCCATCGGAATGGCTTCGAGCCTCGCCTCGCCGATGGGCTTGCCACAGGCCTCACACACGCCGTAGGTCCCGTCGCGGAGGCGACCGAGGGCGGCGTCGACCTCGTCGAGCGTCTCCTGCAGCTCGGTGGCCAGCCGCTCGGCCTCACCGCGCTCGGCCGTGACCTGGCTGGAATCGGCGAAGTTCGAGTCGTAGTTCAGCCCGCTGTCGCCGACATTGCGAAATCCCAGCTCTTCCAGCTGGGCCTGGAGCCCCTTCTGCTCGGAGCGCAGGAGGGCGGCGTAGTCGGTCGCGGAGGATTCGGCCGTTGAGGCCTCGTTCGGCATGGGGTCATGCTACGTGGTCCCTCCCTCGCTTTGTTCCCGCTCGGGGGTGGGCGCTCTCGTAGGCACGTCGCAGGTGGTCAGAGGACACCTTGGTGTAGCGCTGCGTGGTGGCGATGGAGGCGTGGCCGAGGAGTTCCTGGACCACCCGGATATCGGCACCGTGCGCCAGCATGTGGGTGGCGCAGGAGTGACGCAGGACATGGGGGCTCACCCGATCCGCCAGACCGACCCGGTCGGCGTACTTCTTCACCACACCGAAGGCCCCGACCCGGGTCAGCCGACCACCACGGACATTGAGGAAGACGGCCTCGGCGTCATCCCGGAACTTCCAGCGGGCGGGGACGAGAAGGGGCCGCCCCTGCCCGGACAACCATTGGGCCAGGGCATCTCGGGCCAGCCGGCCCAGCGGCACGACGCGCTCCTTGCTCCCCTTGCCGAAGAGCCTGATGAGAGGCACATCGGTCGCCTCCAGCGCCTCGGCCACATCCCCCAGGTTGAGGCCCACCACCTCACTGACTCTGGCCCCGGTGGCGTAGAGGACCTCCAGCAGGGCCCGGTCGCGCAGGACCGCCGGCCCGGTGCCGACAACGGCGCCGAGCAGCCGGCTCGTCTCCTCCTCGCTCAGCGCCTTGGGGAGCAGATCGGCGATCCCGATACCGGGGAGATCCGCCGTCGGATCGGTCGGCGCCAGATCCTCCTCGACCAGGAACCGGTGAAATCCCCGCATGGTGGAGAGCGCCCGGGCCACCGAGGAGGCACTGTGCGTCTGGCGCAGGGACGCCACATAGGCCGCCACGTCACTCGAGGTCGCCTGGTCCATCGACACACCCGTTGGGCCGTCTCCCAGATACGCCTGGTACGCGGCCAGATCCCGGCGATAGGAGCTGAGGGTCCGGGGCGAGCGTCCCCGCTCGACCTCCAACCAGGAAAGGAACTCCTCGGCGTTGCGCGAGAGCGGTGCCGCCGGCACGTCGCGATCTGTCGCTATCCGGCCAGGTGGGCGCGAGCCAAAAGAAGGGCGAGCACCGTGGTCTCATCCACCAGCGTGCCGTCGGCGATCAGGTCCTCGACCCCGTCCAGGGAGATGGTCTCGATGGTCATGAAGCCCTCTTCCACGCCTCTTGGGTCGACCGGCACGGACGACAGGCCCGTGGCCAAGAAGATGGTGGTGTACTGATCACTGATGCCCGGGGTGTTGAAGGTGCCCATCAGCCGCTCCATCGAAGCCGCCTGCAATCCGGCTTCTTCGGCCAGCTCGCGCCGGGCCGTCGTCTCGGGTGCCTCACCGGGCACATCGCAGGTCCCGGCGGGGGTCTCGAGGACCATGCGGTCGATCGAAGCCCGGTACTGCCGGACCAACGTCACCGTTCGGGTTTCGTCGACCGGCACGATGGTCACCGCCCCGGGGTGATGGACCACAAAGCGCTCGAAGGGTGTGCCGTCGGGATCGACCAGGCCCACCTTGCCCACGCTGAAGAGCCAGCCCCGGAAGACCTCTTCTTCCGAGACCCGGGCGAAGGGTGCCACGGGGGTCAGGGAACGGAGTCGAGGTCGAGCAGGTGCGGCTCTCGCCCTTCGGCCCGCTCGAGCGCGGCCCCGAGGAGATCCCGGAACAGCGGGTGGGCCCGGTCGGGCCGGCTCTTGAACTCGGGATGAGCCTGGGTGCCCACCCAGAAGGGATGCTCGCTCAGCTCGATGAATTCGACCAACTGCCCATCCGGCGAGCTTCCGGAGCACACCAGACCGGCCGCCTCGAGCTTGCCCTTGTAGCGATTGTTGAACTCGAACCGGTGGCGGTGCCGTTCGGTCACCCCGAGGGTGCTGTAGGCCTGAGCCACCTTGGTCCCAGGGACGAGCGTGGCCTGGTAGGAGCCGAGCCGCATGGTCCCGCCCTTGTCCGTCACATCGGCCTGGTCCGGCATCAGATCGATCACCGGGTGGGGGGTGAGCGAGTCGAATTCCCGCGAGTTGGCCCGGTCCAGCCCGGCCCAATCGCGCGCCACCGCAATCACCATGACCTGGAGCCCCAGGCAGAGGCCGAGGCACGGGATCTCATGATCTCGGGCGTAGCCCGCCGCGGCCACCATGCCCTCGATACCGCGCACGCCGAAGCCACCCGGGATCACGATGCCGTCGAGGCCGCGCAGTCGGTCGTCGCCGGCGATGAGAATGTCCGTCACCAGTTCGGCGTCGATCCAGTCCAGCTCGATGTCCGTGCCGTGATGGAAGCCGCCCGAACGCAAGGCCTCGACGACCGACATGTAGGCGTCCGGCATGTTGACGTACTTGCCCACGATCCCGATCTTGACCCGGCGCGACAGTGACTCGACCCGCTGCACCAGCTGCTCCCACTGCCCCAGCCCGTCGGTCATGGGATAGGCCGCTTGGTCAATGGCCAGGGTGCGGCACACGAACGAATCGAGCCCCTGCTCGTGCAGGACCAGGGGGATCTCATAGATGCTCGGAGCGTCGACGGCGGACACCACCGCCTCCATGGAGACGTCGCAGAGCGCCGAGATCTTCCGCTTCAATCCCTCCGAGATCGGCATGTTGGAGCGGCAGACGATGACGTCGGGTTGAATACCTCGACTGCGCAGCTCGGTCACCGAGTGCTGCGTGGGTTTGGTCTTCTGCTCCCCGGTCACCAGGTACGGCACCAACGTGAGGTGGACGTAGCAGACGTTGTCGCGGCCGATATCGCGCCGGAACTGCCGGATGGCCTCGAGGAAGGGGACGATCTCGATGTCGCCCACCGTGCCGCCGATCTCGACGATGACGATGTCCACGTCGTCGCTGGCCAGGCGGCGGACCCGCTCCTTGATCTCGTCGGTGACATGGGGGATCACCTGGACCGTGCGCCCCAGGAAGTCACCGCGCCGTTCCTTCTCGATGACCGACCGGTAGATCCAACCTGTGGTCGTGTTGGAGCGCTTGTGGAGGTTCTCGTCGATGAAGCGTTCGTAGTGCCCGAGGTCGAGATCGGTCTCCCCCCCGTCTTCGGTGACGAAGACCTCGCCATGCTCACCGGGGTTCATGGTCCCCGGGTCGACGTTGATGTAGGGGTCGAGCTTGCACATGGTGACCCGCAGACCCCGACATTTGAGCAGTCGGCCCAGCGAAGAGGCGGTGAGCCCCTTTCCGAGGGAGCTGGACACGCCCCCGGTGACGAAGATGAACTTGCTCACGCCACCCGCGGGGCGCCGGAGGTCATCAGAAATGATCGGTGCACCCGGCCACGATAATCGAACGGAGCCGATGGCGTGGTGGACACTTCCTCAAGCCAATTGGGGGCCGGCGGCGCCGAGGAGCTCACGGGCGTGCGCCCGAGCCGACTCGCTGTCGGGATGCCCCGACAACATGCGGGAAACCTCGATCACCCGGTCCTCCCCGGCGATGGCGGCGGCCGTGGTGACGGTCCGGCCGCCGAGCTGCTGTTTCTCCACCGTGATCTGCTGATCCGCGCGCGCCGCCACCTGGGCCAGGTGCGTGACCACCAGGACCTGGCGATCCCAGGCCACCTCGGCCAGCGCGTGGCCGAGGGACAGGGCTGCGGCCCCGCCCACGCCGGCATCCACCTCATCGAACACCATGGTCGTCGGCCCGTGCATCGCGACCAGGCGGATGGCCAACATGGCCCGGGCCAGTTCGCCGCCGGATGCCGCCTTGCCCAGCGGCAGGACCGGTTCCCCGACGTTGGCCCCCAGGGCCAGCTCCACGGGGTCCCCGGTACCGTCGGGCCCGACCCTCACCTCCACCCTGGCCCCGACCATGGCCAGCTCGGACAGCCGCTCCCCCACCAGGGCCCCGAAGTGCACCGCCGCCCCCGCTCGCACCGTTCGCACCTGTTCCTCGGCCACGTCCAGCGCCTCACCCACGCCCGACCGTTCGGCCTCGAGCAGGGCGGCGACCGCCTCGGCGTTCTCCAGTCCGTGCAGTCGGTTGGCAGCCTCCTCGGCGAAGGCGATGACGGCCGGCAGGTCATCGCCGTACTTGCGCTTGAGCTCACCCAGCAGTCGACGGCGCTCCTGGACCACGGCCAGGCGAGCCGGATCGTCGTCCCACCCCTCCACCACATCCCGGAGGGCCCGCACCACATCGGCCAACTCAATGGCCACCGAGGTGATGCGCCGGCGGTGCTCGTCGAGGGGCTCCCGGTCCGACAGGGCGCTCTCGGCCAGCCCGAGCAGTTCCAGGGCCCCGCCGCCGCCCGCCCCCGTGGGATCGAGCAGATCGACGGCGTGGGCCGCCGCCTCGCGCAGGGCTCCGGCGTCGGCCAACCGGACCTCCTCCTGGCGCAGCACCGCGTCCTCGTCGGGGTCGGCCAGCCCGGCGGCTCCGATCTCCTCGATCTGATAGCGCAGCACGTCGGCTTCTCGGGCCCGCTGCTGGACATCGCCACCGAGGTCGGCCAAGGCCACGGCGAGCTCGCGTTGGCGCGTGCGCAGGCGCGTCACCTCGCTCAGGTCGGTCCCGGCGTACGCATCGAGCACCATGCGCTGCGCTCCGGGCGTGACCAAAGACTGGTGTTCGTTCTGGCCGTGGATCTCGACCAACTCGCCGGCGACCTCGACCAACGCGCTCACCGGGGACATCCGGCCGTCGATCCAGGCCCGGGAGCGGCCTTCCGCCGGCACGGAGCGGGCCAGAATGATCTCGCGCTCGTCGTCGCCGTCGGCCACCACGAAACGGGCTTCGACGACGGCTTCGGCGGCGCCGGCCCGCACGACGGTGGAGCTGGCCTTGCCTCCCAGGACGAGGTGCAACGCCTCCACCACCAGCGTCTTCCCGGCCCCGGTCTCCCCCGTCAGGGCGGTCATCCCCGGACCGAACGACAAGGACAGGTCCTCGATGACGCCCAGATCCCGGACGCGCAACTCGGTGAGCATCAGCGGAGCGCCCTGTTTCCTACTGGCCGCGGTCCGCCAGCAGGCGGACGCGCAACATGCCACCGAAGCCGTGAGCGTCATTGCGCACGACCCGCACCGGTCGCGTGGCCACCCGGCAGGTCACCGTCGACGCCGGCTCGAGACGGCCGATCTCCTCCCCGTCGATCACCAGCACGGCGGCGCGGTCCGAGGCGATCTCCACCATGAACCGCTGGGAGTCGGTGAGCACAAGGCTGCGATCGAGGGAGAGGTGCGGGGCCACCGGCGTGACCACCATGGCCCGGAGCGTGGGCGAAAGGATCGGTCCGCCGGCCGAGAGGTTGTACGCCGTCGAGCCAGTGGGCGTGGCGATGAGCAGTCCGTCCGCCGAATAGGTCAGCACCTCTTCCCCGTCGATGGACGTGGCCAGGCGAACGGTATGACCGAAGATGATCTTCTCCAGCACCACCTCGTTGAGGGCCAGGTGGGTGAAGACGTCATCGGGCAGGGAACGGTCGCCGATGGCCACCTCGAGGGCGCAGCGGGACTCGATGACGGCGCGGTGCTCGAAGACGCGGGTCAGGGCCTCCCGAAGCTCCTCGGGCACCAGGTCAGGCAGGTACCCGAACCGGCCGTAGTTGACGCCGAGCACCGGGATGTCCTCGGCCCAGGCCAGGCGCACGGCCCGCAGGAAGGTACCGTCGCCGCCCATGCTGACGACCACGGTGCTGCCCTTCAGGTCGACGGCATCGATGTCCATCTCCTGTCCGTCCTCGGAGACCCGATCGGGTGCGGTGAACTGCAGGACGCGGGCCGAATCGCCCAGAGAACCGAGCCACCCGGTCGTATCGAGGGTCAGCGCCAGGGCGTCGGGGCGCTCGGGGTGAACGAGAAACGTGACCGTCGACATGACCTCAGTCCGCCGTGCTGGTGGCAGATCGTCGTGCGACCGCCTCGGAGACCGCCGCCTCGAGGAGGCGGTCCACCACGTCCTCTTCGGCCGGCGCGGCTCCCTTGCGGGCGTGCACCAGGAACTCGACGTTGCCGGCGGGGCCGGTCAGTGGGGAAACCATCGCCCCCATGATGCCGGTTCCGGCCGACTGAAGGGCGGACGTCACGTCGCCGAGCGCCTCAAGCCACACTTCGGGGTCCCGGACGACGCCCTTCCCCCGGGCCACGACGGCTCTCCCGGCCTCGAACTGGGGCTTGACCAGAAGAACCAGGTCGGCCCGGTCGGTGCCGACGGGTCCGGTGAGGGCGGGAACCACGGTGACCAGCGAGATGAAGGAGAGGTCGGCCGTGACGATCGAACACGCGACAAAGTCCGGGTCCACCTGGCTCAGCACCTCGGGCGTCAAGGAGCGAACGTTGACCCTCTCCAGCACGGTGACCCGAGGGTCGGTCCGGATGCGCTGGTCCAGCTGGCCGTGGCCGACGTCCACCGCGTAGACCGTCACGGCCCCTCGCTGGAGGAGGCAGTGGGTGAAGCCGCCGGTTGATGCGCCGGCATCGAGCGCGCGCCGATCCGTCACGTCGATGGCGAACCGGGTCAGGGCTGCGTCGAGCTTCTCGCCACCGCGGCTGACGAAGCGGGCCGGCGGTCCGAGCACCACGACGGGCTCGTTCGGGGCAACCAGGCGAGCCGCCTTGTCCGCCTGCGTTCCGGACACGACCACCAGCCCAGAGGTGATGGCCTCGAGCGCTTCGGTCCGGGTGGCGACCAGGCCGCGCCGAACGAGCTCGGTATCGAGCCGCCGCCGGGGCGCGTTGCTCAGGTGCCTGATCCGCCCGTGCCGGTCTTCTTGGCCGCGGTCTTCTTCGCTGCGGTCTTCTTGGCCGCCGTCTTCTTTGTCGCGGTCTTCTTCGCTGCGGCCTTCTTGGCCGCCGTCTTCTTGGGGGCAGACGCAGACGTCGCCTTCTTCGCCGGCGTCTTCTTCCGACCCGACGGGCTCACCGATTCAGCGGCCTTGCGCGCCGCCTTGGCCGTGTTCGTGGCCGTGGCCTTGGCCGTCTTGGTCGCCGACTTTGCTGACTTGGTGGCACTCTTCCGCACACTCTGGGCCCTGTTGGTGGCCTGTGTGGTGGCACCCGCCGTGGCGCTCCGCCCGGCCTCGGCCGATCGCTTGAGGATGTCGGCCACCTGGTTGGCAAGATTCTCGACCGCCGAAGAGTCGATCCGGCTCAGCTGGGCCGACACCTCATGGCGCACGAGTTCCAGCACTTGTTCACTTGTCTTGCGACTCCGGTCAACCAGATTGTCCACCCACTCCTGAGCCTGCCCTCGTTGGATGTCGCCGCCGCTCACCAGCTCCTTGACGATTTCCTCGGCCCGGGCCCGGGTCACTTGCCCGAACACCGTTCCGGCTTCGAGATACTTCTTGATTCTTTCGTTCGCTGCCATGATACAAGAGTATCTGATCTGCTAGCTGATAGCAAGCACTTGTTCCCCAAAAGTTCACCGATTTTCCAAAGGGTGCAGGGCCGTGCTCACCAATGTGGCGAGATCGGCGGCCACAGCATCGGGCGACGGATCGGAGGGAACGGAATCGGCGTCGGTCACACCGGAAAGGACCAGGGCGAAGGAAATGCCCAACTGCCGGGCCAGAGTGCCGTCGGTGGCGGGGCGGTCTCCCACCATCACCCGCAGGTCGTCCGCTCGGGCGGCGATGGCGTTGGCGGTGGGAAGGTGTGGTTTGCCGGCCACCTCGGGCGTGGTCTCCGCCGCCGTGGCCACCGCGGCGAGGATGGCGCCACCACCGGCCAGGAGACCGTGGGGCGTGGGAAAGGTCGGATCCTCGTTGGTCCCGATGAGACGGGCCCCGTCCCGGACCGTTCTGGCCGCCTCGGAGATGGTGTCGTAGGTAAATGACTTCGTCCACCCCACCACCACCACATCCGCGGGGCCGCTGTCCACCACCGTGATGCCCCGTTTCTCCAGCGCCTCGCGCACACCGTCGTCGGCGACGATCAGAGCCGAGGATCCCGTGGGCACCATGTCGGCCGCCACGTCGGCCGAGGACAACAGGTCGGCGTCGCTCGCGCTGATCCCGCAATTGGCCATTCGCGCATGGAGCTGGGCCCGGGTGGATGCGGAATTGTTGGTGGCGAACAACGTGCGCACACCGGCGTCGTGCAGTGCGGCCACTGCTGTGTCAACGCCGGAGATCGGTTCTCCGGTCAGCCAGATCACCCCATCGAGGTCGATGACCCAAGTGCCGCGAGGCGATGGCGGCCACACGAAAGCCACATTAGCTGGCCGTTCACGGCACCCGGCGTGCCCTCGCGGCCCGTGTGACGTCGATCGGCAGACCTTCCTTCACGTCAGCGCCAGCACCGTGACGAAGTCGCGGGTCCAACCGGCTTGGTACTGATCAGCCGGACGGTTCTGGCCCGGGATCATCGCGGCCAGTGGTGCGCCGGGCCCCTGTGCCGCCACCGCCTGCACCCATTCGGGATTGATGTCGAGCTCCATGGCATCGACCGCACCGGCATCAACCAGCCCGGCGGCCAGATCGCTCGGGACCAACGACATGCCCGCCGCGTAGAGGATGTTCCCGGAGGCGTCTTCGCCGAGCGCGCTGCGTGGCACGGCGGGACCAGGCCCCAACATGGCCCCCCATGCGTACGCCTCGCCCACCGTGGGATTGGGCGCGCCACCACTCACCAATGGAGGCAGATTCTGGCGCACACTGACGACCTGCTCACCGGGTGTCGGAATGCTCTGCCCCCAGACGCCGATGTGAGCCGAACCGTCGGCGTCAATGACCAGCGACGCATCTCCCACCACAAGCGGGCTCAGGACCTGACCATCGACTTCGAATCCACCGGCACCGGCGGTCATCTTGAAGCCACCGTTGAACGCACCAAGCAGGAGCGGCGTCTCCTGTGGTGCAATGGCCGCCCCGGCGTTGGGCGGGATCACGGCGGTCCCGACCGGCGGGTCCTGGCTCCCAACGTGCAGCGCAAACTGCACCCGACCGGCGCGAAATCGGATCACCGTGACCGCACCGCCCGAGGGTCCGGTGATAGTGCGCTGGTCGAGGGCGATCCCAAGATCGTCGGCGCCCACCACCGCCCATCCCGGCTCTTCCGTGGTGGTGGTCGTCGGTGGCACGGTCGTCGTCGTGGTGGTCGTGGTGGTCGACGTGGTCGTGGTGACCGCCGTGGGATGCACCAGCGCCACCGGTGACTTCGGTCCCGTTCCGGCACTGCACCCGGCCAGCACCAGGGTCAAGGATCCTGCGCCTAGCCACACCAGAGACGGTCGCACCGGTCCATGTCTCTTTCGACTTCGTCTGGTCACCGGCGCCATTCTTCCACCGGACCTCACCGCCATTACCTCACCCGGCATTACCTAAGGGTTGGTTGATCGGGAGAGGCTCAGGGACGGCCGGCGCCACGGGGACGCAGCCGTCACCGCCGTTTCGTGCCCCTCTTCAACGGAGCGGGCGCTGATCCTTGGCCACGGTCATGGCTTCATCGGCCTTGGCCAATACGTCCTCCGCCGTGTCGGTACCTTCTCCCATGACAATCCCGAAACAGGCCGACACGGGAACGGCCGTACCTTCAATGTCGATGGGCTCATCAAAGACAGTTTGAAATCGTCGGGTCAGGAGACCCAGCGCCCGCTCGTCCTGGATGGACAACACGGCGACGAATTCATCCCCGCCCACCCGACTCAGTGTGTCTTCGGCCCGAATGACGGCGGCGAGACGCTGGGCCACGACGCGCACCACCGCATTCCCGGCTTCGAAGCCGTGCCGCTCGTTCACGCCCTGGAATTGGTCGAGATCGATGTAGAACACGGCAACGCGATCACCGCGTCGCTTGCTCCGAGTCAACGCTTGAGCCAACCGGTCGTGCAGCAAGAGTTGATTCACCAGGCCCGTTTGGGGGTCTTCCAGGGTCAGTCGGGTAAGGAGTTTGAACCTCCCCGTCCGTCTTCCATCACCGGCCGGGGCTCGGAGCCCGCTGTCGGGGGGCGTCACACCATTGTCCGACATGTCACGGTGTCCCGTCTGGTGGGCGGATCACTTGGAGGCGGCGTGACGGGGTCACCCGGTGGATGCCGGCCGTGTCGCTCCCTGTGGTCGACCATTCAATGCTCATGACGCCCCCTCTGCACGGCCCTCGTACAAATTTACCCTACCCAGGGAGAAAATTGGGAGAATGACCACTGGGCCATTCGGCCCTTTTTGCAGCTCGCCAGCGAGGAATACCCGTTGGACCAGTCGCACCGGAAAGCCGGCCCCCGACGAAGGGGGCGGATCGATCAGGCCTGTCCGCGACGCTTGTGCGCTCACGAACGCGTGGCACCACCGCGCCACTCCACCATCGAGATTCCTACGAATACCACCCGAGTACATCGACCACGACGCCCACGGCTCCGTCGGCGTTGAGGATGGAGATTTGGCCGGTGACCGGGTTGACCGTCGCCACCACCAAGTTGGCCCGAACCTCTCCGACCGCGGGATTGAGATCGGAAGAGAAGGGAATCGTTGGCCCGGGAAACACGGTGAGATAAGTGAGCTGGGATGGTTGGATACCGGTGAGGTTGACCACGACGGCGGTGGCCCCCTGGGGCACCCCGGCCAACCCGCGGATGTTCAAGGCCAAAGGTGCACCCGAGACAATGGGCTTGTTCGAACATTGGTTCGCGGGGCTGGACGGGCTCGGGGCCCTGGTGTCGCAGATACGGATTGGGGCGGATTCGGCATTGAACAGAGATCCGGACCCATTCGCCGCCGAGTAGTAGCCCGACACATCGATGATCACATCAGCGGCGGCGGAGCTGTAGACCGTGATGTAGCCAGGCAGGAGCCCGGTGGTCGAGAGTGGCACGATCACCCGGTTGGTCGTGACCTGACCCACCCCGTAGTCAACGTTGGAGGTGGCCGCCGGCCGGGTTGTGTCTTCGGGAAAGACCGTCAGGTAGCCCGGTGCCTTGGGATTGGCGACCGTGACGTTGAAGACCGCGGCGGTGGCGCCGGACGGGATCACGTCGTTGGCGTTCGCCCCCGCAACCCGGACGTTGAGGGAGCTGCCGGAGGTGAGGCTGTCACCTCCATTGGCCGCCCCATTGCACTGGTTGACCGGAGCTTGGTCGAGGTTCGAGGGGTTCCCGGCCCTGGTGTCACAGATCCGCACGGACGAGGGGAGCGCGTTGTAGAGACCCGCTCCGGCACCGGCCGACGCCGTCGGCGATGTGTATCCCTCCACGTCGACCACCAGGTCGGACTGGACCAACGAGAAGAAGGAGACATCTCCATTCGTCCCGATCCCCACCTCGACCAGGTTGGGCACGACCTGACCTCCCACGTAGTCGATGCTCGAAGCATTGGGCAGCGTGGCACCAGTCGGATAGGCGGTCACAAAGCCCGGAGCGACGGGATTGACCACCGTCACGTTGAGCACGACCGCGGTAGCGTTGGCCGGCACGCCGAAGGAGCCGAGGCCCCCGTTGCTCGCATTCGCCACGTTGACGATACTGGTCCCCGCGGTTGGAATCGGGTGCCCGTTGCACTGCGCTGCCGCCCCGGTGAGGTTCGACGGGTTCTGCGACCTGGTATCGCAGATGCGCACCGGGGCGAGCGGGCTATAGGGGGCACCCGGCGGAACGGGGGCGACGAAGGTGTAATGGTCCGCACTCGAGGTGGGCGACGTGCCACCCGGCGTGGTCACCGTGACGTCAACGGTGGCCGCCGTTTCGGACGGGGCGGTGGCGGTGATCGAAGAAGCTGAATCCGCGGTGATGATGCCGGATGACGATCCGAAACGTACCGACGTCGCGCCGGAGAGATTCGTTCCGGTGATGGTCACTGCCGTACCGCCGGCAGTCGGCCCCGACGACGGGTTGGTCCCCACCACGGTCGGCGGCGGCGGGGGCGCCGTGGCGAAGGTGTAGTGGTCAGCACTCGAGGTGGGCGACATGCCACCCGGCGTAGTGACCGTGACGTCAACGGTCCCAGCCACCTCGGCCGGTGCGGTGGCGATGATCGAGGTGGCTGAATCGGCGGTCACTGAGCCGGCGGTCGTCCCGAACTTGACTGCCGTGGCGCCGGAGAGATTGGTACCGGTGATCGTCACCGCCGTGCCACCCGTGATCGATCCGCTGGTCGGATTCAGCGCGGTCACGGTAGGCGCAGCCGCGTAGGTGAACCTGTCGGCCGAGGACAGGGCGGAGGTGCCGGCAAGTGTTGTCACGGTGACGTCAACGGTGCCGGCCGTTGCAGCTGGGGCGGTCGCCGTGACCGAGGTGGCGGAGTTCGCCGTGATGGTGCCGGCGGTCGGGCCGAACTTGACCCCTGAGGCGGACGCGAGGCTCGTACCAGTGATGACGACGCTGGTACCTCCCGCAATCGAGCCGGCGGTCGGGTTGATCGCGGTCACGGTGGGTGGGGTGACGTAAGTGAACCGGTCAGCCGAAGCGGTAGCCGAGATACCGCCAGCTGTCGTCACGGTGAGGTCGACGGTGCCCGCCCCACCGGGCGGTGCGGTGGCGGTGATCGAGGTGGCTGAGTCGGCGGTGATGGCGCCGAATGACGATCCAAAGCTCACCGAGGTGGCCGCGGAGAGATTCGTCCCCGAGATTGTGACCGAGGTCCCTCCAGCGGTCGGCCCGCTGTTCGGGATCACCCCGGTCACGGCCGGCGCGGGGACATAGGTGAACTTGTCGGCCGATGACGTGGCCGACGCCCCACCCGGCGTGGTCACCGAGACGTCGACCGTGCCGGCACTCTCGGCCGGAGAGGTCACGGTGATCGCGGTGGCAGACTCCGCGGTAATGATGCCCGGCGTCGCCCCGAAGTTGACCGCGGAGGCCGACGAGAGATTGGCGCCGTTGATGGTGACCGAGGTCCCTCCAGCGGTCGGCCCGCTGATCGGGTTGATCCCGGTGACGGAGGGGACGCCCAAGGCCATGGCCGCGTTGATCGAGGGGGTGGTCGTCAGCGCCGTGACGACCACCGGAACCGCCGAGGCCGCGGTGGGGCTGGCGGAATACCACTGAGTGGCATAACTGACGGAAGCGCCGCACCCGGAGGTGAATTCAACCTGATACGAGCCAGGGGCAAGATTGGTCAACGCGTACGATCCGTCGGAAGCCGTGGTGGTGGAGGCCGGCGACAGCTGGACATCTCCTGGGGCGAACGCCACCACACAGACGCCGCTCACATCCGCGCCCCCGGCCGCGGCGGTCACGGTGCCACTGATCGTGCCCCCCAGGGAGAGAGTGCCGTTGATAGCGGACGTCGAGCCCCCGGCCGTGACAGCCACGACGTTCGCCGAGCTCTGCGACGCCTTGGTGTTGTACCACTGCTGTCCGACATTCTCGGAAATACCGCATCCCGCGGAGAACTCGACCTCATAGTTTCCCGGAGCAAGGTTGGGCAGGGAGTAGCTGCCGTCCGACGCGGTGGTAGTGGATCCCGAAGGCGACAGAAAATCGCCCGGAGCGAACGCATCCACACAGATACCGCTGAAGTCGGAGATGCCGGACGACACCGTGACAGTCCCGGAGATCGTCCCACCGACGGTGAGCGCCGCGTTGATCGACGTCGTCGTCACCCCGGTCGTGACCGGTATGGCCGTGGACGCACTCTCCGAGCTCTTCCCGTTGTACCACTGCTGCCCGAAGACCGGCGAACCGCCGCAGCCCGAAGTGAATTCGACGTCGTAGCTTCCAGTGGCCAGGTTCGTCAGCGCGTAGGTGCCGTCTGAGGCTGTCACGGCGGAAGCCACGGGCAGTTGGAAATCACCAGCCGCGTAGGCGCTCACGCAGATGCCACCCTGCCCGGCGCCCCCGATGGCCGCCGTCACGGAGCCGGTAATCGTTCCCCCGATGGCCAGCGCGGCGTTCACCGATGTGGTTGAGCCGGTGGTCACGGTGACGACACTCGCCGAGCTCTGCGAAATCTGATTGTCGTACCACTGCTGACCGACATTTCCAGGATATCCACACCCGCCGGAGAACTCGACGTCGTAACTTCCGCTACTGAGGTCGGTTATCGAATAGGTACCGTCGGCTGCAGATGTGGTGCTTCCCACCAAGGTGAATGAGTTGTCCGACGTGTATACGGACACGCAGATTCCGCCGAGATCGGCGCCTCCGGACTTCGCGGTCACGGTGCCGGCAATCGTGCCACCGGTGACAAGTGACGCATCGATGGTCGGACTTGTCGTGCCCGCGGTGACCGGCACGGCATTGGCCGAGGTTGGTGACGGTTCGTTGTTGTACCACTGCGTGAGGTAGTTCCCGGTACTGCCACAGCCCGTCGAGAATTCGATATCGTAACTGCCGGTACTGAGACCGGTGATGGAATAGGTCCCGTCGGCCGCGGTGATCGTGTTGCCCGCCGGGCTCAATGCACCATTCGAAGTGAACGCGCTGACGCAGATGCCCGTCAGGTCGGCGCCACCCGTGGCCGCCGTGACGGTGCCGGTTATCGTTCCGCCGGCAGCGAGCGCCGCGTTGATGGACGACGTCGTCATCGTCGCGGTGACCGACACGGAGTTGGCAGCCGCCGCGGTGGTCTCATTGTCATACCATTGAGGGAGATAGTTCCCCGAGTTCCCGCAACCCGGCGAGAACTCGACCTTGTAGGTTCCAGTTTCGAGACCAGACACCGAGTAGCTCCCGCCAGCGCCCGTGGTGGCAGATCCGTTCCCCGATCCATTGACCTGACTCACGGTGACGCAGATACCACTGAGCTGGGCCCCTCCGTTCGCGGCCGTCACCGTCCCGGTGATCGTGCCCGGGATCTGCATGGCGGCGTCGATCGATGATGTCGTCGTCCCCGCCGTCACGGACACGGGATCGGCAGCGAGCGCCGACGTCTTGTCGTTGTACCACTGGGTGAGGAGATTTTGGCCGTTCCCACAGTTCGGCGAGAACTGAACGGAGTACTGCCCACTGCCAAGGCCAGAAATCGAGTAGCTCCCGTTGGCCGATGTCGTGGCATTCTCGAAGCCAGTTCCGTTGATCTGACTGGCATCAACGCATATGCCACTCAGATCAGCTCCGTTGGCTGCCGCTGTCACGGTGCCCGAGATCGTGCCTCCGGTGATGAGCGCCGCGTTGATGCTCGGCGAGATCACTCCGTTGACCACCGACACCGGAACCGCAGATGTCTCGGTAGCCTGACCGTTGTACCACTGGGTGAGGTAGTTCCCGTTGTTCCCGCAACCGGTAAAGAACTCGACGCTGTAGCTCCCCGATTTCAGGCCGGTCACGGTGTACGTTCCGTCGGGCCGTGTTGTGGCCGACCCAAACCCAGCGCCGACGGTTTGCTGCACGTCCACGCAGATCCCGCCCAGGTCGGCCCCACCAGTTGCTGCCGTCACCGTCCCCGTAATGGCGCCGGAGATGAGGGCGGCGTTAATCGATGCTGTGGTGGCCCCCGCGGTGACCGGCACGACGTGGGCCGTGGACGAGGTTGCGGCGTTGTTGTACCACTGGGTGAGGTAACTCCCAGTGGTACCACAGCCTGCCACCGAGAACTCGACGTCATAGTTTCCGGCACTGAGGCCGCTGATCGCATATGTCCCGTCTGCCGCCGTGGTGGCGCTGCCAACGAGCGTCAGGGTGCCATCCGAGGTGAGCGCGTCCACGCAGATACCGCTGACGTCGCCGCCACCGGCGGCCGCCGTGACGGTCCCCGAGATGGATCCGGTGGTACCGGTGGCTGAAGCCTGGGAACCCATCGCGATCGCACTTCCCAGGACCACGACCACACACGTCGCTGCTCTGACGAGCCAGCCCGAACGACAACCATTCCGCACAGCACGCACGCGGCCGGATGCCTGGGCTGTGCGGCCGGTGTCTCTCATTGACTGCGCCACGATCTTGACGGTTCCCGCGGGCAGACTCGAGTGAACGACTTGAGTTCGATGTTTTCGGCCGACGGGCCCATGGACCGATGTGGGTGATTGGTCAGACGACTTCGGTGAGCCGCCCGTCGAGCGGCACCCGGAAGCCCCCGTGAGCACGCATGAAGCACTCGTTGGGCCTCGACCGGCGACCCCTCGGCTCGACCATGAAGCGACGTTCCGTGGGCCGGCCCGACATCAACAACGGGAGAGCTGCGCATGTCGCTGCAGTCCATTCATCAGCTCCTCCCGGTGATGATTCACTCCGAATTGGCGGCCATCTCCATGGGGATGGATCTTTGTGCCGGTCGAATCGCTCGGTGACTGGTCGATGTCATCGCCCTTCATCGACCGGTTCTCAGCCCGACAAATCTCTTCAGCCACTATGCGCTGGACAGGGCGGAACGCGTAAGGGCCAAAAGGACCACTTTCGAGCTTCTCGTAGGGTCCTCACCTGGTCTTTATGGTGACTTCGGCTAGTCCGGACTTCCCTGCGTCGCCCGGCCGTTCGGCCAACGCCACGGGTTCAGACACCGGGCGGAGACGGCCGAATCTCTCATTTACTCCCAATCTGCAACCTCCGAGAACCCGGGGCGCAACTCTGGTCGCACAAGATGCCGGCATGAAGCGTGATCCACATCACCAGAACGCAGGAGCGTTCGCCGAGAAGGGGGAAACGGTGCAAACATCGGCAGATCGACAGGACTATGTTGACTTCCTAAGGGACATTCCGACATTTTCGTCGTGTACGAGGAATGTCCTCAAAGAGTTCGTGACCCTGGACATGATCAAGGTCGGCTGCGCGGCCGGCGAGGTTCTGTCCGAGATCTACCTGGACCAGAACCTGTACGTCTTGGTCGCCGGATCAGCGATTCTTGACGCTGGTGATGACGTGCTCATCGCCCTCGAACCGGGTGATTACTTTGGCCCGATCTCAGCTCGCCGCTACCTCGTGGTTTCCTCGGTGCTCGCCGTGAGTGATATCGAGCTCATCGTCATCAGTCCTGATGAGGTCACGCAGCTTGAGCAAGCTTCGGCCCGCGATCGTCATCCATCTGAGATCCCGTGGCGAATCGAGCTCCCGACAACGACGAAGCGAGAGTCCCGCCGCAACCACCGACGTTCGGTGCTGGCGAGCCAAGGCGTGCGATAGGCCGCTCCGCATCGCACGACCCGACGGAATATCAGTCCTTTCGCACGTCACTCACGTTCAGTGGGGACCACTCGTCAGAGATCAACCACTGCGATGCTGTCGTCGAGCGACGCGTGAACGTCAACGGCGCCGGATCAGCGCACCACCGGGCCGAACTCTCCCGAATGCCCCATCTGGACATGGGCCTGAAGATCACCTCCTCGGCCCAGATATCGATCCAATGGTTTGAATTCCACCCCACTCATCCTTACGATCTCGGAGGTGACCAACACGGGGTCGAATGGACAACCCCAACGTGTCCCGACCCAGGAGCAACGAACACCGACGGCCGCCCAAAGGATTGAGCGCCGGCGCCGCAGGCAACGACGCCGCCTTCTTCCGCTGGCGCTCCTTTTGGTCATCATCGCCGGCGTGATCACCTGGGAGCTCAACGTCGGAACAAGCGCAAAAGCGCCCCACGCACTCGCGGCGTCGACCACCACGAGTACGTCCCTCCCGCCCACGACGACGACGTCCACCACCGACCCTGGCCTTCTCCCGCAGACATCTGTGGAGCCGCCGATCGACGCGTCGCTGCAGACGGCACTGGCCCCACTCTGGTCGGCCATTGTCACCGGCTCGCCGCCCGTTGCCCAGGCCGTGTTCTTCCCCCAGACGGCCTACCTGCAGATGAAAATGGGGCAGATTCCGGACCCGGCATCCGATTACTCCGGCCGACTGCTCGCGTTTTACGATCTGGACATTGCCGCCTATCACCAGGCGCTCGGCACCGGTGCGGCGACGGCCAAGCTCCTCGGTGTCGATGCAGCAGCACCTGACGCGGCCTACGTCCCCGCCGGGACCTGTGAGAACGGTATCGGCTATTGGCACCTTCCAGGCGTCCGCTTCGTCTACGAGGAGGGCGGGAACGAGCAATCATTCGCCGTGGCGTCGCTGATTTCTTGGCGCGGCGTGTGGTACGTGGTCCACCTCGGGCCCAACCCCCGCCCCGCCAACGTCGGCACGGTCGATCAGCCCTCCGACGGGGCCGGCACCCCGGGGCCAGCCGGAGGTTGTTGAGCGAATCGATCGCCGGTGACCAGCCGTGTCGCCGGTAAGGGAAGGTTCGGTCAGGTGGCGGGTGTCGGCATCGAAAGCTGGCCCGAAGGTCCGATGGTGACCGCCGTCGAGCCGAAGTCTGCGCTCGAGAGCTGATTGACGAACTGAGCGGCCGCATTCGTCGTGTCGACCGACGGTGCACCAACACTCGACAGGATCAGGGAGGTAAATCGACCGCTGGACAACGCCCCGTTGCTATCCAGCGTCACCGTCAGGATCCCCGAGAGACCCAAGTCGCCTCCGGTTGCGAAATTCTGAAAGCCGGCAAAGTTGCCGAGGCTGTAGTCAATCAGGTGGCCGTTGTACTCCTGCATGCCCCGGAGGACGTGCGGTCCGCTGGCGATCACCACATCGGCTCCGTCGTCAATGGCCGCATGAGCGAACGCTTCGGGATTGCCGCGGTCCTCGCCCACATAGGACTCCTCTTGACCAGTGACATGATCGGCCTCGGATCCTTCGGCACCGGCGTGCATGTAGACCACCACCACTTTTGCCTCGGACCTCGCCTGTTGGATCAAAACCCTTGCCCCCGGAAGATCGAGCAAGTTGTTGGTGTCCGTATAGGGGGCGAAGTCGACAAAGGCCACCTTGGTCGTTCCCTCGGTCACGAGTCCGATCTCCCCGGGCAAGCCGGCCTGAACGATTCCCACCCCCTGCAGCGCGGCGGTCGTGTCAGCGACGCCCTGGGGACCGAAGTCGTGCGAGTGGTTGTTCGCGCTATTCATCACCGTGAAGCCGGCCGCTTTCAGGACCGGCGCGAATGTCGGGGGATTCTGGAAGGCGAAGCAGTCCGTAGAACCGGCACCACACTTCGATGTTGTCGCGCTGGTCAACGTTCCCTCAAGGTTCCCGAAGACAATTGGAGCCCGTAACGCGGCTTCGACCGGTTGGAGATAGGTCAGTGGATCGGGAGGCAACGTAGGCGTGTTGCCGAGCATGGTGTCACCCACGGCCGAGATGGTGATTTGGTTGGCGGCCGGATTCGCCGAGCCGGCCACGCCCCGCTTTGACGACGACCCCTTGGTTGTCACGGTGTGAATTACCCTGGGGCCCGTCGATGTCGCCCCATGTGCCGTTGTCTGGTCCGGCGTCGACTTCCCCAGGTGCTGGACCAATAACACGATCCCCGCCGCGATGGTCAGACCTGTGACGACACCGGCGAACCATCGCCACCGGTGGCGGCCGCCAGTACTGGCCTGACGGCCTCGACGGTGCTGCGGTGCATGGGTTGGAGGCACCACCTACTCAGGACCAAGGCTGCGCGGTCGCAGTCACGCCGCGGACGCGTTCGTACACCGCGAAGAAGTCTTTGGTGCTCGAATACAGAAATCGATTCGAAATCTGATTCGGATTGGGCACGTAGAGTGCCGGGGCGGCCGCACCGGGACCCCCGTAGGTCACGAAGATCGGCCACTCTGGGTTGATATCGAGTTGCATGGCCCGCACGGCACCCATATCAATGAGGATCTGGGCCAGGCTGGCCGCCGTCTGCTCGGGCGCGGCCACATACATGAGATTTCCTTGCGCATCGATCCCAAGGCCGGTGCGCCAGACGGCGGGGACGCCACCAAGTGTGATGCCCCAATTGCTGCCCACCGCAGTTCCCGGAGTGGCCGCGTGGTTGTCGACCAGGAGCGACAGGTTCTGACGGGCCATGACGACGTTGGGACCCGGTGTGGTGCCTCCCTGCCAGTTCACCACGTCGACCGTCCCATTGGTGTAGGTGACCACGGTGGCCAGACCGTCGATCATCGGGAAGTACAACGTCCCGTTGACGAAGAAGCCGGCCGCCGAGTCCTTTTCATAGAAGCCGGAGTTGAAGGTGGCAAGAAGGGTCGAGCGCGCCGCGACCGGAACCATTTCTGCCCCCCGGTCCAGCGTCGTCGGTCCGGGGCCTTCGTAGCCCAAATAAAGGGCCAGTTGTGTGGTGGCCGTCCGCATCCAGGTGGCGTACGCCACGACGCTGGGCGCTGAGGGGTCGGGGCGAAATGTGGTCGTCATGACCGACGATGGGGTTCCACTCCACGTATCCGCCGCCGTCCACTGGCCCTCGCCGGCCAGGGCGGGCGATATCAAGGGAGTGATGGCTGGAGGGACATACGGCGGAGGCAACGTCGTGGTCGTCGACGTCGAAGCGACAGACGAAGCCGACCGATCGCCAATGGCACCCCCTCCCCCGCCACCGCCAATCCGCCAGACCACGACACCCGCCACGACGACCACAACCAACACCAGAGGCAGAAGGCGACGGCGCTGCTTGCGACGGCGACGTTCCATCTGAAGGTGCGTCCGGGCCGCTTTGCCCTCCGATCGGGTCGGCCCTTGACGGGGCCCGGCCTCTGTCCCCAACCCCGGTCCCTCCCATGACCCCGTCATGCCGAGATGGTAAGGAAGTTGGTGGTCAATCTCAAACGACCCCCTCCACCTCCGGAGCGTCGGTGTACGGCGTGCCACGGCGGCAGCATCTCAAGGATTCGGGCACGTGGCCTACCCACCTTCATCCATCGTCTCGGACCCTGGACCGGGCGGCGCGGAATCGCGGTGCACCGACCGAACCGCAGCGCGGCGGCCCAGGGCGACGCGTCAATCACCGATCCGTTCTCCGGCCGGTTGCGCCGCATTGCTCTGCGATCCGGATGCCCTTCTCTGTTCTCCGTCATGAAGGGTCAGCTTCGTTGGTTCCTTTGATGACGTGCCCTCCGAGGTTGGCTGTCCGGCGGACGAAGGGTAACCGAGTACAGGACTCCCGGTGAGGACCGCCATCAGCGCTGAACGACCCGTCTCGCACGAGCTGACGCAACACGTCGCAGTCGACTTGGCCCAGCCGGAGTTGGGCGGCCGCAAACGAACGGTGGGTCCCGGCGAAGAGCCCGAGACAGATGGCGTCCGGGTCGGTGCCCGTGTCGTAGCCAGAGACCGGTTCTGATCGGAGGGCACTGGTGCGATTTCAGATCACATAGCGATCTGCAAGAGACAGGTCGGCGTCGGCGTAGTTGCGCAAAGCAGGTTGTGTCGCAACTCGTGGTGAGGTGATCACCGCTCGGAGAGTTCCTTCCGCGACTCGGCGAGCGAGATATTGGTCGAAGGCGACGTAGTCGGTGAGCCATGCCTCGAAGGACCGGTGGTCCACGGGGATGTCCTCGAGGATCTGGGCGAAAGCATGTCGGTGTATGGCGAGCGCATGGGTACAGGTCACGCCCCCGCACTCTTGGAGGACAGAGCTGCCTGCCAAAAAGGGGAATTCACGGGAGTGCACGCAAGCACCGAAATAGCAAAGGTCCCACTCGATCGCACTCAGTTCGCCGACGACCTCATCAACGACGACGAGCGTGTCGTCGAGAAAGATCACGTCGTCCTCAAAGCCCAGCATGTGCTCGTGTCCCCGCCGATCTGCCATTTCAATCATTGCTCGCCAGGAAAGTGCACAGCCTCGGTGGTGGTTCTCGGCCGTGAGGATCGCCGGCACACGTTCGACCGACAACAACATCCCGAGCAACTCAAAGCGTTGCGACGCGTCTTGCCAACGCCGAACCTCGGTGTCGAGGTTCAAGCAGAAGATCGCGTCGAAGAACGCGAAAGGACTGGTCACGGCGGGTGGGGCTCACTGGTCGATGCACCAACGGAGGCTCCGGACAGGAAAGCCGTACGCTCAAAATCCATCACTGGCGAACCAGGCATTTCGACCTTTGGCGAATCAGGCGTGACGGCGACTCGGTCTCAGCGTCCTTGCCTCGATCTCCGAAAACGGCCCGCGGGCGGTCCGTCGTACACGCACCTACTGGACCTGGATTGACACGTTGAACCAGTTTGATATCGGGTGGTCGGACACACCCTCCAACGCCGAATACTCAACGTGGTGCCGGTCATCCTGCCGCCAGGCGCAGGAGACCCCAGGCAGGACCAAACATCGAAGAGAAGCCGCTGCTTCGTCAGGCGAGCGGATCGTCAACCTCCACAGGCAAGCGGATCGTCAAC
>DASZJQ010000201.1:0-11070 GCA_035947875.1 Acidimicrobiales bacterium
AGTGGGGCGTGCCCGTGCACGACGACACCACCCACTTCGAGTTCCTCGTGCTCGAGGGCGCGCAGGCCGGGTTGAGCTGGTCGACGATCCTGAAGCGCCGCGCCGGCTACCGAAAGGCGTTCGCCGCATTCGACGCGGCCAAAGTGGCCCGCTTCACGCCGGCCAAGGTGGAGAAGCTGCTCTTGGACCCCGGCATCATCCGCAACCGGGCCAAGGTGGAGTCCACGGTGCGCAACGCCCGCGCCTACCTGGACGTGCAGGAGGAGTTCGGCTCGTTCGACACCTATCTGTGGGGTTTCGTAGGCGGGCGCCCGAAGGTCAACAAATGGCGTCGCCTCGGGCAGATCCCGGCCACGACCCCCGTCTCCGAGGCCCTCAGCGCCGATCTGCGCCGGCGAGACTTCCGCTTCGTCGGTCCGACGGTCTGCTACTCCCACCTCCAAGCCGCCGGCCTGGTGAACGACCATGTCGTCAGCTGCTTCCGCTACGCCGAGCTCACAGGCGGCGGGTCATGATCACCCTGGCCCCGAAGCGGGCCATGACCGGCTCCTCGCGGGGCAGGCCGTGGGCCCGGCACCACTCGTCGACCGTTCCGACCTCCACGAATCCGGCGGAGGCGTAGAAGGGACCGTTCCAGGGCACGTCCCGGTACGTGGCCAGCGTGAGCTCGGGGTATCCGGCCTCGCCGGCCCACCGGCAGGCGGCCATGACCAACGCCCGACCGATCCCCTGTCGACCGTGGTCCGGGTGGACGGCCAGCTGCTCGAGGTGGGGCGCCCCGTCAGCCAGGCGATCGATCCGGGTGAAGCCGACCGGCGGGTCACCGGCGACCAGAACCACCAGGGCCGCCCGCAGTGATTCGACCGTGCCTGGAGGGGGCAACGGTCCGATCTCGAGGGAGAGGAACAGGGTGTCCGACGCCTCCTCGAGCGCGGGTAGCTGGGCCAGCTCGTCCGGTCGCGCCGGTCGGATGTCTGGCACGGCACGAACGTACCGCAGCAGCCGGCCGGACTCGCCCAGCGGCGGGGCCGCCAGTAGCGTGCCCCGCGATGCGTGCGGTCGTCTGTCATGAGTTGGGTCCCCCGTCGCTCCTGCGGGTCGAGGAACGACCCGATCCGGTCCCGGCGGCGGCACAGATCGTGGTCGAGGTCGAAGCGGCCGGCGTCAACTTCGTCGACGGCCTCTTCATCGCCGGCCAGTACCAGATCAAACCCCCGCTCCCCTTTACCCCGGGCAGTGAGGTGGCCGGCGTCATCGCGGCGGTAGGCGACGGTGTCGACCACTTCGCCGTCGGCAGCCGGGTCATGGCCTCGACCGGCCTGGGCGGCTACGCCAGCCACGTGGTGGTCCCCCCGCACGGGTTGACGGCGATCCCCGAGCAACTCGACGCGGCTCAGGCGGCCACCTTCACGCAGAGCTTCAGCACCTGCCTGTTCGCCTTGCGCCAGCGGGCCCGGGTGCAACCGGGTGAATCCGTTCTCGTGCTCGGCGCCGGGGGTGGCATCGGCCAGGCGGCGATCGCGGTGGCGCGGGCCCTTGGTTGCCGGGTCATCGGCGCCGCGTCGAGCGAGGACAAGCGGCGGGCGGCACGGGCGTCCGGGGCCGAGGCGGTGATCGACATCACCACCGAATCGATCAAGGACGCCACACGCGCCTGGGCAGGCGGGACCGGCGTCGATGTGGTCGTTGATCCCATCGGCGGCGCAGCGGCCGAGCCGTCGCTGCGCGCCCTGGGCGATGGTGGTCGCTACCTGGTCATCGGCTTCGCCTCGGGCGCCATACCGACGATCGCGCTGAACCAGGTGCTGCTGCGCAACCGGACCGTGATCGGCATCGACTGGGGGGTCTGGGCCATGCAGCACGGGGCCGATCAACAGTCGCTCCTGGATGACCTCCTGGCCCTGGTCGGCGACGGGCGGATCAGCCCGATCCGTCCGACCACGTACCCCCTCGATCAGGTGGGGGTGGCGCTCGACGATCTGCTGGCCCGAAGGGTCGTGGGAAAGGTCGCGCTCATCCCCTGATCGCCCCCGCCAGGTTCGGGCCCAGGCGAGGGACCAGGGAAGCGATGAGAAGGCGGACAAGAAAAGGGCGTCCCATCCGTTACTCCTGGACATCATGGTGGAACCGAAGGCTGGCGGTGCGATGGGACAGGGCACAAGGGATGCCGAGGGCCGCGAGGTCGGCCGCGAGGTCGGCCGCGAGGTCGACGTCATGATCGATCAGGGCAATCTCCTGCTCGAGCACGGCGACCTCGACGGCGCCGAAGCCTGGTACCGCCGGGCGGCCGCCGGCGGCCACATCGGCGCCATGCACAACCTGGGCTTCGTGCTGGGCGAGAAGGGGGACCTCGACGGGGCGGAGGGCTGGTTCCGGCAGGCCGCCGCGAGCGGCCATGTGAGCTCCATGTCCAACCTCGGATCGGTGCTCGAGGAGAAGGGCGACCTGGAAGGGGCCGAGGCGTGGTACCTCCGGGCGGCCCGCGGCGGCAACGCCTACGCCATGTCCAACCTCGGACTGCTGCTGGCCGAACGAGGAAACGCCCGGGACGCCACGATGTGGTACCGGCGCGCCGCCACGATGGGCAATACGGGGGCCATGCACAATCTCGGCTGCCTGCTCAAGGGCGTGGGCGACCTCGACGGGGCCGAGGAGTGGTTCCGGTACTCGGTCGACGGCGGGAACACGTCGAGCATGATCAGCCTCGGATTGTTGCGCCAGGACCGGGGCGACCTCGACGCGGCCAACGCGTGGTTCCGGCGGGCCGCGTCCGCCGGCGTGACCGAGGGCACCACCAATCTCCATGAGCTGCAACGCAAAATGGAGTCCGATGCCGATCTGGAGAAGGTCAGCTTTGACACGTTCGGGTGGGCGCTCTCGCGCAATCGAGTCAGGTTCCGCCAATGGCGGACCGGTGACACGTCGCTGGCACAGCGTTTCTTCGAGCGACCACCAGACTTCGCGTCATGGGACGCCGACCACATTCGGGACGAGCTCGAAGCGACGTTGTCCTTGGTGCAGTCGCCCACGCGCCCGACCGACGAACTCGAGCTCCCGGAATGGTTCGGGCGGCACCGGCCGGCGGTATGGCCGGAGCACATCCTCCTCTTGGACGTCGATTGCTTCGAGATCGGACCGGCCCGGTGCGTCCTGGCCACGACCCGACACCGGCTCCACGAGACGATTCACTACTCCACCGGAATCTTCGTCTTGTTCAACCAGTGCTACTGGCTGCTCCAGCTCGAGGTCGAAGAGGGTGAGGACGTGGGTGAGCGGGAGGGTGCGGTGGCGCAGCGCATCTTGAACAGGCAAGCGGCGGCGGACACGCCGATCGACCTCTTCGACCCCTACGACCGCCAGTGGGACGGCATCGTGCCGATCGAAGATGACCCGCTGACCCGGATGCGCCTGCTGGTCGCCCGGCTACGGGATTCGATCAGGCTCCATGGCGGCCTGGCTGCCCTCGAGCCCTTTGCCGCGGGCGGCCATGGCCGACGCGGCGGCGATCCTCACCCTGGCCCGTGAGTGCTCTCGATCAGGTGCGCGGTTGGGTGACCCACGCGGCACGGCGGGCAAAGACCAGGGCCGGCACGGTGCGATCGACCACGACCCATTGCGCATCGTGGCTCAGGTACTCCGCCAACGGCGTCGCCCGCGGCCAGACGACGTAGTTCACGTCATAGCGAGCCAAGATCGGATCGGGATTCGTCTTCACGTCACTGATGGCGAAGAAATCGGTCAACACCGGACCGATGAACAGATCGGTGCGACCATCGGCGAAGGTGGCCCGATGCCGGACGATCGAATAGTCGCCCCAGGTGTACTTGGTGAAGATCCGACCCGGGTGGGTCGAGAGGAAATTGAAGGCCTGCACCGGGGTATCCGCGGTCACCGTGCCGGCGGGCACCGATGGATACGAGGCCAGGGCCACCAGCAAGCCGATGCCCAGGGCACCGGCCACGCGCCGCGCCCGCGGCCCCCAGAGTCGCCGCACGGGCAGGCTGGCCGCCAAACCCGCCACGGCGACGTAGAGGTAGATCGAAATGCGGTTCGAGTGCAAGGCACCGAAGAAGAAGATCACGGCGAGCGTGGCCTCGAGCACCATGACGCGGCGCCGGCGCATGGCGAAGACGAAGACCGAGATGACGATGGCGAAGGTGACGAGCTCGACCACCGAATGGAAGTTCGGCGAACCCCATTCGGAGATGTACTGACCGATCTGGGAGTTCGTGCCCACGCCGATGTCGTAGAAAAGCAAGGAGGGTCCGTAGGGGGTCACGAAGGCGGCCAGTAGGCCGACCACCGAGACGACGGCCAGCTGGCGCCGATGAGTCGAGCGTCCGATGCCGCCCACCCGCGCCAGCACTCGTTCGGGCGCCAGGGACCACGCCAGTTCCACCCCCAGCACCATCAGCCCCACCAGGATGGATCCGTGCGTGTTGGCCCACAGCAGGAAGAGGGGTGGGAGCCACCACAGCCAGCGTGGATTGGCCCGCGCCTTGGTCAGGATGAGGAGCTCCAGCGGGAGCCAGATGAGCGAGAACGACAGGCCGCGGTCCTGGGTGACGAAGCCGACGATGGCGAAGGCCAGGAGGATGGAGATAGAGGCCAACCGACCGCCGCGGGCGCCCAGGGCACGGGCGTACAGCATGGTGCAGACGAGGCACAGGGACCCCGTGACGATGGCGATGATGTTGAAGGCGGCGGCGCCGAACACCTTGTACAGCGACGCCAGGATGACTTCGGAGCCCCACTCGTCGTTGACCCACCGGCGGTGCGTCTCGGTGTAGCTGAACGGGTCCAGCCCGATGACCGAGTGGTGGGCCAGCATCCACTGCCCGGCGGTCAGCTGCCAGAAGACGTCGGTGAAGATTCTGCGATCGAGGGTCAGGGCGACCAGGACGCCGACGCCCAGAACCAGACCGAAGAGGGCGATGACCCGAGGGGACAGCGGACGGGGCGCCGGCCTGGGCAACGCCGATGCGACCGCGGGGCCGGCGGCCGACGCGCCCTGCGCCGGCGCGACTTCGTCGATCGTCCCAGCCGATCGCAGTTCGGTGTTCATCTGTGTTCCCCCAGTGACCGGGCTCTCCGACGTCGAACCTGTCCGAAGCGTACCGCCGCCAGGTGGGAAAACTCGTTGCTAAACGGTTGCGATCGGGGCCCGCGACGGACCGGGGGGCGGACCTAGTGGCGGAACTTGGGGATCACCTCGGTACCCATCAACTCGATGGTCTGCATGACCGATTCGTGGGAGACCCGGTACGGGTTGACCAAGCACAAGAGCAGGTCGACGCCGGCCTCCTCATAGGCCTGACAAGCCGCCAGGCACTCGTCGGGGGTGCCGAGCACGCACGCGTTGGAGTCCACGAGGTACTCGAGACTGATGAGGTCCAGCATCCCCTGATCGTCGTGGCTCTTCATGTCGGCGGCGTAGGCGTAGGTGCCGAGCTCCTGGTTCCGCTCGGCCATCATCTCGGTGAGGGTGGCGATCTGGCGGGCACCCGTCTTCGGGTACCACTCGAACGACTCTCGGGCATTCGCCACGGCTTCGTCGCGGGTCGGCGCGCAGATGGCCATGGTGAAGGTGGCGGCCTGGTTGTGCACGAAGGCGCCGATGGGCGTCGAGCAGGTGGCGACGGCGGCGCGGTAGAGGTCGATCTTCCGCTTGACCTCGGCCGGCGGGAGGCCGACGGCGAAGGAACACAGACCCAGCCCGAGGTCCCCCATCTGGGCATGGCCCTCGTCGCTGGTGGTGGCCCCCCAGAGCGGCGGATGGGGCTGCTGGAGCGGCTTGGGCTGCACCCGGCGCAAGGGCATCTGCCAGTGCTTCCCCGAGAACTCGTACTCGTCGTTGGTCCAGCACCCGACCACGTGCTCAATCGCCTCCTGCCACATCTGACGGCTTTCGGCCGGGTCGATGCCGAAGCCCTCGAGCTCGGCCCGGGTGGCCGATCGCCCCGTGCCCAGGTCCACCCGGCCACCGGAGATCAGATCGAGCACCGCCACCGACTCGGCCGTGCGCACCGGATGGTTGTAGGGCTTGGGCATCAGGCGGACGCCGTACCCCAGGCGGATGCGCTCAGTCCGCGCCGCGATGGCGCCGTAGAGCACCTCGGGATTGGAGCAGTGGGAGTACTCCTGCAAGAAGTGGTGCTCCACCGTCCAGAAGGCATCCCAACCGAAGCGGTCGCCGGCCACCGCTTGCTCGAGCGTGTTGCGGTAGGCGATCAACTCGCTCTCGGGCGTCCAGGGTCGAGGTACCGGGATCTCATAGAACAAGGCGAACTTCATGGCGTGTGTCCTTTCATATCGGCTGGGTCATGTCGGGTGGGCCCGAGACCATCGACCACGAACGAGCGCACGAAGCGCCGGATGTCCTCGGGCCGATCGGCCTCGAAGGAGACGGCGGGCATGACGGCGAACGACAGCATCATCCGCACGATCCATTCGGCCGCCTGTCGATGATCGATCCCGGCCCGGATCTCCCGGCGGCGCTCGGCGTCGGCCAGGAAGGGCAGCCAGAATTCGACCCATTCCTCCACCAGCCGTTCCAGCCGGCTGGTGAGCAGCGCGGCGAACACCGACTCCTCATCGGCCGGCAGGCGGAGCGTCAGGACGTTGTCACCCAGGTGGGTGCGGATGAACACGGCGGCTTCGGCCACCTGCCCGGCCAGGGTGCGCCGGCGCCGGACCGAGGCCTCGCTCGACGCCACGAAGCGGGAGGCCGTCCGGGCCAGCACGGCGTTGATGAGGGTGCGCCGGTCGGCAAAGTGCAGGTACACGGCGCCCCGGGAGACTCCGGCCTGGGCCGCCACATCGGTCATCGACAGGCGCGAGAGGCCGAGCCGCGCCAGGCACTGCTCGGCCGCCACCAGAATGCGCTCCTCCGTGCCGTCGGCGCCCGGCCCGGGCGGCACCGGCCGGATCGGGCTGGCGGTCGCTCGACTGGACATATGAACATCTTCTATCATTCTGTTCATTCGGACGCAACGACAGGGGGTGACCATGCGGGGACTGCAGGGGCGGACGTACATCGTGACCGGCGCCGCGTCGGGCATCGGCCGAGCGACCGTGATCCGGCTGATGGACGAGGGCGCCCGCGTCATGGGAGCCGACATCGTCGATCCCCCGACGCACCTCGGAGAGGATCACGCCGGCGCGTGGGCCTTCACGCAGGCCGACGTGGCCGACGAAGCATCCGTCGAAGCACTGGTGCGGTCGGCGGTGGACTTCGGCGGCATCCTGTCGGGCCTGGTCAACGCGGCCGGGGTGGCGAGTGGTGGCCCGGTCCACATGCTGCCCACCAAGGAGTGGCATCGGGTCATCGAGGTCAACCTGACCGGGACGTTCTTGACGGCAAAGCATGTGGTGACCCAGCTGCTGGCGCAGCCGGCCGTCGACGGGCGGCGGGGCTCGATCGTGACCCTGGCCAGCATCGAGGGATTGGAAGGAACCGCCGGGGGCAGTGCGTACAGCGCCTCCAAGGGCGGTGTCGTCCTCCTGACCAAGAACATGGCCATCGACTACGGCGGCCGGGGCATACGGGTCAACGCCATCTGCCCGGGGTTCATCGAGACGCCGATGACCGACACCATCTTCAAGGCGGCCGGGATGGAGTCGCCCCTGGCCGAGATCGTGAACGAGCACAAGCTGCGCCGCTTGGGCCAGCCCGAAGAGATCGCCGCGGTCGCCGCCTTTCTCCTCTCCGACGATTCGTCCTTCATTACCGGCCATGCCATGCCAGTGGACGGTGGCTATACGGCCGGACGCGATCACGGCGTGACCGCGATGCTCGGCCTCTCGGGCCCCGAGTAGGCGTCCGCGAAGGCTCAGTTCCTCGACGGCGCGCCGATCCCGGGTCCGGGCTACAGGTCGGGAGCGGTGGTGGGGCGGGCCCGGCCGTACTCCATCTGGTCGGCCACCGCGTTGGCCAGCCCCACGGACCCGAAGCGCTCGACCATCCACAGCGCCAGATCCAGGCCCGAGGTGACGCCGCCCGCGGTCACCAGGTCACCGTCGTCCACCACCCGGTCCCGGACCACGGTGGCGCCCGTGGCCGCCAGGTCGTCCCAGGCGGAGCGATGGGTGCCGGCCCGGCGGTGGCCGATCACCCCGGCGTGGGCCAGCAGCATGGCCCCCGTGCACACCGACGCCATGACGGTCCCCTGTTGAGCCGCGTCGGCGAGGGGGGGCAACCAGGCGCCCCGTTGCACCTCGCCCCAGACGCCCACGTCGCTGCGGGCCACCCACGACCCTCCGGGCACCAGAATGATGTCGGCGCCGGGAGCGAAGTGGCCGTCGGGCACTACCCGCAGCCCGTGGCTGCCGCCGACGACGTCGGTCGGCTGATGGGTCACCAGCTGGACAGTGAAGTCGCCTCCACCCTGGGCGGCGTTCCGGAAGACCTCGTACGGGCCGATGGCGTCGAGCTCATCGAAGCCGTCGAAGATCGGGATGTCGATACGCATCGCCACGACGGTATCCCGACCGGCACCCGCGGCCCGGCTTTCACATGCGGCCGGCCCTACTGCCCGGGTACGGACGATCCCGCTGAACCCGAACCGGTTCCCGTACTGGCCGGAGTGGCACCCTCGAGCACCGTGACATCCGAGATCTTCCAGCTCGGGCCGACCCTGGCCAGGTTCACCAGTATCCGCAGCACGTCGGACTGCGGGGTCGAGATCTTGTTGTTGACGTAGACCTGATCGACCACCGCGTAGACGGAGGCGCTCGTGCCGTTGTCAGTCTGCACGTAGAGGCTCCGGATCTGCCCGCGCGATTCGGCCAATGCGCTCTCCAGCTCGCTGCGGATGGAGGAGTTGAAGAACTTGGTGGCCTGGCTGGAGAAGGTCCCCGTCGCCATGGCATCGATGGAGCTGAAATCGGCATCGACGCTCTTCGCATCGAAGTTGGTGAGGTCCGTGAGGAAGGACCGCGCTGCGCCCACCATGGCCGGGTCGGACCCGCCGGACCCTGAGGCTCCGGCCCAGAGCACGGCGAAGACGAGCGTGCCGATCAGGCCCAGCACGGCCAGCGCACCCATTCCGATGACGAGTCCTCGTCGCGGCCGGGGTGAGGGGTTGGGCCCGGGGCGCAAGGTCCCGTGATCGCGACCGTGCGAGTCGTCCCCGTCGCCCCCTCGGGGATGGGTCTGAGTGGTCTCTTCCCACGTCTGCTCGGGCTGCCTCAGTCCCGGCGCACCGACCGTCCTCACTCCTGTCATCACGGTTCCATCCTCCTCAGCCATCGGGTGATCCTCCACGGAGGAGAACGAGGCACCGGGGACTTCCATACGGCCCGATCCGCGGCCGGCGCGCTTCACGACCGGCTCCGGTGCCTCATCATCGGCGTCGGGCCCGGCGGCGGGCCGGCCTGGCCCCCCACGCCAGCAGGAGCGCCGGCCCCAGAACCACGCCCACGCCCAGGAGCGCCCACAGATTCGAGGCCGGGGTGACGTAGGCGGCGCTGCTGGAAGGGGGGGCCGCGCCGTTGAGCTCGACTTCGGCCTCCTGGGACGTCGGGGCGACCACCCGACCGCCGGCGGCGGGCACGAATCCGGCCTGCGTCGCCGGCCCGACCCCGTTGCCATCGACCGTGACGCACCCGGCCCCGGGCAACACATCGGGAATCTGGTTGGGCGAGGCGTAGGCCGAGGCGGCCGGCGAGATGATCGGCGGGATCTCCAGCCGCGTTCGCAGGAAGAGCTGACTCGGGTTGCTGGCCGCGCCGCTGGTGGTCGCGTTGGCCAATCCGGGGGTCGCCACCCGGTTGATGGCGCCGAAGAAGGACTGGTTCTCCGCCAATCCCTGGGACAGGTTGGTGAGGTTGGTCGACTGGGCCAGGTTGGACAGCACGCCCGCCGAGTCGTGGAAGATGCAGCCCAAGTTGGCGGATTGGGAGGTCACGAGCTGATCCACCTGGGCCACCGCCGTCGATCCGCTCTGGAAGAGCGTGTCGAGCCCGGTCTTCTGCTGCGCCAACACCTGAAGCAGCGCCGATGTGTTCACCAGGTCCTGTTGCAGCTGTGGTGCGACCGCCGTCACGGTGTCGAGGGCAGTGGGGGCATTGGCCAGGAGTGCGGTGAATTGCTTTTGAAACGCCACGAACTCCTGCGAGAACGTCGTGCCGGCCGACACGATGGTGCGCAGGTCCGTGGCCCGACCCTGCAGCGACGTGGCCAGGTCGGCGATCAACTGGTTCAGGTTCCCGGCCGGGATGGCCCGCAGGAGTCGGGTGGCCGAATCGACCACCTGCCCGACGTTGGCCGGAACCTGGTCCGGCGACACCGGCACGCTGGCCCCCGACCGCAGCGCGGGCGCGGTTCCCCCGTGGGCGGGAACCAGATCAACCACCTGCTCACCGAGGTCGTTGGCGATTTCGATGGACGAGCGGACGTCGCCGGGCACCTTCGTGCCCGGATGGATGTCCATGGTGATCTCGGTCCCGTGGCTGGTGAGCCGAATCGCCCCCACCGTCCCGACGGGTACCCCGTTGAGCTCGACGGTGAAGTTCTGGTACAGCCCCGAGGCGTTGGGAAAGTCGGTCGTGAGCACCGTCGGACTGCGCAGCGGGTTGCCGAGGAGACTGACCACCCCATAACCCACCAGCAGGGCGCTGATGACGAAGAAGGCGATGAGGTTGGCCAGGAGCCGTCGGCTGATCATCGGCCGCCACTCCCAGTGGGGGCACACGTGAAGGCCGGAGAACTGTCGTTCTCACCGCCGCCCGGCAGGCCGCACACGATGATGTTCTCGTAGAGCTGGAGGAACCCGCCGCGTACCGACGACTGGAGGGCGCTGTTGTTGGCCGGCAGCTCATCGAGAATGCCGGCCAGGGCTCCCTGATTCTGGCTGAGCTGGGAGCTGACCGCCTGCAAAGCCTGGAGCTGGGTCGAGATCTGCGGGTAGTAGGTCTCGAGGATGCCGCGGCCCTGGACCGAGAGGTTGTCGATCGACTGCAACAGCGTCTCGAACTGCGATGACTGCTGGGCCAGGATGGCCACGGTCTTCGACAACGTGGTCAGGGCGTCCGCGGTGGCGCCGCTCGAGGGCGCCAGGGTCGACGTCA
>DASZJQ010000202.1:0-13672 GCA_035947875.1 Acidimicrobiales bacterium
GGTCGTCGCCTGGGGGAGAACGGCGGCGGCCACCGTGGCAACGGCGTCGTCTGGGGTGGCAATCACCAGGACGTCGACATCGCGAGCGGCGTGGCTCACGTCGTCGTGGCGTCCGAGGAAGCCGACGACATCCCAGCCGCGTGCGGACAGCGCGCCAGCAAGGGACGTACCGGCCCGTCCTGGGCCAACAATTCGGATCGTGTGCACCAGACCTCCTTCGGCGTTCCAGCCCCTCTCGGGTGCCGTTCGCCTACAGCGGTGGAAACATCAGACAGCTACAGCATACCCAGGCGAACGACCCGACCACCAGCGGCAATCTGGCGCTCCGGCGAAACCAGTTCGGGAGCCAGGTCTGAGAGGGGCGCCAGCACGAAACGGCGCTCCCACATGCGGGGATGGGGCACGACCAGGTCCGGCTCGTCCACCACGAGGTCGCCGACCAGCAGGACATCGGCATCGAGCGTGCGGGGGCCGAAGCGGACGGTGCGCACCCGGTGGGCCGCCTCCTCCAGGGCCTGACAACGGACCAGCAACTGGCGGGGGCTGTCGGCGGTGGAGAGCTCGACCACCAGGTTCAGGTAGGGGCCCTGGTCCTCGGGCCCGCCGACCGGATCGGTCTCATAGAGCGGAGACACCGCGACGACGTCGCCGTGGGCCTCCAGTTGCGCTACACCCCGGCGCAACGCAGCCCGGCGGTCCCCCAGATTGGACCCGAGCCCCAGATAGGCCCGCCGGACGGTGCCGCCGGCGGTCCCGGCGGCCATCAGACCGACACCTCCCGCCGCACTAGCGCGAACGGTAGACCCGCACCCCGGTGGACGCCACGTCCAACGGGAGCGGCGGGCGCAGTTTGCGGACCGTCACCGCCACGGCCCGCAGCCGGGCGTCGGCCACCAGGAGCGCATCGGCCAGGCGACCGGCCAGGGCCTCGAGCAGTTGGTAGGAGCGTCCGCCCACCACTTCGGCCGCCAGGTGGGCCAGGGCGCCGTAGTCGACCGTGTCGGCCAATTCGTCGCTCCGCTGCGCGGCCGCCATGTCGACCCAGGCCACCAGGTCGATGGAGAAGGGCTGCGCCCGTTCCCGTTCCTCGGGCAGGACACCGTGCACGCCGAGCACGCGCAGATCGCGGATCTCAATGCGGTCGCCCGACTCCGGACCTGCTGTCATTCGGACATTGGATTATTCGGTCATTGCGCCGTTTGGCGCCGGGGCAGGCCCTCGAGGGAGGCCAGGAGCTCTCGACCGGGCTCACCCATGGCGTGCCCGCAGACGTGCTCCATCAGGGCGACGGCCTGGGGCTGATTGTGCAGTCGGTTTGACCACACCAGGTAGCCGGCCACCACGCCCATGAGCCGGTCACCCAGCTCGTCCTGGTGCACCAGCAGGCGGAGACCGGCGCCCAGCGAATCGTCGATGTCCCGGAAGCAGTCGGTCAGGACGGTGCGGGGGTCCCCCGACTTGGGCAGGGGATAGTGGGCCCAGGCCAGCCCTTCATCGTCGTAGGCGGCCAGGTTGTGAGGCGATGGCAACAGGGAGATCACCCGCCCGAACCCTTGCACCCGCAGCCAGATGATCTCCTCCTGGCGCCGCACGCGACGGTGATTGGGCGCGAAGCCCCCCGGGCGCTCGCTGATGGCGAGATGGTCCTTCATCACCCAAGTGAAGTTCCGTGGCGGGATTCCCGCCGCCCACTTACCCTTCATGCGGCTGCACCCCCAGACCGGCTCGATGACCCGAACGGCCCAGTGCGTTGTTCGGCCCCCGGACCATACAGCCGGGCCGCCTGCACCGTGGCGGCCACGTCGTGCACCCGCACCAGGGTCGCCCCGGCGGTCATGGCCACCACCGCCGTGGCGAGGGAACCTTCGGCCCGCTCCTCCAACCCGGCCGGCTCGTCCTGCCCCGGTGCGGCCAGCACACCGAGGAAGCGCTTGCGACTGGTGCCCACGGCCACGCCGGCACAGCCGATGGCCGAGGCCGCCGAGACCAACTCGGGCAGGTGGTGCAGGAGCGACAGGTTGTGCTCGAGGGTCTTGCCGAATCCGATCCCGGGATCGACCCAGACCTCGGCCACCCCGGCCGCCATGGCCACCTGGGCCCGATCGAGCACGAACCGATGCACCTCGCTCACCACGTCGGCGTAGTGGGGCGCGGCCTGCATGGTCCGGGGCGTCCCCTGCATGTGCATGGCCACCCAACCCACCGGGCCCCCGGCCCCGGCCCCGGCCCGGGCCCCGGCCCCGGCCGCCACTTCCCACAGCGAAGCCGAGATGTCGTTGAGCAGCGTGGCGCCCGCCTCGACCGCCGCCACCGCCACCGCCGGCTTCACGGTGTCAACGGAGATTCGCACCGCGCCGGCCAGGGTGGCGATGACCGGGATGACCCGGTCCAGTTCCTCCTCGACGGAAATCGCCACGGCCCCGGGCCGGGAGGACTCGCCGCCCACATCGACGATGTCCGCACCGGCGGCCACCAGGGCCAACCCGTGGGCCACGGCCCGCTCGGTGGTGTCGTAACGCCCGCCGTCGAAGAAGGAATCCGGCGTGACATTGAGGACCCCCATGACCATCGGGCGGTCCGCATTGGCCACACTGGCACTGATCACGGCGACCAGGCTACGTCAGCCGAATCGGGCCTAGTGCCCCCGAATGAACTGCATCGCTTCGGCCCGGGTGGCCACGTCGGACCGGAAGAGACCCCGCACCGACGAGGTGATCGTCATCGTGCCCGGCTTCTTCACCCCGCGCATCGATATGCACAGGTGCTCCGCCTCGATCACCACCAGGACGCCCCGTGGCGAGAGGACCGAGGCGATGGCGTCGGCGATCTGCGACGTCATGCGCTCTTGGACCTGCAGCCGGCGGGCGTAGCCGTCGACCAGGCGGGCCAGTTTCGACAACCCGGTGATGCGGCCATCGTCGGCCGGGATGTACGCCACGTGGGCCCGGCCCAGGAACGGGATCAGGTGGTGCTCGCACAGTGAGGCGAAGGGGATGTCGCGCACCATCACCATCTCGTCGTGCTCGGCGGCGAAGGTCACCTCGAGGTGACGGGCCGGGTCGTCGTGAATCCCCGAGAACAGCTCCTCGTACATGGCGGCCACCCGGACCGGCGTGTTCACCAGCCCGTCGCGGTCGGGATCTTCACCGATGGCGTTGAGAAGCTCGGACACGGCCGCTTGCACCCGATCAACATCTACGGCCATGGTGGCGTCCTCACTCCCGGGACTCTCGGGCGCCGGCGGCGCCAGGGCCGAGGGTAGCGTCCCCGTCCGTCCCGACATACCGGTGCACGCCCCGAAGATTGCGGTACCGCTCAGCCACATCGAGCCCGTAGCCCACCACGAAGTCGGGCGGGATGGTGAAGCCGATGTAGCGCAGGTCGAGCTCGACGCGCTGCTCCCCTTCCTTGACCAGGAGGGCACACACCTCGACACTCTTGGGGGACCGGGCGTTCAGGTAGCGGCGCAGGTAGTTCAGGGTCAGGCCGCTGTCGATGATGTCCTCGACCACCAGCACGTGCCGGCCGTCCAGTTCGGCGTCGAGGTCCTTGACGATCCGCACCACCCCCGACGTCCGGGTCGCGCTGCCGTAGGACGACACGGCCATGAAGTCGACGTCGACCGGGAGCTCGATGGCCCGACAGAGGTCGCTCATGAACAACATGGCGCCCTTGAGCACGGCCACCAGCAAGGGAGGATCGTCGGCGTAGTCGACTGTGATCTGCGCACCCAACTCGGCCACCCGGCGGCGCAACGCGACGTCGTCGACCAGCACGGGCCCCACTGCGGGTAGCGCCCAGCTCGGGACCACGGAACCGGTGTCGGCGGCGGTCACCGGGGTGACACTATCCGAGCCCTGCGCCTCCACCGCCAGCCGGCCACGGTGTCGGCGCACCCGCCGGCCGCCCCCGAGCTCGGTGCCGAGCGCGCGTCCGGCGGCCACGTCGAGCACCCGCTCCACTTCGGCCAGCGACGGCGGGTAGGCCCCGCCGTCAGGACTCGCATCGGCGGCGGAGGCCTGCAGCCACCGGCGCACCGCCCGCCGGGCCAACGGCACCGGAAGGGCGGCGACGGCCCTGGCGTCCTGCGGATCGGGCGCCGCCTCGGCCGCCAGGAGATTGAGCAACGCCACCTCGTCGCGCAACACGCGGGATTGGCGGGCGAGCAGGGGAACCGGGTCGCGACCGGCCACCTCGGCGCACAACGGGAGCAGTTCGTGCCGCACCCGGTTGCGCCGGTGGGCCGGATCGTCGTTGCTCGGGTCCACCACCGGGTGCAACCCCATGGCGGCGCACAAGGCGTGCGTCTCGTGGCGCCGCAGAGCGAGCAGCGGGTGCCGCGGGCCCGGTTCCATCCCGGCCAGCCCGTCGGAGCCCGACCCTCGCAACAGGTTGAGCAGGATCGTCTCGGCCTGGTCATCCATGGTGTGACCGGTCGCGACACCGCGGGGAAGGACCCCGAACCGGGCCGCCCTCGCCCGGGCCTCCTGGTTGGGACCGGTCCCGATCTCCACCCGCTCCGCCACGAACGCGGCGCCGAGCCGGGTCGCCGCTTCGGCCACGACCGCCGCTTCGGCGGTCGATTCTGGACGCAGCCCGTGGTCGACGTGATGGGCGGTCACCGCGCACCCGGCCGCCGAGGCCAACACCATGAGGGCCATCGAATCCGGTCCCCCCGACACGGCACACGCCAGCGCGGAACCGGCCGGGGGGAACGTGCACCGGGGCATCAGGTCCCCGATCAGGTCCGGCCAGTCCGGCCACGCCTCCATCTCGGGGTCGACCTCTGGGTCCATCTCCTGGTCACCCGGAGCGGCGCCACTCGCCGCGCCGGTGAAGCTCAAGCCCCGCCCCCGTTGAGCCCGTTGAGCGCCACCGCGGCACCACCGGCGCGCGCTACCCAGTCCCCTGGCGTGCGGATCTCCTCGAGGGTGGGGAGCCACTCGGGCCCCCGCCACACCCGCGCCAACAATTCTGGGCCGCCCGCCGCCTCCACGGCCTGCACGAACTTCTCGCCTTCGGCGTACTGGCGCATCTTGGCCTCCATGCCCAGCAACCGGTTCATGAACCGGGCCAGGCCCCGGGGATTGGTCCGGCGATCGTGGAGCACCTTGGAGAACCCGGCCGCCCCGGGAACCTCGGCCGCGCCGGCCCGGTCCATGACCACGTCCCCATGCCCCTCGAGCAGGCTCATCATCCCCGAGATGCGCCCGATGGCCAGGCGCTGCTCCGGGGTGGCCAGCAACCCGGCCACGCCGTTCTCGCGCAGGGGATTGTGTCCCGCCCGCACCTCGTCCACCACGCGGCGGATCGTGTCGAGCAGGTTCTGGGGATCGGCGTGCAGGGGCTCGAGCACCTCACTGACCAGGGCGACGAAGTGGTCACGCAACCACGGCACGGCCGTGAACTGCATGCGGTGGGTCACCTCGTGCAGGGCCAACCAGAGGCGGAACTCGTTGGGGGCGAAGCCGTAACGCTCCTCGATGGCCGTCACATTCGGTCCGACATAGGACACGAGGTCCTGATCGGCCGGATCCTCCTCGCTGATGAGCAGGTCGTACTGCCCGAGCACCCGGGTGGCCATGTACGCCAGCATCAGGCCGAGTTGGGTCCCGGTGGCCACCTGGCCCACGGCGAGCGCGTGCTTGCCCAGGCGCGGGCCCTTGTCGGTCTCGCGCACCGTCAGCGCCGAGCCGACCAGCCGTTGCATCGATCGGACGTTGGCGGTGGCCCACCCGGCGCGATCCACCACCTTGGCCCGCGCCGCACCGTGCGCGCTCTTCAGCCCGGTGGATTGGGTCACCAGGAATTCCGCCCGGGCCGTCAGCTCGTCGAACTGCGACTGCAGCGGCGCCGTGCGGTACGTGGCGGGCGCTGGCTTGAGGATGAGCGCCCCGGCGGCCACCTTCCGGGCCAGATCCCAGTCGACCAAGCTCGGTGCCGGGGCCGGATCCGACGCCGGCGTCGAGATCGAGGCCGGGCCCGCCGCCGACCCCGAAGCTGCGCCGTCAGAGCCCATCGGTCGGATCAGAGCCCGCCGTCGTGTTGGCGACTTTCCTCGTCGATGGCGGCGGCGATGCGTTGCATGAGGCTTTCGGGCACGTGGTCCTTGCACCGGTTGGCGATGACCTGGCGCAGTTCGGCCTCGAACTCGACCGCGCCACCACAGGGCGCACAGAAGTTCAGGTGCTCGGCAATCTGACCCCGTCGTTCATCGGTCAACTCGCCATCGAGATAGTGGTAGAGCTGGTGCACCGCCTCGTCGCAGTTCACCGTATTGCCGAACAGGGCACCGGATCCCTCGTTCGCCTTCGCCATCGCATCCTCAGCCACCCGCGCACCTCCTCATTTCAATCCATTGCCCTTCCCGAAGCGCTGCCAACAAGGCCCCGTGCCGTCGCCACTCCGTACAACGCCTTCTGGAGCGCTCTTCTTCCCCGGTGGATGCGGCTCATCACGGTGCCGATGGGCACGTCGGTGATCTCGGCGATCTCCTTGTAGCTGAAACCCTGCACGTCGGCCAGGAGAACCGCCATCCGGAAGGCCTCGGGAAGCTCCTCGAGGGCGGTCTTCACGTCGTCGTCGGTGAATCGGTCCAGGGCCTCGTCCTCGGCGCTCCGGCCGGGCTCGCCGCCCCCGGTGCTGGGGAGTCGGCGGTAGAGGTAGAGGTCTTCGACGTCCTCCACATCGGTCACCTCGGGCCGGCGCTTGCTGGCCCGATACGAGTTGATGAACGTGTTGGTCAGGATCCGGTAGAGCCAGGCCCGCAGGTTGGTGCCCTCCTCGAAGGAGGCGTAGGACCGGTAGGCCTTGAGATAGGTCTCCTGCACCAGGTCTTCGGCATCGGCCGCGTTGCGGGTCATCCGGAGGGCGGCGCTGTACAGCCCGGGCATGTGTTCCATGGCGACGTCGGTGAAGTGAGCCTGGTCAGCCATTGGTCCACCCTACCCATCCCAGGTGCGGCCGTCCGAGGCGGCCGGGATAGCGTGAGCTACGCCTCCCCGACCGGGCGAGCGAACGGACGGACACAGACGGAAGGAGGGGCCGGTGACCCTGGCACCCGAGCACCTCGGGATCAATCTCCTCGACGGGGCGTTCTACGGACGCGAACCGCACGACGCCTACACCTGGATGCGGGCCAACGCCCCCGTCTACTACGACGAGATCAACGACCTGTGGGCAGCCGCCAGCTACGCCGCCGTCAAGGCCGCTTCGGTCGACACCGAAGCCTTCTCGAGCGCCCAGGGCATCCGACCGAAGTTCCCGCAGTTGCCGATGATGATCGACTTCGACGCACCCGAGCACGTGCGCCGGCGCCGCCTGGTCTCCGAGGGCTTCACTCCCAAACGGGTGCGGGCCATGGAGGACAACCTGCGCTCGGTCTGCGACACCCTCATCGACAACGTCTGCGAGAAGGGAAGCTGCGACTTCGTCAAGGACATCGCCGCGCCGCTGCCCATCATCGTCATCGGCGACATGCTCGGCGTGGCCCCGTCCGACCGCGACGACCTGTTGCGCTGGTCCGACGACATGCTGAAGGCACTGGGCGCCCCCGACCCCTCCCTCATGGATGCGTCCGCCACCGCCTTCGTCGAGTACACGGACTACATCCAACCGGTCTTCGACGACCGCCGGGCCCGGGGCGCCACCGACGACCTGGTGGGTGTGCTCGTTCATGCCGAGATCGACGGCGATTCGCTCGATGACGCCTCGCTGGTCCATGAGACCCTCCTCATCCTCATCGGCGGCGACGAGACCACCCGTCACGTGATCAGCGGCGGGGTCGAAGAACTGCTGACCCATCCGGACCAGCAGGCGGAACTGGCCGGCGATCCGGCCCTCATGCCGGGTGCGGTCGAAGAGATGCTGCGCTGGGTCTCGCCCATCAAGAACATGGCCCGCACCGCCACCCGCGACGTGGTATTGGAGGGCGCCACCATCTCGGCCGGCCAAGAGATCATCCTGCTCTACCCCTCGGCCAACCGCGACGCCGCCGTCTTCGAGAAGCCGGACGACTTCGACATCCACCGCTCCCCCAACCCGCACATGGCCTTCGGCTTCGGGGCCCACTTCTGCCTCGGCAACCAGCTGGCCCGGCTCGAGCTCAAGGTCATGGTGGACCGGCTGCTGGCCCGCCTGCCCGACCTCCACCTGACCGTCGATCGTGACGCCCTGCCGCGCCGCGAGGCCAACTTCATTTCCGGTATCGAGGAGATGCCCGTCGCCTTCTCGCCCACCTCTCCCGTGGGCGCCGGACTCGGTTAGTGCCCAGCCCGAACGGCATCGAGGGCTGGTCGATCCTGGTCACGGGCGGCGGCAGCGGCATCGGGTTGGCCGCGGCCGAGCGCCTGGCGGGCGACGGCGCCCATGTGACCATCTGCGGCCGCACCGAGCAGAAGCTTGTCGACGCCGTCGAGCGCATCGCGGCGGTATCCACCGATGGGGCCACGGTCTCGTACGCGGTGGCCGACGTCACGATCGAGGAACAGGTTGCGGCCGCGGTCGAGACGACCACCGGGGCCACCGGCCGCATCGACGGCCTCTTCGCCTGCGCCGGGGGGTCGCTGCACCTCGGCTCGATCCTCGACGCCGACATCGCCTCGGTCCGCGCCACCGTCGATCTGAACCTGATGGGCTCGGTCATCTGTGTGAAGCACGCCGGCGCGGCGTTCGCGGCGCAGCACACGCCCGGGTCCATCGTCCTCATGTCCTCGGGAGCCGGCCGCTTCCCCCATCCGCATCTGTGGGCCTACGGGGTGGCCAAGGCCGGCATCTGCTTCCTCTGCGAGACCGCGGCCGAGGAACTCGGTCCCTTGGGGATCCGGGTGAACGCGGTGGCGCCGGGCATCATCGATGACGAGCTCATGTCCTTCATCACCGCCGGCGGACCGTTGCTCGACAATTACCTGGGGGAAATGCCCCTGGGCCGGGTGGGCACGGTCGAGGACGTGGCCGGCGCCGTGCGCTATCTCCTCGGGCCCGAGTCCTCCTTCGTCACCGGCGAGACACTGGGCATCGACGGCGGCCACCACCTGCGCCGAGGGGCCGACTACTCACTGCTCTTCGGCGGCTAGCCCGCTCCCGCTCCCACGCCGGCTCCCGCGCCCACGCCCGCGGCACTGCTCGCGGCCGCGGTCGCGGAAGGCGCTCGGCCGGCGCGCTGCCGTCCGAGCGCAAGCCAGACGCGGCCAGCGGCGAAGCACAGCGCGCTGTAGACACCGACGTAGAACCCGACGGGCCAGTTCGTCTGGTACGAACTGGCGATGGCCGCCCATGCGGTGAGGACCGCCAGGACCACGGACAGCGCGATGGCCGGACCCGGCCGGTCCACGAAGGCGCGGGCGGCCGCCGGCGGGCCGATCATGAGGCTGAAGATAAGGAGAGCCCCGACCACCGGGAGCGTCACCGTGGTCGCCGCGGCCACGACGAGAAGGAACGCGATCTCCATGCGCCGCGGGCCGACGCCACGGGCCTCCGCGACGTCGGGGAGGGTCGAGGAGAGCAGCAGGGGCCGGTACAGCAGGAGGACCACCCCCACGGCGGCCAGGCAGACCAGGGCCACGGGGAGCAGCTCGGTGGTGCTCACGCCGAGGACCTCGCCGAAGAGCAGCGAGTAGACCTCGGGCTCGTAGCCGCCGCTGAGGCTGAGGAACAGCGCACCCAGGGCGAGCATCATGACGAGGCCGAGCGCAGTCGCGACGTCACGGCGGCTGCGCGCCCCGAGCGCCCCGATGCCGATCGCCGCCAGCGCGGCGAACAGCCCCAGCCCGAGCAGCGTGTTCAGCCCGAGCCAGTAGGCCCCCGCGGCGCCGGCAAAGGCCCCGTTCGGGATGGCATGGGCTGCGAACGAGGAGCCCCGCACCACGACGAAGAAACCGACCACGCCGGCCACGATCGCCACCAGCGTCCCGCTGGCCCAGGCGTTGGCCATGAAACCGGAGAACACGCGATCCCCTATCGCACCGCGCCGGGGGGCGGCGCCAGCCGCGCCGGGGCCGCCGAGGGCGAGGGCGAGGGCGACGGCGGGCGCAGCCGACGGTTGGCCGCCGCGGGGATCCCGCTTGCCACGTAGACGACGAAGTCGATGGCCACCACGAAGAAGCTGACGGGAAGCGGTTGCCGCGACGAGCCCCAGTAGTAGCTGTCGTAGGCGAGCAGGATCCCGAGCCAGGTGGTGACGACGCCCACGATCATGGCAAGGCCGATGGCCCATCCCGTCCGTCGGGTGAACCGCAGGGCACTGGCGGCGGGGCCGATCAGCAACGCCGTCGAGAGAATGGCGCCGATGGCCAGCGCGGACAGGCCCACGGCGACGGCGAGGGCGACCATGAACAGGGACCCGACGAGCCGGACCGGGACACCGCGGGCCGCGGCGGCCTCGGGGCTCAGCGAGCTCAGGAGGAGCGGGCGGTAGATGAGGGCCGTGAGCCCGAGAGCGACAGCGCTGCAGGCCACGACGACCGGCACCGTCGACGGATCGATGGTGAAGATGGACCCGAACAGGATCTGCTGTGTCGCGCCATTGATGGCGTGGGTCGTCGTGTCGAGGTACAGGAAGAGGGCCGCACACCCGGTGGCGGCGCCGAGCACGATGCCGGTCGCCACATCGCGGCCGCGCACGCGCTGCACGCCAATGGCGTCCATGCTCAGTGCGCCCAGGATGCCGCCGGCCAGAAAGCCGGTCAGAGGGCTGAGTCCGAGCAGCAACGCGCCCGAGCCCCCGGCCGTGGAGACGTCCGCCAGGGAGTGCCCGGCGAAGGACTGGCCGCGGATGACGGTGAAGATCCCGACGGCGGCGGAGACGACGGCGACCACGCCCCCGATGACGACGGCGGTGTGCACCGGCGCGCTGGAGAAGAACCCCGGCTCGAAAAGCCACCCCATGCCGCTCAGCGCCCTTCTTGCAAGGGGTCCATTGGGATCACCGCGCCGGCGTCATGGCCTGGGCCGGCGACGACGATGACCCGGCCGTGGACGTTGAGGACGTCGACGTGATAGCCGTACAGCGCGCTCAGCACGTCCGGCTTCACCACCTCGTCGGTCGTACCGCTGGCTGCCTTGCCCCCGGCGACGTAGACGATCCGGTCCATGACCGGGAGCAGCACGTTCATCTCGTGCGCGGACAGAAGGACCGCCACCCCCTGCTCGGTGGCGAGCTGATCGAGGAGCACCACGATCTCGTGCGCGCTCGCCGGGTCGAGGTTGGCCAGCGGCTCATCGAGCAGCAGGAGCCTCGGCCGGCTGATGAGGGCGTGGGCGATCAGCACGCGCTGCTGCTCGCCGCCGGAGAGCGTGCCGACCCGGGCGTCGGCGAAGCTCTCGGCACCCACCGCCACGAGCATCTCGTCGACCGTGGCCCGGCGCTCGCGCGATGGGAGACGGATGCCGAAGCGGTTCCCGTCGATCCCGAGTGCCACCAGGTCCCGGGCCCGAATGGGTACGTCGGGGTCGAGCAGCAGCTTCTGGGGCACGTAGCCCGTGACGCGTCGCAGCCCGGAGCCCGAAGCGCCTGGCATGAAGGCCCGGCCGGCGCTAGGTCGCAGCAGCCCGAGGATCACGCGGAGCAGGGTGGTCTTGCCCGCCCCGTTGGACCCGATGAGGCCCGTGAACTCACCGGCGCCGATGTCGAAGCTGACGTCGTCGAGGATCGTCCGCCCGCCGAGCGCGACCCGCACGTGCTCCACCCGGAGCACCGGCTCGGGGCCGGCCGACGACGCGGGGCGCGCGGCGGGAGCGGGGGAGTCGATCACAGGTGTTCGGTGGAGACCTTGTGGGTGATGGCCGCTTGGATGGCCTTCACCTCGGCCAGCATCCAGGTCTGGTAGTCGTAACCGGGGGTGGGCATCGTCTCGTACACGCCGACCACTGGGACGCCGGCGTTCTCGGCCGTGAGGCGGATGGACGAGGTCAGGCTGCTGACGACCTGTTGGTTGTAGCAGAAGACTTTGACCTGGTGCTTCGTGAAGAACCCGTCCTCGAGGGTGATGTCCTGGGGCGCCGGGTCGACCCCGCTCATGATGTCGGCCTGGAAGCGGAACGGCGTCAGGTTGTGCAGGCCCATGGCGGTCAGCAGGTAGTCGGCGACAGGCTCGGTCGTGGCCACCGTCATGCCGGCATACTTGGCCTTGAACGCGCTGATGGCGGACATCCAGGGACCCAGGGACGTGTCGAACCGGGCCAGCTTGGCCGCAAAGTAGGACGCATGGGACGGCTGGATCGTCGAGAGCTCCGTGGCCATGGCCTTGGCGACCTTCGGCATCGTCGTGGGCGAATACCAAAGGTGCGGGTTGGGCGTGTTGTCGGGCAGGCCGAGAAGGTGCTGGACCACGAGCACCTTGCGCGCGCTGTTGGGGGTCGCCGACTCGATCTTGTTCATGAATGTGTCGTAGCCCACGCCGTTCTGCACGATCAGCGCCGCCCCGCTCACTTCCTGGGCCACGCTGGGGCTCGCCTCGTAGGTGTGGGGGTCTGTGTTCGGATTGTTGAGGATCGAGGAGACCTGCACGTACTTGCCGCCGATCTGGGAGAGGACGTTGGCGTACTCGTTCTCGGTACCGATGGCCTTGATGGCCCCAGGCGTGCTGGCGGCCGCGGCCGGCGCCCCCAAGGCCGGGACCAGCATTCCCGCCGCGATGGGGAGGGAGACCAGAGCCAGGAGGGGGCCCCGCCACAGGGTGCGGAGCTGGGAACGCGTGACGAGCAGGTGGTACGTCCTCATGGGATAGAAGATATATTGAGACTGAGTCTCATTACAAGTCCGAATGGAAAACGTGCCCTCCCATGGCCTCACGGTCAAGCGCCACGGCTGTGAGGCGAGCTATCCGCTCGGCGACTGGCAACCTCGCCCACGTCGTCGCCGACGTCATCCAATACAGTCGGGAAGAGCCAGGAAGAGTGAGGAAGCAAGGAGGTAGTGCTGCCATGAGCGATCACGACATCCACGAAGACCACACCCACGAGCACGGCGAGGGCTGCGGCCACGTCGCCGTCAGCCACGGCGATCACGCCGACTACATCCACGACGGCCACACGCATTGCGCGCACGACGGCCACTACGACGAGCGACCCCTGGAACATGTCGCGCATTCGGGCCACGCCCACGAGCACGGCGAAGGCTGCGGGCACGACGCGGTGCCTCACGGCGACCACGTCGACTACGTGCACGACGGGCACCGCCACGCCCAACACGAGGGCCACTACGACGAGCACTGAGCACGAAGGTGACCAGCCAATCGGAGCGAGCCGTGCCTACGCGCACCACTTCGGGTGGGCGTGATGTCCTCGGCTGACTTCGCGGGTCCCCTCCACGAGGTCGCCGAGGCGCGCTTGCGGCTCATCGAACAGCGGTATACGGCCGGCCGACGCGCCATCGTCGAGTTGCTCCGGGCGGCCGGTCACCCGGTGAGTATCGGCGACATCGCGGACCGCCTCCCCGATCTCCCCCGGAGCTCGGCCTACCGACATCTCACCGATCTGCAGGCGGCGGGCCTCGTTCGGCGCGTCGCGGCCAGCGACGAGTTCGCCCGTTTCGAGCTTGCCGAGGACCTCACGGAGCACCACCACCACCTGCTCTGCGTGCGCTGCGGCAAGGTCACCGACGTCACCCCCAGCCCCGAGTTCGAGCGGCAGGTCTCCGTGACGGTCGACGAACTGGCCGCAGCCGAAGGCTTCG
>DASZJQ010000203.1:0-5101 GCA_035947875.1 Acidimicrobiales bacterium
CCCTCTTGACGGCCGAACCCGTCATAGCCGGCCACCGGGCTGACGGCCCGGCCGCCGACGATCATCCCGGCTCCCAGTTGCCGGAAGATCGGGCGCTTGGTGTCGAACCAGGACAGGTCGAACGTGACGCCGAACTCGTTCGGCCCGAGCTGGAGTCGCCACTGGCGGAACGGTTCGACCACGTCGAATCGGAAGGGGCCGAGCTCCATGTCCATGCGATCGTTGCCCAGGGACCGGTGGGCCCGGACGGTGGCGTGTTGTCCGTGCACATTGACGATGGCGAAGGCCTCGGCGGTGCCGAGGTTCGGGTAGAAGGCCAGCCCGACCACGACCAGCACCGCACCGACCTTGTCCTGACAGGTGAACCACACCCGTTCGTACGCCTGGGCGTCGGCGCTCCACATCACCCGCACCGGGTAGGGGGAGTTGTGTATGAGGAACTCGTCGAGGCCCGAGAGGGGTGCGTGCTCGTCGGAAGCCGGATAGGGCGAGGTCATGAGGTCGGGCGCGCTCCGAAAATGGATTCGCCGTCGGCCGTGGTGGCGCCGGTTGCCGACCCGATCACCTGGGCCGAGAGGCGAGGTACCACTGGGGTGCGCTCGGATCCCGCCGAGCGGTCCCATCGGCCACCACGGAGGAGGGAGTCGAAGTCGGTACGCACTGCGGTCACGTCGGTCCCTCCAATTGGTCGATGGGTGCACAGTACGCTCAGGCCATGCTGGCCGACCACACCGTCGACCCGAGGGACGCCACCTTCTTCATCCGGCCGGACTACCACGAGGTGCTGGGCGCACTGCGGGCGGAGGCGCCGGTGTACGAGTATGCGCCCGGTCTGTGGACCGTCGCCCGCTACGGGGACATCCGGGATCTCAGTCGCGATCCCGGCCACTTCTGTTCGGGTCGGGGGGCACTGGTCAATGACCCGGTCCGGGCGTCGAAGGACGGGTCCGGGCCCCGTTCCATCCTGCATATGGACCCCCCCGAGCACTCGGCCTTCCGGGGATTGGTCAATCGCCGCTTCACGCCCCGGGCGCTGGCCAAGTTGGCGGGTTCCATCCGGGAGACGGCGCGAGGCCTCATCGCCGCCGCCCCGCCCGACGACGAGATCGACTTCGTCGACGTGCTCAGCTCTCCGTTTCCCCTGACGGTGATCGCCGACATCCTGGGAATTGCCGACGCCGACCGGCAGGATTTCCGCCGATGGTCCGACGCCGCCATCGAGTCACCCGACCTCCCTCCCGAAGAGACCTTGGACGCCCTGGGCGAGTTGGCGGGCTTCCTCAGCCGGCACATCTCGTCGAAACGAGCGTCGCCGGGTTCGGACCTGGTTTCGACCCTGGTGCACAGCGAGATCGATGGTTGTCCGCTCAGCAAGGAGGAGCTCTTCATGTTCCTCCTCACCTTGCTGGTGGCGGGCAACGAGACCACGCGTACGCTGCTGTCGGGTGCCGCGCTGGTGCTCGATCAACACCCCGCGCAACGGGCGGCGCTGACCGACGACCCTTCGCTGATGCCGGGCGCGGTAGAGGAGTGCCTCCGTTGGGTGACACCCGTCCAGGCTTTCTGCCGGACGGCGACCGAGGACTGCCTCGTCGGGGGTGTGCCCATCGGCCGGGGTGACTACCTGTGCCTGCTCTATGCCTCGGGCAACCGGGACGAGGGCACCTTCGGGGCGGACGCCGGGCAATTCGACATCCTGCGGCCCGCCAATCCCATGCACGTCGCCTTCGGATTCGGGGAGCATGTGTGCCTGGGGGCCAGCCTGGCCCGCTTGGAGGGCCGCATTTTCATGGAGGAGCTCCTGGCTCTCCATCCCAACTACGCCATCACCGGTCCGGCCGAGTACGTGGCCTCCACCACCGTGGCCGGCATCCGTGCCCTGCCCGTGGTCCTGGCGCCCTGAGCCCAGTCGGGCCCGATCGGGAGGGCTTCGGACCGAACCCAGTCGAGGGAGCTAACGGGACACGTAGCTCCAGCGGCCCGGTTGGGCAAGAGTGAGGGCGTGACCCCACACCGCAACGTGCTCTTCATCACCGTCGATCAATGGCGGGGGGATTGCCTGTCCGCCCTTGCTCATCCCGTCCTGGAGACCCCGAGCCTCGATGCTCTGGCGGGCCGGGGCGTCCTCTTTGCCAATCACTGGGCCAACGCGGCTCCCTGTGGCCCATCGCGCGCCTGTCTGTATACGGGCACGTACCTGCATCGCAATCGCTCGGTGCTCAACGGCACCCCGCTCGATGCCCGGTTCACCAATGTCGCCCTCCTGGCCCGCCAGGCCGGATACGACCCCGTGCTCTTCGGGTACACCGACACCTCGGTCGATCCGCGCACGGTGGCGGCCGACGACCCCCGACTCTTCACCTACGAGGGGGTCCTCCCGGGCTTTCGCGTCGCCATCCGCGATCCGTGGGAAGAGGGCAGCCCGGCTTGGGGTGCTTGGCTGTCGGCCCAGGGGCTTGACGTCCCGGCCGATCCCCATGCGCTGTACGAGCCGATCCCCGACTTCCCGGGGGCGGACGACCACGGTTCGACGTGGGCCCCGGCCCGGTTCCCGGCTGAGCTGTCGCAGACCACCTTTGTGCGCCAGGCCGTGGAGAACTGGATAGAGGAGCACGGCGACGAGCCGTTCTTCATCCACGCCTCGTTCATCCGTCCCCATCCGCCCCGGCGCAATCCCCTCGGGTACCACGATCTCTACGACGCGGATCAGATCGGCCGCTTCGCCGGGTGCGCCACATCCGAGGAGGAGGCAGCCCTTCACCCGCTGCCGGGCGTGGCCATCTCGATGCCGGGAGTGGGCGCGCCCAAAGACGATCGGGAGCGACGACAGCTCCGGGCGACCTACTACGGGGCGCAACGCGAGGTCGACGACGGGCTGGGTCAGCTCGTTTCGTACCTGGCCACGAGCGGACTGGCGGATTCGACGCTGGTCATCCTCACCAGTGATCACGGCGAGATGGGCGGTGATCACTGGTTGCTCGAGAAGCTGGGCTACTGGGACGAGAGCTACCACGTCCCGTTGATCGTGGTCGACCCCCGGTCCGAGGCCGACAGCGGCCGGGGCCGTGTGGTGGAGGCGGTGACCGAGTCGGTCGACATCTTGCCCACCATCTGCGACTACATGGGGGTCGACGTTCCGCTACAGGTCGATGGGTGGTCGTTGGCCCCCTTCACCCGGGGTGAGCCCACCCCCGAGCACTGGCGCGACACGGCGCACTTCGAATGGGATTTCTCCAACCCGTCGACCCAGGCGGCCGAGCGGGGCTTCGGCATTCCGATGAGCCATTGCTCCTTGACCACCTCGCGCAGCGCCACCACCAAATATGTGCAGTTCGCCACGTCGCCGGACCTGTTCCCCCCGCTCCTCTTCGACTTGGGCCAGGACCCTGAGCAGGTCAACAACCTCTGCGCCACGCCCGGCGGCGACTGGAAGGACCTGGCGTGGCACGGCGCCCAGGAGCTCCTGCAGTGGCGCATGCGCACCTCGGAGCGCACCTTGAGCGGCCACATGGTCGGGAAGGACAAAGGTCTGGTGGTCGCCCGGGATTCGTGGCGATGAGGTGTGAAATGCTGACGCTCGATTTGCTTGCGACGCAGAGAGGTGGTGCCCGTGGCCGACATGGGCGGTAAGTCCGACATGGGCGGCAACGCCGATATGGGCGGAAAGACGGTCGTCGTGACCGGCGGCAACTCGGGCATCGGCCTGGAGACGGCGGCGGCGCTGGGCCAGATGGGCGCCCGTGTCCTGATCACGGCCCGGAATGCGGCTCGGGGCGAGGCCGCGGTCCGCCAGATAGCCGAGCGGATCGGGACCGCCGGTTCGGTCGAGCTGGTCCTTTTCGACCTGGCCGACCTCGCCTCCGTCAGGGCCGGGGCAGACGAGATACTCGACCGGTGCCCGCAACTCCACGTGCTGGTCAACAACGCCGGCCTGGTGCTCTCGGAGAGGACCGAGACGGTCGACGGGTATGAGTCCACCTTCGCCATCAATCACCTGGGTCCGTTCCTCTTGACCACCCGGCTTCTCCCACGCCTGGTCGAATCGGCCCCGGCTCGCATCGTCAACGTGGCGTCGACCGCCCATATGCAGGCCCGCCACGGGATGCCCTTCGACGATCTGCAGTCGACCCGGGCGTACGCCGGCATGCGGGTGTACGGCACCTCGAAGTTGGCCAACATCCTCTTCACCAATGAGCTGGCCCGCCGCTTTGCTGGCCAGGGGGTCACGGCCAACTCCCTTCACCCCGGCACGGTCGCGACCGGCTACGGCGCGGACGGCGACGCCAAGGGTTTCCTCGCCATCGGCATCAAGATCGCCAAGCCGTTCTTCCTCTCTCCGCAAAAGGGTGCGCGCACGTCGATCTATTTGGCCTCGTCGCCTGATGTGGCCGGCGTCAGCGGGGAGTATTTCGTCAAGTGCAAACCGAAGAGGCCGCGGAAGCAGGCCCTGGATGTCGAGGGTGGCCGACGCCTGTGGGAGGTCAGCGAGGAGCTGATCGCGGCGGCAGCGTCTCGGGCGGGCTGAGCCGCCGTGCGCGTGCTGGTCACCGGGGCGGCCCGTTCGATCGGGCGGGCCACGGCCGACGTGCTGACCGGTCGCGGCCACCAGGTGGTGGCGACGGCCCGAGATGTCACGTTGCTGAGTGACTTGGAGGTTGAGCAGGTCCTGCCCCTCGATGTGCGAGATGGCGCATCGGTGGCGGCCGCCGTGGCGCAAGCCGGAGAGCTCGATGCCGTGGTCAACAACGCCGGACTGACCGGCCTGGGCCCACTGGAGGACTACCCGGTCGATGACTTCAAGCGGGTGCTGGACGTCAACACCATCGGGCCGCTCCGCCTGGCCCAAGCGGTGGTGCCGCGGTGGCGCGAGCGGGGAAGCGGCGTGCTGGTCAACATCAGCTCGGTCCAGGGGCGCATCGGCACGCCGCTGGAAGGGGCCTACGCGGCCAGCAAGCACGCCCTGGAAGCGCTGTCCGAGACGCTGCACTTCGAGCTCAGCCATTTCGGCCTCCGGGTGGTGATCATTCAGCCCGGGTACATCGCACCGGGGATGAAGCACAGCCGCGACCACGTCGGGCCCGACGTCTATGCAGAACTGCAC
>DASZJQ010000204.1:0-20004 GCA_035947875.1 Acidimicrobiales bacterium
CTGGGTGCGCACGATCGGACCTGCCCTCAGGGACGGTCTGGAGCAGGGACTCCTCTCCTCGGGCTTACCGGCGGACAAGCGGGACGAGATACGGGATCGCGTGACCACAAGTCTCTCGGAGGCTCTGGCCGAGGTCCGGGACCAGCAGCGGGTCATAGAGAAGACGTCGAAGCGGAAGCCGAAGCCGCGTTCCGAGGCGAGCGGGATGGACTACGCCGCAACCATGGGGGCTCTCGTCGAGGCGGCGAGCGGTCTTGAGGGGCGGGACCCGGTCAAGGTGGAGATCGTGTCGCCCGCGCTCGGTGCCGATCCCGGTCAATCGCCCTCCTCCCTTCTGGCTGGTGCCTTCCTGTTCCATTTCGGGGGCTTCATCGACATCGAGTTCCGCAAGAGCGACTTCGCACTCGGCTACCGCAACATGACCTACTGGTTGGAGAACTGCCTGGCGGCGCATCTCCCCGGCGTGGATCTGGGGCCGGCATTGTCGGCCGTGAGCCGGGCCTACGACGAGCTGGGGTGGGACGGCATCCGGCTCGGGGGCGCCACACTGAACTCCCTGCGCCTCGGTGAGAAGTTGCGGCTGCTCCGGCTGGGTGGTCACGTGGCGCACATCGTGGAGCACGACGTACTGAGCGGCGGGGTCGGCGAAGCACCCCCGCCGTGAAACCTGGGGCGCTCTGACGTGGCGGAAGAATCGGTGAGTGCGCCTGATGGGGAGCGCCGACTCCTCCTCCTCCTCTTCAGTGATCTGGTCGGCTCGACTCAGCTGAGCCAGATGATCGACCCCGAGGACTACGCCGACCTGCTTCTCGAGTACCAAAAGGTCAGCCGTCGGATCGTGTTGACCAATGGAGGCGGTATTGCCAACTATCCCGGTGACGGGATTCTGGCCCAGTTCGGTTACCCGATTGCCCACGAAGACGATGCCGACCGGTCCGTGCAGACAGGACTCGACATCTGCCGGGCAGTGGATCTGATCAACAAGCGCAGTTCGTCGCACCTGCCGATGCCCATTGCCGTGCGGGTGGGCATCCATGCCGGACTCACGGTCATCGTGAACCTCCAGGACGAAGAGCGGCGCGACCTGGCGTTGTTCGGCGACGCACCCAACATCGCCTCGCGGGTGCAAAGTGCCGCCCAGGCCGGGCAGGTTCTCGTCTCGGACGAGGTGATCGGCCTTTTGCGCCAAGAGGTGAACATCACCGAGTTCGGATCGCCCGAAATGAAGGGCGTGGATCGGCCGATTCGACTTCATCTGGTGGTCGGTGCACCGGCGACCCGCACCCGCGAAGTCAGGTCGCCGCTCATAGGCCGCGAGGCCGAGCTGACCGCCTTGCGGACACTCTGGGCGGAAGCCCGTCGGGGGAGAGGAGGCGGCGCCGTCATCGTCGGCTCTCCCGGAATCGGCAAGTCCCGCCTTTTGACCGAGCTGTCGCGAGACGTGTCGCCGCGGTCGTGGGTGGATCTCAACGCGTCCGAGATGGGATCGGACAGCGCCTTTGCGGGCCTCGTCCAGCTGCTCAACCGCACGCTCTCACCGACCCCGTCGCCCGAGGCCCTCGGGCGAGCGGAGGCACTACGCGACTTCCTGTCGAATCACCCGAACCCAGACATCGCCGTGGAGCCTCTCCTGGGCCTGGTGCTCGGCGATGCACCGCCGACCTTGCAGAGTTCCGAGAACGCCTACCACGCCATCATGGAGCTCGCCCTGCACGTTGTCCTTGCGGCCACAGCCGAGATGGGACACGCCGTGGTGGCAATCGAGGACTTCCATTGGCTCGACCCGTCGTCCCAGGCCTTTGTCGACCGGCTGGTCGGCGCGGCGGAGAGCATGTTCCTCCTGGTGGTGATCACATCGAGACCAGAAGGCATTGACCGGACACTTGACGGCAGCGTCAACTCGGCGCCGGTGATCTCGTTGGAAGCGATGTCCACCGATGAGATCACCGAGGTGGTCCGCAGCAACGCTGGCCCGGGGCTCGAGCCCTCCGCTTTTGTGGCCATCGCCGAGCGGGCCGAGGGCATCCCCCTCTTTGCCGAGGTGTTGGCCCGCAACTCCGACATCAGATCGGCCGACAACCTTCCCGTGCTGCTCCGAGCCGCCCTCCTGGCCCGTCTTGACCGGGCACCTGGTCGCCGATCGGTGGCCCAACTCGCTGCCGTCATCGGGACCCGAGTGGAGTGGGAACTCATCAGGGTGGCGACCGCGTCGACCCTCGAAAGCACCGAAACCGCGCTCGACGACCTGACCCAGTGTGGTGTGCTGGCTCCGGGGTCGAGGGAGGGTGAGCATCGCTTCCGCCACGCCTTGGTTCGCGACGCGGTCGACTCGTCACTCCTCCGTCGTGATCGGCAACGCCTGCACCTGCAAGTGGCCCGGGCGCTCGAGGCCATCGGGATCGATGCCGATCATCCACCGGAATTGCTCGCCTACCACCTGGCGCAGGGAGGGGAGTCGGCGCAAGCCGCCGAACAATACGCCGACGCTGCCCTCGACGCGGCGCGTCGAGGTGCCTATAAGGAGAGCAAGCACCTCAGCGAGATCGGACTCGGGCTCGTGCGGGACCAGCCCGAGTCTTCCGCACTCGCGCCGATCGAACTCGACCTGACCATGATGTTGGGCAACGCCATCAATGTGGTGGACGGCTTCGGCGCACCCGGGCTGCATGCCTTGTGGAAGCGCGCCGAAGAGCTGTGTGTGGCCACCCACAACACGGCCGAGCAGTCTTCGGCCATGAACGGGCAGGCCGTGGCCTCGATGTTCGCCGGCGACGCGCGAACGGCCGTGGCCGAAGCGAGGCGGATCATCTCGTTCGGGCAGCGCCGCGAGGACCGCCACGCCCTCGTACGCGGCTATTCCACCCTGGCTCTGCAGTCGATCTTCCTAGGCGACATCGACGTGATCCTCGACAGCGCGCTGGCCGTCCTGCAGCGCTACAGACCCTCAGACTTTTTCGACTTGACCTACGGTTTCGGAACCGACCACGGCGTCATCGCCCACTGCGCCGCCGCGGCCGCCGCGACGTACGCCGGGCAGGGCTCCCTGGTCCGCCAGCACATCGACGACGCGATTAGCTTGTCCCGAACGCTGCATAGTCCGACCAGCCTGTGCCTGGCTCTGGCCAGTTCCGGGCTCGCGGAGATCCTGTGGGACGCGCTCGGAGCCAGCCGGGGCCATCTCGAAGAGGCGGTTGCGCTGGCCCGTACCCACGACCTCAGTTACTTCGAGAACCTGTCCGGGCTGTTCCTGGCCGCCGTGGATGCGCTGGAGGGAAGGCCCGAGGCCGCGGCACGGGCCCAATTCGCGGTGACGGCCCTCATCTCGGGCGGCAGCAGCCTCGCCGCCTCAGTCGGCTGGTGGCTCACGGCGCTCACGCAGGAACTGGCGGGCGAGGTCGCGAGCGCCGTCGGGACCGCCGAGTTGGCCCTGACCGAGACCGTGGCCAGCGGGGAGCACGCTTTCGACCCCGAACTGCATCGCATCTCCATTCGGGGCCGGTCACAGCTGGACCAGCTCTCGTCAGATGACGCAGTGCGGCTGTCCGTGGGAGTGGCCGAGGAAGCCCTGGCCCGAGGGGCGCCGCTTCTGGCGCAGCGCGTCTTGCAGGACCGATCGGACAAGGAGCAGGCCGACCCCCGCTGCAGCGCGTTGCTCAGTCAGCTTCATCCGATGATCGAACCTTTGGTCCTTTAGCGTCACCACTACAGACCCTCTGGTCTAGAAAGAAGGGGATCCACATGGCAACTCCCAAAGGTCAAGCGGCCAGAACGAGAAAGAAGAAGATCTTCCTCTCTGGACCGATGAACTCCACCTCCGACATCAACGGCCAGGTGGCCATTTCGTCGGTGCTGAAACCGAGGTTCAATGTGTACCTGGCGCCGAAAGACGGCGTGGAGATTCGCACCCTTATCGACCTGCTCGCCAACCCGAAGGTGCTCTCCCCGCTGTTCCTCCGCGCCGCTCTGCTGGTCCAGCAGATCGGATGGGCGCACGAGATCTATCAGCTCCTCAGCTGTGACGCGCTCGTATTGAACATGGACGGTCGGGTCCCCGATGAGGGTGCCGTGGTCGAGGCCGCCACCTCGTACACGGCCGGAAAGCCCGTCGTCATCTACAAGGACACCGTGGTCACATTCTGGGATTTTTTCGACAACCCGATGGTGGCGGCGCTGGACAGCACCTGGCAGGTCATCACCGATCTCCGCAAGCTCCCGGGAGCGCTCACGGCTGCGTTGGCCAACGCTCCCGCGACGAAAGGCTTCGTGTATGCACCCCCGCCCAATATTCAGGAGGCCTACGACTTCGGTGCGTATGTCTCGGCGAATCTCAGGCCTCTGATGGCAGCACTTAAAGCTGCGGCCAAGGATCTTCCGGATGCATTGCGAGGACTGGAGCCAGACATGGGATCAATGCAGTCTTTCGCGGAGGCGCTCATCGCCGGAACGAAAGCGCGTACCGCCGCCAGGAGAGCATTCGGCAGTTAGGCGCTCTCACGATGAAGGCACTCATCGTGCCGGAATGCGGTCGAGGCGTTCCTCGCCTACCGGGGCGGCTGCGGTGGCCGAAGACCGTCGAGGATCAGGACGAGCAGTCGTTCGCTCTGGTCCTCGGTGAGCGTGGCGCTCATGCACATGGATCCGAGCAGCTGCATGAGATCGGGAGCGTCGAGATCCCGGCGCACGACGCCGGCGGCTTGGGCCCGGTCGAGCACGATGCTCAGCGCGCCCACGATCCGCTCGCGTGACGCGACGCGGAGCTCGGGCGCCTTCTCGAATGCCTCGTGGAGCTCGGTCAAGAAATTGCGCTTGGTGCTGGCGTAGTCCACGAACGCCTCGAGCCAGCTCACCATGGCCGCCCACGGGTCCATGGTGTCGACGACCTCGTGCGCGGTGGCGACGAGGCCATCGACATCGGTCTTGTATACGGCCTCGACGACGTTGATGCGTTTGGGGAAGTGGCGGTAGAGGGTGCCGATACCGACGCCGGCTTCCTTGGCGATGGCGTCCATGGACGCCTCACCGCCCTGGTCGTTGAACACATGGCGGGCGGCCGCAACCAGGCGCTCCTCATTGCGGCGGGCGTCGGCCCGCATCGGGCGTGCCGCATCGGCATCGAGGACGGCCCCGTCAGCGTCGACGTCATCGGCGACGATCGTCGTGGAGATCTGCCGTTCCGTCATCTTCCGATGTTCCCTCCCGATCCGAGGCTGGATTTGCAAAGCGGAGGATCCCTCCGTATACTAACCGGAGGAAGCTTCCGCTTACTTACACGATACCAGCGGAAAGGTCGGATGCCAATGTCCACCACCTCAATTGTACGGTCGCGCCCGCCCGCGGCCAGCCGTTCCCAGCAAGGCGACCCTGGCACCCTCCGGGGCCGCTTGAGCAGGCCCTCGGTGTTCCTCTTCGTCATCCTGACCTCCCAGCTCATGGTGGTGCTGGACACGACCATCGTCAACGTGGCGCTGCCCCACATCGAGGGCGGGCTCCACTTCTCGGGGTCGGGGCTGTCCTGGGTACTGAACGCCTATCTCCTCACCTTTGGCGGCCTGCTCCTGCTCGGGGCGCGCTGCGGTGACCTGCTCGGCCGACGGCGCACCTTCCTGACCGGCATCGCCATCTTCTCCCTGAGCTCCCTGCTGGGCGGGTTCGCCGTGACCGGCTGGATGCTGCTGTCCGCCCGTGCCTTCCAGGGCGTGGGCGCTGCGCTGGCCGCCCCCTCATCGCTGGCGTTGCTGACCACCGTGTTCGCCGAGGGGTCGCAGCGCGTCCGGGCCATCGGGCTGTTCACCACGGTGTCGGCGGCGGGCGGGGCTATCGGCCTCGTGGCCGGGGGGATCCTGACCGAGCTGGTCTCGTGGCGCTGGGTGATGTTCGTCAACGTCCCGATCGGCCTGGTGGTGTGGCTGGTGGGCCGGGTGGTCCTGGTCGAGACGGAGCGAAGGAACGGCCACTTCGACGTGGCCGGCGCCCTGACGTCCACGTTGGGCATGGGCAGCCTCGTCCTGGGGCTGGTCGAAGCGAGCACCAAGGGGTGGACCAGCATGACGACGGTGGCGTCGCTGGTGGTGGGGGTGGCCCTGCTGGGAGCGTTCGTGCAGATCGAGCGGCGCGCCCAGGAGCCGATCCTCCCGTTGCGGCTGTTCAACAGCGCGACGCGGACGGTGGCCAATGTGTCCCGCGGCCTCGTCTACGCCGGCATGTTCGGGATGTTCTTCTTCGCCGGGCAATTCCTCCAGGACGTGCAGGGCTACTCGCCGCTGCGGGCCGGCCTGGCCTTTCTCCCGGTGCCCTTCTCGGTCTTCGTGTCGTCGCAACTGGTCAGCAAGGTCCTGGCCTCCCGGTTCCGGCCCAAGGTCCTGATGCTGACGGGCATCACCACCGTCTTGGTCAGCCTGGTCCTCTCGAGCCAGCTGCACGCCGGGTTCTCGTACGGGCAACTCCTGGTGGCCCTGGTGTTGCTCGGCGTGGGCTCGGGCATCTCGCTGGTGTCGCTCACCACGGCCTCGCTGGCCGGCGTGGAGCCGGATGACGCCGGGGCGGCCTCCGGGCTGGTCAACGTCATGCAGCAGGTCGGGGCGGCGCTCGGACTGGCCGTCCTGGTGGGGGTGCTGGGTGCCGTGGCCGGGCACTCCCAGTTGTCCTCCTCGAGCGGCGCGGGCGTGGCGACCCACACCCTCGTCCACGGCCTCGACGTCACGTTCGCCGTTGCGGCGCTGTTCGCCGTGGCGGCCTTCGGCCTGGTGGCGGCGCTCGTCCGCCTGCCGGCAACCGAGCCTGCGGCGGCCAGGGTCGTCGCGGAAGGAGAAGCGGAAGCGGAGGCGGGGGAGGACGGGTTCGAGGTGGAGGCAGCCGAGGCCTGCACGGGCGACTGCTTCGAGTGGGCGGACCCTGACCTCGTGGCCTGACCCGCAGTGGCGGGCCACAGGTCCTCACCAGGGGAGGTCACGGGTGCGCCATGAACCCGATCGGAGCCGAGGACCCTGAGCCGAGGGCCAAGTGTGCGGGCGCCCGGTGTCGAATTGTCGATTGGGCGTTCGTAGTCACGGTAGAGGGTCAACCAATCCGGCCCTCTGAGAATGGCCACAGGGCCGTTCGTGACAGGAAGGACGAACATCATGGGAAAGATTGTCGCAGTGGAGTACGTCTCCTTGGACGGAGTCATGGAGGAACCGGCGTGGAGTGGGCCCTATTTCAACGAGGAGCTCCAGCGTTTCCAGTACGAGAACCTCTTCGGGAGCGATGCCCTGCTCCTCGGTCGTGTGACCTACGAGGGATTCAAGTCGGCCTGGCCGGCCATGAGTGATGAGGCGGGCTTCGCTGACCGCATGAACGGGTTGCCAAAGTACGTCGCCACGACGACCCTGGTCGAGCCGGAGTGGAACGCATCCTTCATCGAGGGCGACGTCGCCCCGGCGGTGGCTCGCCTGAAGAGCGGAGACGACACGTTGCTGATCAACGGAAGCGCGCAGTTGGTCAACTATCTCGGCCGCCATGGGCTGATCGACGAATACCGCCTCATGATCTACCCCGTTCTGGTGGGCGCAGGGAAGCACCTCTTCGACCACAGTGGACCGGTGGGCGCGCTCACCCTCAAGGACAGTCGGTCGACCGAGAGTGGTGTCGCCATCTTGACCTACGTCCCGGTGGTATGACCCAGCGGGACGTGACGGTGCTGGGCCGGGGAACCATGATGGTCCGATGACCGGCTCGGGCCCCGCTGGATTGATACTCACACCCGGCGCGTCTGCCACTCGGGACCACCCAGGACTCGTGGCAATCGACCAGGCGGTGACACCGGTCGGCCTGGTGGTCGAACGGGTCGAGTTTCCCGGGCAGGCCGCCGGGAAGCGACGACCCGACCCTCCCGCGGTGTGCATCGAAACGATCCGTACGGCCACGTTGGAACTGGCCGACAGACTCGGCGTCCCGACCAGCCGCGTCGCCGTGGGTGGCCGCTCCATGGGCGGCCGCATGTGTTCAATGGCCGTGGCCGAGGGTCTGGTGGTGGCCGCGCTGGTTCTGGTCAGCTATCCGCTGCACCCTCCTGGCCGGCCCGACAAGCTCCGGACCGCCCACTTCCCCGACTTGCACCTGCCGTGCCTCTTCGTCTCGGGTCGGCGGGACGCCTTCGGTACCCCGGAGGAGCTGCGAGGCGAGACCGAGGCCATCCCTGGACCGGTCACACTCGAGTTCGTGGATGGAGACCACTCGCTGCGGAAGCGGAACCCCGAGGTCGCCGACGTCGTTGCGGCCTGGCTCACCGCCTTGCGCTGAAAGTCGGGGAAGATTGGGCCGAACCTGCATTTGAAGAGTGAGGCATGCTGTCTCCATGAGCACGCTTGCCAGCTACGAAATCGAGGGTCACGTCGCGACCATCACGTATAACCGGCCGGACTCCCTCAACGCCATCAATGCGGAGATGCGTCGAGCACTCAACGAGGCGTTCGCTCGCTTTCGCGACGACGAAGAGGCGTGGGTGGCCATCGTCACCGGCGCGGGCAGGGCGTTCTGCGCTGGTGCCGACGTACGTGACGGCGCCGGGGCGACCGGGGAGTTCCCAGGGTCGTTCTGGGAGAAGCCAACCGTCAACTCCTTCGAGAGCGGCTGGGAGATCTACAAGCCGGTCATCGCGGCGGTGAACGGGTACTGCCTCGGGTATGGGCTGACCCTGGTCACCTGGTGCGATTTCGTCATCGCGAGCGATCGGGCCGAGTTCGGATTTCCCGAGGTACGACTCGGCGTGCCCACGATCGTGGGGGCGATCCGGCTACCTCAGAGGATCAATTGGCAGTACGCCATGGAGATGCTCCTCACGGGTGAACGGATCGACGCGGCGCGAGCCAAAGAGATTGGTCTGGCGGGTTGGGTGGTACCTCACGACCAGTTGATGTCCGAGGCCCGGTCGCTCGCCGACCGGTTGCTTGCCGCGGCCCCACTGGCCGCGCGTGCCTGCAAGGAGGTTGCCGTGCGCTCGCAGAGCCTTCCCCCCGTCGAGGCCATTCGATTTGGCGAGACCATGCGCATCGTGGCGATGGGTACCGAGGACGCCAAGGAGGGCTTTCGTGCCTCGGCGGAGGGCCGAGCACCGCGGTGGAAGGCCCGGTGACGAGTGACCGCGGAGGTTGAGGCCGGCAAGCAGAGTCGAGACTGCCCACTCCCGTGTGGGCAGTCGCACGTCATCGGTCGGGGAACAGAGTTGAGCAGACGTCATCGGCGAGCAGTCGAGACCGTTCGATCAAGGACTCGTAGGTCATCTCCGCCCCGCTTCTGACTGGGCGATGGCGCCGCCCGATGGAGCACCCCGAAGAACCGTGGTGGACATCGGCCGCGGGCATGTTCGGGTCGGGAGCAAGCCGCTACGCTCGGCCGTACCGACCTTCGACCGCCACACACCCAGCGCGAGGAACACCGCGAGAGCAGACAGGGGGAGAACGCCAATGGTGTCCGTCTCACAGAGCCCGCCCGCCGTCGCTGGACCGCCGGTCGCCCAGCCCGTGCTCACCCCGCTCACGGCCAGCGCCGTCATCCTCGTCCTGACGATCGACGAGGGCGGCGAGCACGTGGTTCGTGATCTGCTCGCCGACCTGTCCGGATTGGCCCGGACGGTCGCCTTCCGTTCCCCTCAGGGTGGACTGGCCGTCGTGGCGGGGGTGGGGTCGGCAGCGTGGGATCGCCTCTTCGGCGGCACCCGGCCGGCCGGGCTACACCCGTTCAGGCCGCTTGACGGCGGTCGGCACCGGGCCGCGGCCACCCCGGGCGACCTCCTGTTCCACATCCGGGCCGCAACCATGGACCTCTGCTGGGAACTGGCCTCCCTGGTGTGCGGACGGTTGGCCGGGGCCGCCACGGTGGTCGACGAGGTCCACGGGTTCAAGTACTTCGACGAGCGGGATCTGCTCGGCTTTGTCGACGGGACCGAGAACCCGACCGGGACGGCAGCCGAGGCGGCGGTCACCATCGGGACCGAGGATCCGGCCTTCACCGGCGGGAGCTACGTCATCGTGCAGAAGTACCTCCACGACATGGCCGCATGGGATGCCTTGAGGGTCGAGGAGCAGGAACGGGTGATCGGCCGGGCGAAGCTCTCCAACGTCGAGATGAACGACGACGTCAAGCCCTCCAATTCGCATGTGGCGCTGAACACCATCGTCGAGGCCGACGGCACTCAGCGGCAGATCCTGCGGGAGAACATGCCTTTCGGGTCGCTGGGCGCCGGGGACTTTGGCACGTACTTCATCGGCTACGCCTCGACGCCCTCGGTCACCGAGCTCATGCTTCAGCGCATGTTCCTCGGTCATCCGCCCGGCAACTACGACCGGATCCTCGACTTCTCCACCGCCGTGACCGGCACTCTGTTCTTCGTGCCGACGGCCGACTTTCTCGACGACCTTCCCCCGAGGCCGGGCGAAGCCGGGTGAGCGACAACCACCTCGGTCCGCCGCTCGACACCTTGACCTCCGCCAACTGACCCGGCTGCTCGCTCCGGTACTCGACTCGCCCGAGGGTCCGATGGGCGTGGTCCTCGGTCCCCGTAGGAAGAAGTGGTCGTTTCTCGACGGTGGCGCGCCGCCGTCGAGAGGCCGGAGCGGGTGCAATTGGGCCTTTCGGCCCATAGGACGCCCCATGGTCGCGCCGTAGGCTTTTTGGTGGGAACACCAACCACTGATGCGGAAGTTGGGGGATGACCGCTCGAACTCACACACGCGACGAACGTGCCGATGCTCGATGGGCGAAACGACTCGAGCCTGAGGTCCGAGCCGGGGGCGGATCGCGGCCCGGGCCGTCCCGTCGGGTTCCGGCAAGGGGATGAGGTGACCGCCCTCCTGCCCGAGAGGATCATCGACGGCCCGAGCGGCAGCGGAGATGTTGACCAGGTCGCACCCGCTGCCGGGAGCCGTGAGGCTCCGCCGCACGGCGGGTCGCCGCGATGGGCGTTGCTCAGGCCCTTGGTGCGGCCCTGCGGGTACTTCCTGGCCTCGCGGGCGGCGGTCCTCTTCGCGGCTCTGGCCAGCCAATGGCTCGTGCCCCGTATTCACCCGTGGCGGTTGCTCGGCACCGGATGGGACGGGAGCTGGTACACCAAGATCGCCCAGTACGGGTACCCCCACCACATCTTCAACGAGGACGACGGCAGCCGCTGGGCCTTCTTCCCGGGGTTCCCGGCGGCCATCCGGGGCACCCACGCCCTCACCGGGCTGAACTACGCCGACGCCGGCGTCCTGATCGGGACGGTGCTCGGCCTGACCTCTGCCATCGCCGTCTGGCTGGCGGTCCGCGAGGTGTTCGGTTCGGTCATCGCCGATCGATCGGTCCTGATCTACGCCTTCTTCCCCGCGGCCTACGTGCTCAGCATGGCCTACTCCGAAGGCCTGTTCATCACCGCCGCGGCCGGGTGCCTCTTTGCGCTGTCGCGGCGCTACTGGATCACCGCCTCGCTGTTCGCCGTGGTGGCCAGCCTCACCAGGAACGTCGGCGTGTTGCTCTTTGTCTGCGTGGCCGTGGTCGCCCTCCCGTGGATTGCCCGGGAACACCAGAGGCGGCCCCTCGTCGCCGTCTTGATCTCGCCGCTCGGCTTCGTGGGTTGGCTGGCCTACTCGTGGCACATGACCGGGACCCCTCTGGCCTTCTTGAAGGCCGAGCAGGTCTGGGGGGCGACCCACTTTCTCTGGTTCACCGCACCCCTGATCGCCGTGGGTCGGCTCGGCACGAACTTGCACAACTTCTCCGTGGGGGCGGACGTGCTGGCCGCGTTCGCGTGCGTCTTTGCCTGGGTGGGTCTCTCCCTCTTGTGGCGTACCCGGCGTGAGGGTGTCTCCGTCCCGGCCCACTGGTGGGTCTTCGCAGTGGGGAGCGTCCTTGCCATGGCCATCCCCGACGCCGAGCAGAGCATCCTGAGGTTCTCCCTGGTGGCGTTCCCCCTCTTCGCCGCCTTCGCCTGGAAGATCCGCCCGACCTGGGAGGGCGCCATCGCGGGGACGATGGGCTTCATGCAGGGCGCGCTGGCCCTGGTGATCTTCGTGGAGGTGCTGCACCCACTCACCTCCACCCTCTGGCCGTAGCGCCGGGGAGCGCCCGGCGCTGGCGCATCCGGGTGCTTCATTCGCCCCGCACCGGGGCACCGATCGGTGAGTCGGTCATGATCCCACCGCGTTGGGTGAACGGCCCGATCGGTCAGGCCGGGTCCTGCGTCATTGCGCGGCCTCCCGGGCCAGGACGTGGGCGCTCGGGTGCACGGCGCGCTGGCGGTCCATGATCCCGAACCGCACATCGAACCCGTGCTGCCACTCGTAATTGTCCACTGCGGTCCAGTGGAAGAGGCCGCGGATGTCGATGCCCCGGGACAGCGCATCGTGGATTACCGTCAGGCCGTCGGTCAGGTACCGGGCCCGCACGGCATCGTCGTCGGTACCGATTCCGTACTCGGCCACCAGGAGCGGTGTCCCCGGCAACTCGTCGGCCAGCCGGGTCAGGACCAGGCCCAGCCCGGCCGCCGAGATGGCGTACCCGAGCGGGGACAGTGGCGCATCGGCCGGGTACGGCACGACCCGGCCCGCGGCCACGCCGATGGTGGCGTAGTAGGAAAAACCGACCAGGTCGAAGGAGCCGGCCAGGTCGGGCCGCACCACGGGCTTCCGTCCCGGGATCCGCAAGACCCCGTCGCGAAAGAGCCCGATCCCGGCGTCCCAGTTGATGGCCCGCAGCGACGCCGCTTTGGCTGCGGTGTCCGGCCGGTCGTCCAACGTCACCTCGCAGGACAGCCCGAAGATGGACGCCACCGGCACCCCGGTGTGCCGCAGGAGCACCGCCGCCTCCGCCGTGGCCAGCTGGATGCCCTCTGACACCGCAGCCCACTCGTTCTTGTCGTTGTGCCCGGGGGGCCAGCCCCGTCCCCGGTACGCGGCCGCGGCGTAGTAGTTCGTTTCATTGACCGGCTGCCAGCCACCGACCAGGTCCCCGAAGGTCTCCGCCATGAAATTGACGTGACGTAGCCAGTGGCGGGTCCGGTTGTCGTCCACCAGGAAGCCTCCGGCCCCGGCGAACCAATGGGGCAGGGTGAAGTGGTGCAGGCACACCCATGGCGTCACCCCCGCTGCGCTGGCCGCCGCGAGCACGTCGCGGTAGTGCGCGATCGCCTCTGGGTCGTGCCGGCCTTCCTCGGGCTCGACCCTGGCCCACTCGATGGAGAGGCGATGGTGGGTGAGGCCCAAGCGTGCCAAGAGCTCGAAGTCCTCGGCAAAGCGCCCGGCGAAGCCATTGCCTTCGCCGGAGAGGGGCGCCTTCCCTCGGCGTTCCCACTCCCACCAGTCAGACGTCGAGGCCGCCCCCTCGCACTGCGTCGACGACGCCCCCGTCCCCCACATGAACTCTCTGGGCCATTGCACCGACTCGAGTATGGCCCGATCCGGCCGAAAGGATGGGCCAATCGAGGGCTCGGTGATGGGCAAGGCGAATTTCGGGACACATCCGGTTGACGATCCCGGCTTCGTGGGGTAGTATACTGAGTATGATCACTGGTTTGGTAAGTCGATGAGCGTCCGTCACGCCCTCCTGGCCCTCTTGAGCGAGGGTCCGAAATACGGCCTCCAGCTGCGGCAAGAGTTCGAGGCGAGAACCGGGGAGGTCTGGCCGCTCAATGTGGGGCAGGTGTATACGACGCTCCAGCGCCTCGAGCGCGACGGACTGGTCGAATCCGACGAAGCCGGAGAGGGCGGTCCGCAGAACGGCTTCCGGATCACGGCCCAGGGCGGGGAGGAGCTGGCTCACTGGCTCCGCACACCACCGGACCTCTCCTCGCCGCCCCGCGACGAGCTGGTCATCAAGGTGATGGTGGCGTTCCGGATGCCCGATGTCGATGTCCACGACGTGATTCAGGTGCACCGCCGCTATCTGGTGGAGCTCATGCAGCAGTGGACGCGTCTCAAGGAAGACGAAGCCAATTTCGATCTGGGCTTCGCGTTGGTGGTCGACGCCGAGCTGTTCCGCCTCGATTCGGTCATCCGGTGGCTCGACACCGCCGATGGGCGTCTCAAGCGTGCGGCCTCTGAACCACCTCGTCCGGCGGCCTTCCCGTTGCCGAAGCTGCGGCGCACCGTGGGGGTGCGGCGATGAGCATGCTCGAACTGCACGGCGTGTCCAAGACATTCGGCGAGGGTCCGACCGAGGTCCAGGCGCTGGTGGACATCGACCTCTCGGTCGATGCCGGGGCTCTGGTGGCGGTCATGGGGGCGAGCGGCTCGGGCAAGAGCACCCTGCTGACCATCGCCGGCAGTCTCGAGCAACCGACCGAGGGTGAAGTCCTGGTCGGCGGCGCGGCCCTGTCGAAGATGTCGCGCAACGACCAGGCCCGGATGCGGCGCCGGTCAATCGGTTACGTGTTCCAGGACTTCAACCTGTTGGCCGGCCTGAACGCGGTGGAGAACGTGTCCCTGCCACTCGAGCTCGACGGCATGTCGGCGAAGAAGGCCAAGTCTGCCGGCATGGCCGCCCTCGAAGGGCTCGGATTGGCGGACCGGGCGTCACACTTCCCTGACGAGCTGTCCGGCGGCGAGCGCCAGCGGGTCTCCATCGCCCGCGCCGTGGTGGGGGAGCGCCACCTGTTGTTGGCGGACGAGCCCTCGGGTGCTCTCGACTCCACCAACGCGGAAGCGGTGATGCGCCTGGTGCTGGCGGCCTGCCGCCGGGGCGTGGCCGCCGTGGTGGTGACCCACGACGCCCAGTTGGCCTCGTGGGCCGACCGGGTGGTGTTCCTCCGTGACGGACGCGTGGTCGACCAGACCATGCCACCGCCGAGCCCCGAGTCGCTTCTCGCACCCGTCCCCAACCAATGAGCGTCGACCTGCTGGAACGGCCGGCATCGGCGGAGGCCGGGCCCGGGACGGGCAACGGGGGCGTTCCCGCCCGTCGAGCCATGGTGCGCTGGGCCTGGCGGCTCTTCCGGCGCGAGTGGCGGCAACAATTTCTGATTCTCGCCCTGATCATCGTGGCCGTGGCGGCCACCTTCGTCGGGGCGGCGGTCGCCACCAACGCGCCGGCACCGGCCAAGGCGGGCTTCGGCACCGCCGGCGCCCTGGCCACTTTCCAGGGTTCCGGCAAGCACGCGAATGCCCCGCTCTCGCCCACGCAGGCCGCCGCCGACATCGCCCAGGTGCAACACCGCTTCGGCCGGGTCGACGTCATTGAGAATGAGACCTTTGCCATCCCCGGCTCAATCGACACCTACAGCCTGCGGGCCCAAAATCCCCGCGGCGCCTTCGGCCAGCCCATGCTCTCCTTGGTCTCGGGGCACTACCCGAGCGGTCCGGGCCAAGTCGCCCTGACCCAGGGCCTGGCGTCCACCTTCAACGTGCGGGCGGGGGACACCTGGCACGGGGCGGGTCAGTCCTGGCAGGTCGTGGGCATCGTGCAGAACCCCCAGAGCCTGCTCGATGAGTTTGCCCTGGTCGCGCCGGGTCAGGTGACCTCGCCCAGCCAGGTCAGTGTGCTGTTCAATGCGCCTGGGGTCGACGTGACCCGACTCGGGCACAACTACCAGACACCTCAGTCGGCAGCATCGGGCAATGTCTTCAACCCCGAGACGATCGTGTTCGCCGTGGCCACCGTGGGGATGCTCCTCATCGCCCTGGTGGCGGTCGGAGGCTTCACCGTCCTGGCGCAACGACGTCTGCGTTCGATCGGCATGCTGGGCGCTCTGGGCGCCACGGACCGGAACATCAAACTTGTGGTGAAGGCGAACGGCGCCGTCGTCGGTGTCGTCGGGACGTTCCTGGGGGCCGCGTTGGGCCTGGTGGCGTGGCTGCTTTACCGGCCGCACGCCGAGTCGAGCTCCCACCACCTGATCGGCGCTTTTACCCTGCCGTGGGCGGTGATCATCCCGAGCATGATCGTCGCCATCGTGGCCACGTACCTGGCCGCCTCGCGGCCGGCCCGGTCGATCACCAAAGTGCCCATCGTGACTGCACTCTCCGGCCGGCCCGCCCCTCCCCGGCAGATCCATCGCTCGGCCATCCCCGGCGTCCTCGTCATGGTGCTCGCCATCCTCCTGTTGTCCTACGCCGGGAGCATGCGCGGAGGCGGCGGGGCGCCTGAGGTTATCTTCGGCCTGGTCAGCCTGATCGTGGCCCTGATCCTGCTCTCTCCGCTGAGTCTCACGGCCCTAGCCAAGGTGACCCGGCGCACCCCGATCGCCGTGCGGCTGGCCGTGCGAGACCTCGCTCGCTACCGGGCCCGATCGGGGTCCGCGCTCTCGGCCATCAGCCTCGGCGTGCTGATCGCTGTCCTCGTCTGCGTGCTGGCGGCGGCGCGCTATGGGAATGTCCTCGACTACGCCGGGCCCAATCTGGCCTCGAACCAGCTGGTCGTCTACCCGCCCAACTCTGGCCCTGGACAGGGCGTCCCCGGCGGCGGATCCCCGAGCACGCCGACGCCGAGTGTGCAGGCAATGGCGCAGAGCGCGCACAACCTGGGAGCGTCTCTTGGCACGCAAGATGTGGTTGCGCTCGTCGCAACGGACGCCAACCTCCAGCATGCGGCCGGCGGTCGGCAATTCGGCGGCCAGGTTTACGTGGCCACCCCGTCGCTCCTCAAGGCCTTCGGGATCGCCCCTTCTCAAGTCGACCCCAAGGCCGACGTCCTCTCGATGCGCCCGGGGCTCTCGACTCTCTCCCTGATGCAGCTGCAGTACGGCAGCGGTGGTGGGTCGAACCCCGGCCCCACCAACATCGAACCCGGGCAGGGGCAGGGACCCGGCTTTGGGGGTCCGAATGCCTTCTCCTGTTCACCCGGCTCCTGTGTGGCCAATCCGGACATCCAAGAGGTCAGCGCCCTGCCGTCCGGGACGTCGGCACCCAACACCCTGATCACCGAGCACGCGGTCCATCAACTGCACTTGTCGACCCAGACGGCCGGTTGGCTCATCCAGGCCGCACAGCCCATTACCGCGACCCAGATCACCAACGCCCGGCAGGCGGCGGCCACGGCGGGCCTGACCTTGGAATCGAAGAACAGTCAACCGTCGTCGTCAGAGATCACCAACTGGGCCACCGTCTTCGGCCTCGTTCTGGCGCTGGGCATCCTCGCCATGACGCTCGGGCTCATCCGGAGCGAGACCGCGGGCGACCTGCGCATCCTGAGTGCAACGGGCGCCAGCTCGTATACCCGTCGTGCCATCACCGCGGCGACGGCGGGTGCCCTCGGACTCCTCGGCGCGCTGGTGGGCACGGTCGCGGCGTATGTCGCTGCCATCGCCTATTCCAACAGCAATGCGAACGACGGCCTGTCATCGCTCATCAACAGCGTCCCGGCGCGGAACCTTCTCGTCATCCTGGTCGTCATGCCGATGATCGCGGTGGTCGTCGGTTGGCTCCTGTCCGGCCGCCAGCCGGACGCCATCAGCCAGCAGCCCGTGGAGTGACCCGGCACCTTCCATGAGCGTCACTACGCTCCTCGACATCCCGACCGAGTTACAGCGCCTTGCGGTACTACGTGGTACGTAGTACCGTCGCCTCATGGCACGAAACACAACGCCGGTCGGGCTCCGTCGGCCGAACGACCCACCCATTTTGATCCTGACCAGCCTGGCCGACGGCCCCAAACACGGCCATGCCCTGGCCAAGGACATCGAGGCGTTCGCCGGGGTGGTCCTCGGGCCGGGGGCACTGTACGGGGCCATCACCCGCCTCGAAGAGCGTGGTCTCATCGAAGCACTCGAGTCTGATGACCGGCGTCGTCCCTACCGGATCACATCGGGCGGCCGAGCAGCACTCGCCCAAGCGGTGCACGACATGCGAACCCTGGCCGCCGTCGGGGCGATGCGCCTTGGGCTGGGCGCCATGGATCGAGCCCGCCCGGTGGGCCTGAGCACGTTGGGGATGGCCCGATGAGCAGAGCGGACCGTTTCGAGCGGCTGATCCGCTGGTATCCCCCGACGTGGCGGGCGCGTTATGGCGTCGAGTTTGTGGCGTTACTCGAAGACACCCACGGCATGGGCGACGTGCCGTGGCGGGAGCGCCTGGCGATCGCCAAGTCGGGGTCGGTCGAGCGGGCCCGCTCGGCCGGACTGCTGGGTGATTCGGCCGGCCCGGACGAACGGATCCGGGCGGGGTCCCTGCTCATTTTGTGCGCGTGGGCTTGCTTCATGCTGGCCGGTGGGATCTTCGCCAAATTCACCGAGCACTGGTCCGCCGTGACGCCGACAGCCGACCGGTGGATCCCGAGCGACGGCTACCGCGCCGTGCAGTGGGCCGGCATCGTCGGTGTGGTCGTGGTACTGGCGGCCGTAGTGGTCGTCCTCCCGGCCTTTGTCCGGCTGGTCCGCGAAAAGGGCTGGGCTGTTGTCCAGACGCCGATCCTCCGAGCTGTTCTGGTGGTGGCCGCCACGATGGCGTGCACGGCAGGTCTCGTGATCTGGGCGCACCATCTCGGCGCTCACGACCGAAACGGCGGACCGGGGCCGTATCACCTGATCGTCCCCCTTTGGGTCTTGGCGCTCGCCGCCTCTCTCGGATTCAGCACCGCCGCCGCCGTGGCGGTGGCGCGCCGCCTCGATCTGTCGCGACGAGGGCTTCGGGCTCTCGGCGGGATGGCCATCGCCTTGACGGTGATCATGGTGGTGATCATGGCCGGCGCGCTGGCTTGGTGGGGAAGCATGGCCGCCTACGCCCCGGGATTCCTGGGCAACGGGGCGCTCACCACGTCGAACGTTCTGCCGCCGGCCATGATCGTCGCCGGGATCCTCATGCTCTTCGGCGTGGCCACGGCCGCCACGGGGGCGGTGCGCGTGGCCCGGTCAATCGGGAACACGGTGTCCCAGTAGGCCCGGAGCGTAGGCCCGGAGCGTCGCTGCGGACTTCTGGCACAATGCCCACGTGGCGAAGATCTACTTCGACGAACACAGAGCGGAACGCTACGACGAGGACTCGGCCAACATGTTCGAGCCGGCGGTCGTCGACCCGGCGGTGGACTTTCTCGCCGATGTGGCCGGAGAAGGAGGCGCCCTCGAACTGGGCATCGGCACCGGGCGTATCGCCTTGCCACTCAGCCAACGCGGTGTCCGGGTCCACGGGATTGAGCTGTCCCCGGCCATGGCCGCACGATTGGAGGCGAAGCCCGGCGCAAGAGACATCGGTGTGACGATCGGCGACTTCGCCACCACCCGGGTGGGCCGGACGTTCAGCCTCGCCTACCTCGTCTACAACACCATCACCAACCTGACCACGCAGGAGGATCAGGTTGCGTGCTTCCGTAACGTCGCCGCGCAGCTCGAACCTGGCGGGTGCTTCGTGATCGAGGTACTCATTCCGCAGCTCCAGCGGCTCCCCCCGGGCGAGACCGTCCGGGCGTTCACGGTGACCCCGACCAGGCTCGGCTTCGACGAGTACGACATCGCCACGCAGATCTGTGTCTCCCACCACTACTGGGCCGTCGACGGCGAACTCGAAGTCTTCTCGGCGCCGTTTCGCTACGTGTGGCCGTCCGAGCTCGATCTGATGGCGCGCCTCGCCGGCATGACCCTGCGCGAGCGTTGGGGCAGCTGGGAGCGAGTGCCCTACACGAGCGACAGCGCCACACACGTCTCGGTCTGGGAGAAAGCGGCCTAGCGGATCTGGAGCGGTCTCGACAAACGGAAAAGCAGCGGGAGCGCCCCCGAAGAGCGCTCCCGCTGAAAGAACCCAGGATTCGAATCGACTAACAGATGGTGCCGACGATCACCCCGGTGCCGGCGTGACCCGGATTGCCGCCGTAGCCGGGATTGGTCTTGACGATCACGATGTGCAGGATGTTCCCACTCTCGGTCGAGCCCGACTGGCTGACCTGGCTCGACACGATCACTTCCATCTCACTCGGGATGGTCGACGGCGGGTCCGAGCTGTTCCCCGGGTCGCTCGTCCAGGTGGTCCCACAGGTGAGGCTGCCGACATAGTCGACGTACCCCTTCATGGAGGCCGGCCCATTGTTGACGCCGCTGAAGGTGTTGTCCTTCCACCACTGCGCACCCCAGAAGTC
>DASZJQ010000205.1:0-30586 GCA_035947875.1 Acidimicrobiales bacterium
AAACACGATCGTGGGGGAGTCTCAGCCGACTGCACCGAACTTCATGCGGCGCAGTCGTTTCGGGGTCACGTACCCGTTGTCGGCGAACCACCGAGCGGAGTCAACCATGGCGGCGGAGGCCGGCCGCGAGGTGTAGCCCAGCTCGTGGCGCGCTCTTTTGTCATCGAACATCATGTTGGTGGTCGACATGCGAGCCGCTTCAAGGGCGGCAAAGGGCTCCCGCTTGAGCATCCGCCCCTCCACCAGTTGCGAGAGGGCGCCGACGCTCAGTGCCACGGACCGAGGCACCTGCCATTTGGGGGGCGGCAGGTTGGTGGCTCCGGCCAGCGCGCCGAGGAAGGCTCCCATTCCCATATTTTCTCCTCCGACGATGTAACTCCGGCCGACCGAACCGTGCTCGAGGGCCAGAAGGTGCCCCGTCGCCAGGTCGTCCACGTGGACCACGTTGAGTGTGGTGTCGACGTACGCCGGAATCCGTCCGTTGAGGAAATCGAGAACGAGTTTTCCGGTTGGTGTCGGCCTGTTATCGCCGGGGCCAATTGGGAAGGTGGGGAGCACCAGGGACACCGGCACTCCCTGGGCTGCGGCGCGAAGCACCTCGTGCTCGGCGACGTACTTCGTCCTCTTGTAAAGCCCGAAGAGATGGGCGACGTCGGCGTAGCACGTCTCGTCAGCCGCCTCGCCGTGAGCGGCGCCATCGAGGCCGAGCACACCCACGGTGCTGGTGTAGATCACTCGCTCACAATCGTTCCGGCGGGCCGCGTCGAGCACGTTGAGCACACCACCGACGTTGACGTCGTAGAAGTCCTTGGGACGGGGGGCCCAGAATCGGTACATGGCGGCCAGATGGAAGATGAACCGTGCCCTGTGGCAGGCGTCCGCAACGGCATCGCGGTCGCGCACATCGACGGTGAGGCGTTCGACGTCGAGACCGTGCAGGTTCTGGTCGACGCCGCCGGGCTCGATCAGTGCGACCACCCGCACTCCGCGCAAGAGAAGAGCCCGGACGACGGCCGAACCAATGAATCCAGCCGCCCCCGTCACGACCGCCCGATCGCCCGATGCGATCGCCACACCCGTGCCCCTTGCCTCGCCACTCATCGATTCACCGTTCACGGATCACGTTCGCGGTGGAGCGCTGTCGGCCCGGACCCCCGGCGGCCGTGATGGGGAACGTTTATTGCCGTTGCCGTTGCCGTTGCCGTTGGCCGAAGGGGGCGCATAGGGGGTCCCGGGTCGCGCCTTCCCGGTCCTTCGAAGGGTGCCCCGGGCCATGGTGCGGCCGAACTCGATGAGGAGCCCCGAACCACTGTGCGCGTCCTGCAGAACATCGTCCAGCGCGCCGACGAAATAATCGATCTCTTCCTGGCCACAGATGAGCGGGGGGAGGAGTTTGATGATGTTGACGTTGTCGGCCGCCACTTGGGTCAGTATCCGATGGCGATGGAAGAGGGGCACCACCATCATCTGGGAGAAAATGGCGGGGCGAAGCCGCTCGAGTGCCGTGAACCGCCGCCGTAGCGCTTTTGATTGCGGAGGACCGAACTGCAGTCCGATCATGAGACCCTTCCCCCGCACCTCGTGGAACATCTCGTAACGCTCAACCAGCGGGGCCAGGGCCGCTTCGAAGGCCAGGCCAGTGCGACGCGCCCGCTCGACGATGTCTTCATCGTCGAAGGCGGCCAGAGTGGCCAGGCCGGCCACCATGGCCAACTGATTCCGGCCGAACGTGGTCGAGTGCTTCAGCGCCTTTTCGAGGGAGCTGTACACCGAAGAGAAGACCCGGTCCGAGGTGAGCATCGCTCCGAGCGGGATATATCCGCCCGACAGCGCCTTGGAGACGGTGATGATGTCGGGGGTGAGACCCCAGTGCTCGAAACAGAAGAACTTGCCGGTGCGCCCGAGGCCCGTCTGCACCTCGTCGAGCACCAGCAGTGTTTTGTGCTGGCGGCAGAGTTCCTGGGCCTCTCGCCAGTACTCCGCCGGGGCCATGTAGACGCCCTTGCCTTGAATTGGTTCGACGATGAACGCGGCCACGTCCCCCTTTTGCAGCTCCTGGCGCAGAGCGGAGACACTCCCGAAGGGGACGGCACAGGTGCCGGGGAGCAATGCGCCAAAGCCGTCCCGGAACTCGGCACCGCCATTGAGCGAAAGTGCCCCCGTGCTCAGTCCGTGAAAGGCGTGTTCGGCGAAGAGAATCCTCGGTCGACCGGTTGCTTGTCGGGAAAATTTGATGGCCGATTCAATGGCCTCGGCCCCTGAGTTGCAGAAGAACACCCGATTGATGTCGCCCCCGCATCGCCCCACCAGTTCCTCGGCCAGGACTCCGGGCAAGAGAGCGCAATCCATCTGCACCATGTTCGGCAGATCGAGGTCGATCGCTTGATGGAGCGCGGCCTTGATCGCGGCGTGGCTCCGTCCGAGTGCATAGACGCCGAATCCCGAGAGGAAATCGAGATACCGGTCACCCTCAGCATCGAAGAGGTAGGACCCTTCGCCGCGCACGTAGAAGCGGTCGAAGCCAATCGTCTTGAGGACTCCTGCGAGCTCGCTGTTGAGGTGCTGGTCATGCAGTGCGAAGTTCTCACCGTGCCGCGCTCGAAGGAGTTCGGCCACATCGATTGTCATCCTTCTCCTTCTCGAATCGTGACGCGACGCTTCATCGTAATGGCGGGGCCCGCCCCCGCCGCGCCCACGCCCTTCTTGAGGCCTCCGCCAAGCGTACGTTCGGTTGCGGCCCTGTCATCACTCAGCTGCGCGCCCTCGAGTCAGACGCCCACTCACCGGTGCGACCGTCGTCGTCAGAGTGGTGCACGCCTGCCGCTGGCTTCGAGCGCCCGCCACCGGCGTCGCAGGACCGAGCCTACGACCGGCGGACTTCACCGGGCAAAGCAATGCCACCCGAGCCAGGCCCAGCCCACAGCGAGGAGCACCCGTCCGATCGGGCTGGCCTTGAGGCGGAGGACGACGGCCCCGAGGGTCGGAAGTCGTCCACCCGACAGCCCCGTGGCCACCAGCCAGACCGTGACGGCCAATCCGAGCACCGCCCAGATGAGAAAGCTCCACTCTCGGCCGGTCATTGGATGACCAGAACCCAACCGAGGGCGAGCCACAGGGAATAGGCCACGAACTTTCCGATCGGTCTGGCGTCGAGCATGTCGATCAGCCCGCTCAACGTGGGGTGCGCTGATCGTGGCGTGTTGAGATAGCAGTACAGCTCCCAGCCGACGGTGGCGACGACCAGGCCCAGCCACACCAGGGCCCAGCGATGCAGCGGTTCGGGTGGGGCAACGTCATCGTCTGGTCGATCTGTCCGGCGGAAGCGCCGCGCCGGTCGGAGCCGAAGCACGAGGACGGCCAGTCCGACGGAGAGCGGGAGAGCCGTGATGGCTTCCGCGCCCAGGGTGAACGGGGTGGTGAAGGCGACCAGCACGGCCGCCGTCAGGCCCAGGACCACCGGACCGACGGGCCGCCGGCGGTCGGTCACGACTCTACGTGTCGGTCTCGGAAGGCCAGAACCATTCGGGCTCGTGTCCACGGGTCTCGGGGAGCAGATAGATCAGACTGCTCAACGCCATGGCCGGAACAAAGGTGAACACGGCGGCCGGACCGAAGCGGTTTCCCACGTCGGCGATGGCCCCGAAGACGACCAAGCCGATCACGGCGCCCAGCACGGAGCTGGCCACGTTCCATCCGGCTACCGACGAACGCACCGAGGTCGGAAACAGCTCATTCACGAAGGCGCCACCGGCCGGAGCGAAAATCGCCCCGCCGGCGGTGCCGATGACATACCCAGTCACCAGCGCGGATGTGCCGCCGCTGTAGCAAAGGATGCTGGCCGCGCCGATCATGAGGATCGCCCCGGCTGCCGTCGGTCGTCGGCCCACTCGGTCGGCCAGCCACCGGCCGGCGAGGAGGCCGCCGAAGGCGAGAATCCCGGCTCCGACGACCATGGCGGATATGGCGGTTCCCGGGAAGTGTTCGATATTCTGGGCGTAGATGAAGAGGAAGCTGGTAGCCGGTCCGGTGATCAGCGCGAGGGAGAAGGCCACCCCGCTGACAATGGCCAACCGGGTTCGGTAGGGGCGGGCCACGGGCCCGATGATCGGGAGCCGACGCTCTTTGGCCGCGACCGCGACCACGAAGCGGTCGGGTTCGGACACCTTTCGAGCCACCCACGGCAGGGCAATGAGCGGCACCAGGGCCAACAACAGGATCCCCTGAAAGTTCAGTGCCTTTCCGAACAGCCCGTAGATCACCGCAGTTGCTCCCGCCCCAACGGCGTAGCCGGCGGCCACCAGGGCCACCGCCGCCGCCCGCTGACTCGAGTCCGTCTGTTCGGCGGCCTGGACTTGCGCCACCGCTGCCGCGGCCGACAAGAAGGGCCGCCCGAGCGCGAACAGAAGGACAAACCACCAGTAGCCGGGGCTGGCGGCGGACGCCGCCGTGATGGCCAAGCCGATCCCGCACGCGACCAGCATCACCCTTCGTCGGCCGATCCGGTCGGCCAGCCCGGCCAACGGGAGGCCTCCAAGTGAGGCGAGCCTGACCACGGCCAGGCCGAGCCCCAGTTCGGTGCCCGAGAGGCCGGCGCGATCGGCGACCGTCGAACCTTGAACGACGTGGCCGAAATGACGGGACACGTCGCCGAGCGTGGCGGTGAGCCCGAACTGTCCGAACCCTGCGGCGAGCGCCACGATCGCCACCGCCACCACGGCCGGCTCCGACCAACCATGGAGCCGCAGCGCTCGACCGGGAGCGCCGTCGGTCGGGCCGAGGTTCTCCGCCGGCCTACGGTCGTTCTGGCTCACGGTGAGCGCCAGGAGTGGGAGATCCGGGTGGTGGTCTGGATTTCCGAACTGTAGGCATCTCGGCCGGTGACCGCCCGCTGCCCCGTTCGCCGGAGGCTCTCCGCGCGACTGGGCCGTCAGGGTCGAGGTTGGCGCTCGATGTGTTGGAGTTCGATCATGAGCGGCAGCAGGAACCCGACGTAGGCGTTGGTGAGCGTGTAGTCGTCGGTCGGTCCGTGGGTGGTCATGGTGCCGATATCGATGATGCGGACTCGATCGTCCTTGCGTTGGTACTCCTTGGCCCGTTCGAGGATGGCCACGAGCTCCGCGGGGGACGAGACCTCCATCCCGAAATGGTCGAGCGGTGCGGTCACCAGAAAGTGCTCCTCCGCCGGGAGCAGGTAAAGGAACTGGCGCAATGCCCCGGTGTAGAGAATGAGCGGGTTGCCCTTCTCGGTGCTGTTGTCTCCTTCGGTCCATCCGAACACCTCGGAGAAGAAGTCGACCAGTGCGGCTCGCCCCGCCGCGTCCATGAGGCTGGCCTGGACGCTGATGGCCACGTGGTTGATCCGGGGACGAAATGCATCGTCCTTCATGCGGAAACCTCGGGTCGCACCAGGACCTTGCGGGGGATCTCGCCGCGGGAGAGGCGCTCCATCGCCGACATCACGCCGTCGAGCGGGATGTCGTCGGGCTCGATGAGGAACTCGAGGGGCAGCAACCCGCTGTCGAGCAGGGCAACCGCGGGACCGAATCCTTCGGCGTTGTAGTTGTAGGCCCCGACGATCTCGAGCTCGAAAATGATCATGCGATTCTGATTCACCCGCGGCGGCTCAAACCCGGTACCGACGATCACCAGCGAGCCGGCATAGTCCAACTGGTTGAGGGCCCTTTCGGCGGCACTGGCCTGACCCGAGCATTCGAAGGCCACCGCATATGGTTCGGTCACGGTGGCTCCCATCGGCGGATCCACCAGGGCATCGGGTGTCACGGTCCGGGCAGCTCCGACGGCCAGCGCCTGCTCCCGCCGGATCAGCGAGGGCTCGCTCACCGTGATGTCCGTCACTCCCTGCGTGCGCAAGACGGCGACGATGAGCAGCCCCACCGGACCTCCCCCGGTGACCAGGACTCGATCGTCGGGGCCGACGTCGCCCGCCCGCACCGCATGCAACGCGATCGCCGTCGGCTCGGCCAGGGCGGCCGCCCTGATGGAGAGTGAATCGGGGATCAGCAGGAGGTTGTCCACCGCCACCGTCTTGTAGCGGCAGAACGCACCACGAGAGTCGAGGAAGTTGCTCGGCGGGCGGCGCAGGCACACCGAAGGCCGGCCGCGGCGGCAGGGCCGGCAGGTGCCGCACCCTGGAGATGGGTCTCCCACGACGCGATGACCCTGTGCCCAGGCCGACCCGGACGGGCCCGACACCACGACGCCTGACCATTCGTGTCCGAGGATCGAGCCCGGCTTGGCGTATTTCTCCAACACCATGTGGAGGTCCGACCCGCAGATCCCGCACTCGGCGATCTCCACCAGCACCTCTGCGGGACCCGGATCGGGAATGGCGACGTGCTCGACGGCGATCCTTCCTTCACCGATATAAACGGCTGCGGGCATGTGTTCCGCGGGCACTTCAGATGCCTACTTCGGGAGCTCGTACTGTTTGAAGAAATTCCACATGGTCTGGTTGGCGTCGACCAGGACGATGCCACGCCCGACGCCCTGCAGGATCCAGGTGTTCATCGGCCCGGTATTGAGTGGGCTGCCCGGCCACACGTGACCGGATCCGGTGAACCGCTCGAGCTCGACCTTGGCTCCGTCGTTGCAGTGGGCATAGGTCACCAGTGTGGCCGATTCTCCGGCCGATACCGACCCCGCAGCACCAACCACGGGCGCGGCGGTGTGGGGCGTGGTTGAGCACCCGTCGTTCCTGACCCACTGGTTGATGCCGTCCTGAGCGGATAACACCAGCTTGGGGTTCTTGTTCGGCGTGCCATTGAACGGGACGATCGGGTCACTCGTGCTGGCGAACTCCAGGGCCGGCACCACTCGGGATGGATGGATGGTCGGGATCTCGATCGGACCTTCGACTGAGGAGACGGCGGCGATGTGGCCAGCGGCCCGGGCGGCCATGGCATTGGCCATCATGCCGCCGCTGGAGATGCCCGTGATGTAGACCCGCCGCAAATTGACCGGCGTCCGTTGTGCCACGGCGGCGATGACGGCGGTCAGGAATCCGACATCGTTGATGTTCCTGGCCTCCGGGAGCGCGCAACAGAGTCCGGCGTTCCAGCCGTATTGCGCCTGCTTGGCGACCGGGTCGGGGGTCAGCACCTTGGAGACTCGGGTGCCGTCGGGATAGACGGCGAGGTACCCGTTCTGGTCGGCGTTGGCGTCCATTTGCGTCTGGAGCTCCTCCAGCTGTCCGTTCTGCGTGTCGCCGTGGAGGTTGATCACCATGGGGAGCGGCGTGCCGGTTGTGGCCGCGGGTGGGACATGGATCCGGTAGGCCCGCGTCAGCCCGTCGAACTTCAGGGAGAAGAGGTAGGAGCTGCTCATCGGCACCAGTCTGGGCGCCGGGCCCCTGGTGGTCGTGGTCGTTGTGCTGGCCGATGCCGCGGTTCCCGAGATGGCCGGCGACCCGCACAGCGCCGCGAGCCCGACCAGCCCGACCAACCCAACGAGCCCAACGGGCCCGGGGAGGGCGCGGGCTCGCCCTCGGTGGGGAACTGCCATGGTCGGACTCCGTTCTTGCCGCATGGCGCAACGGAGCGAAAGTATGCCAGGAAGGGAGTGTCGCCGGATGGAACGCCGCACCACGCCGGGCCGGCTCCTGGGTCTGAGGGTCATGCCCCAGCGGTAATGGGCACCACGGGTCGAGATCGCCCGCCTGGTTACTCTTGGCGCCACTGAGGTCGCCTACCCCGAGGGTTGTGGAGCAGCCAGCTGGAGCGTCAGGTTGGAATCCCGAGGGAAACGGGTTCTGCCTCTCTGACCGGCCGGAGCGACGGTGCCGCGACCAGAGGGCCATACCGGCCGGAGAGGAGCGTCTCGAATCATGAGCGGTGAAGCGTTCAGCGAGGAAGGTCTGCAATCACTGCATGATCGCTTGGCTGCTCACGTGGAGCACGGCGCTCTGCCGGGGTACGTGGCCCTGGTCGCCCGCGGGGATCAGGTGTGGGTCGACGTGGTGGGGGCCAAGGCGTTCGAGAAGAGTGACCCGATGCAACGGGACGACATCTTTCGCATTGCCTCGCTGACCAAACCGATCGCCGCCGTGGGCGCGCTGGTGCTGAGCGAGCGGGGCGTCCTGCGCCTCGACGAACCGGTGGATGGCTGGCTGCCCGAGTTGGCCGGCCGACGGGTACTGCGGCATGCGGGGGCCGATCTGACCGACACGGTGCCGGCTCGTCGCGCCATCACGCTGGAGGACCTTCTCACCCATCGCATGGGCTTCGGGAACATCCTGGCGCCCCCGGATACCTACCCGATCCAGTCCGCCGAGGTGGCACTGCAATTGAAAACCCTCGGCCCGCCGTGGCCGCCGACCCCGCTCACCTCGGACGAGTGGATGCGGAAGCTGGGCTCGCTGCCCCTGATGTGCCAACCCGGCGAGGAGTGGCTGTACAACACCGGGTCAGATGTGCTCGGCGTGTTGATCGAGCGGGCTGCCGATCAGCCCCTCGAGTCCTTCCTGCGCGAGTGCGTCTTCGAACCCCTGGGCATGCGAGACACCGCCTTCAGCATGGTCGACGGGAAGAGAGATCGATTGACCACCGCCTACGCGGCGGACCCCGCCACCGGCGCCCTCGACATCCTCGACTCGCCCGAGGAGAGCTACTGGGCCTCCCCGCCGTCATTCCCACGGGCGGGTGGCTGGCTGCTCTCGACCGTGGACGACTATTGGGCCTTCGTGCAGATGATCATTGGTGGAGGTGCGGTCGGCGGCGTGCGCGTGCTCTCGGAAGGCTCGACGCGCCTCATGACGACCGATCACCTCAGCCAGGCGCAGCGGGCCGCGTCGACGCCGTTCCTGGGGACCGGGGCCGGGTGGGGATTCGGCCTGATGGTGCCTGCGGCGGGCCGGCCGAGCGCGGAGGGTGCTCGCCGGATCGGCTGGGACGGGGGCACGGGCACGACCTGGCGATCCGACATCGACCGGGACCTGACCACCATTCTGTTCACCCAGCGTTCGATGACCTCACCCGAGCCGCCGGCCATCTTCGTGGACCTGTGGACCGGAGCCGATCTGGCCCTCAGCTGACGGCCGGTGGCACCCTGACCTGGGGGTACGGTGCGTTGCTGCGGGCTGGGCCACACTGTTCGGCGTGGTTGCCCAGTACATCTACACCATGCGCGATCTGAAGCGCTTCTACCCGCCCGATCGCGAAGTGCTCAAGGGCATCAATCTCTCCTTCTATCCCGGAGCCAAAATTGGCGTCATCGGCTCGAACGGCTCGGGGAAGTCGTCCTTGCTCCAGATCATGGCGGGCGAGGATGACGGCTTCAGTGGTGAGGCCCGCCTGACCCCGGGCTTCACGGTCGGGTTCCTGGCCCAAGAACCCCAACTCGACCCCACCAAAGACGTGGCCGGCAACGTGGCTGACGGGGTGGGCCAGGTCAAGGGCCTGCTCGACCGCTACAACGAAGTCTGTGCCGGATTCGCCGAGCCCGATGCCGACTTCGACAAGCTGCTGGCCGAGCAGTCCGACCTCCAGTCCAAAATCGATGCCGCCGGGGCCTGGGATCTGGAACGTACCTTCGAGATCGCCATGGACGCCTTGCGCCTCCCCCCGGGCGAGGCCGACGTCACGACACTGTCCGGGGGTGAGCGCCGCCGGGTGGCCCTCTGCCGGCTCTTGCTCTCGGCGCCCGACCTCTTGCTGCTCGACGAGCCCACCAACCACCTCGACGCCGAGTCGGTGGCGTGGCTCGAGCGCACGCTGCAGGACTATCCGGGCACGGTGGTGGCCGTGACCCACGACCGGTATTTCCTGGACAACGTGGCCGGCTGGATCCTCGAACTCGACCGCGGCGCCGGCATCCCCTGGGAGGGGAACTACTCGTCGTGGCTGGAGCAGAAGCAGGCCCGCCTGGCCGGGGAGGAGAAGGCGGATCGTTCGCGTCAAGCCGCCCTGCAGCGGGAACTGGACTGGATCCGCATGTCGCCCCGGGCGCGCCAGAGCAAGGGCAAGGCTCGGTTCAACGCCTACAACGACCTGGTGGCCGAGGCCGAGGCGGCCGAACGGCGGGCCGACAAAGTCGAGATATCCATCCCCCCCGGCCCTCGACTGGGCGATCGGGTGGTCGATGCCGATCGGGTGGTCAAGGGCTTCGGGGATCGATTGCTCATCGACGGCCTGTCGTTTCTCCTCCCGCCCGGGGGCATCGTCGGCGTCATCGGCCCCAACGGTGCGGGCAAGACGACGCTGTTCCGGATGATCGTCGGCGAGGACACGGCCGACGCGGGCGAGCTCAAGGTGGGCGCCACGGTGGCGCTGGCCTACGTCGACCAGTCCCGGGACAGCCTGGCCGCGGGAGCCAGCGTGTTCGACGAGATCACCGGCGGGGTCGACCGGATCGTGGTCGGGAACCGAGAACTGCACGGGAGAGCGTATGTGGCCAGTTTTGGCTTCAAGGGGAGCGACCAACAGAAGGTGGTGGGGCAGCTCTCGGGCGGCGAGCGGAATCGGGTGCAGTTGGCCAAGGTCCTCAAATCCGGGGGCAATGTGTTGCTGCTCGATGAGCCGACCAACGATCTCGATGTCGATACCCTGCGGGCCCTCGAAGAGGCCCTGCTGGGCTTTCCCGGCTGCGTCATGGTCATCAGCCACGACCGCTGGTTCCTCGACCGCATCGCCACCCACGTCCTGGCCTTCGAGGGTGACTCCGAGGTGCGTTGGTGGGAGGGGAACTTCAGCGACTACGAGGCGGATCGCAAGAGGCGTCTGGGCGTCGAGGCCGACCAGCCCCACCGCCTTCGTTACAAGCCGTTGTTGCGGGGCTGACGGCGGCGCCCCGGCCGGATCCCGGGCCAGGCGAGGCCGCGGTGCGTGCCCCCGTTCCTGACGCCTTCGTGGGCATGACTTTGCGGGTCGCTTCGCTCAGGACGAATATGGCAGTGTTCGTGAGAGGTTCGTGCACCGGAGCGACACGCAACGGCGTTCGGAGATGGGGGGGGATTCGTGGGTAAGGGGAAACCGCAGAGCGTGACGACAGCACCCGTGGGTCCTGGGGGTGCCCGGACCGATCGGTGGGTGTCCCTGCTCATGGTCGCCGCGCTCATCGTCGGCGGCATCACAGCTGCCTACAGCGGGACCGGGGTAGGAGTGGCCGGGGCGGCGCCGACCCCCGTGAGCCAGGCCAGCACCAGCACCCGCGGTGTCACCAAGACCAGCATCAATGTGGTCTTCCCGGTGGTCAACCTGAATTCGCTGCAGGGCCGGTTGGGTTTCGCCGAGGATGCCGAATACGGCGAGCAGGTCAAGGCCATCAATCTCTTCGTCAACAACATCAACACCACCGGCGGGATCAACGGTCGCAAGATCAACGCCATCATCTCCATGTTCGACCCCACCGACGAGCAGGCCATGCGCTCGCTCTGTAAGGACTGGACCCAGGGCAGCCCGGCCGCCTTTGCCGTGCTCGACGGGCTCGGGGCCTGGACCGGGGCCGACCAGCTCTGCGTGGCCCAGGAGGGCAAGACACCCTTCATTGGCCAGTGGACTGGCGTCTCCACCTACACCCAGGCCGGGTCGCCCTACCTGTGGTGGACCGGACCCGATGACTCGGCCCTCCTGCAGGCCCTGGTCAACTGGGGCAAGAGCAAGGGCACGCTGAGCCCCAAGGTCAAGGTGGGTGTGATCGCCGGGGACCAGGCCCCCGACCAGACGGCGCTGACCAAATATCTGCTGCCGGACCTGAAGGCCATCGGCGTGACGCCGGTGGTCGAGACCCTGGCCGAGAACATCTCCGAGACGTCGACCACCGACAGCCAGGCGCCGCTCATCATTGAGAAGTTGCAGTCCGCCGGCGTGAAGTCGGTCATCCCCCTCGTGACCTTCAACGCCTTCACCCCGGTGCTGGCGGCCGAGACGGCGCAGAAGTACTTCCCCACCCTGCTGCTGTCCGACTACGACTCATCGATTGAGTCGTCACTGGGCTTGCTGCCCGTGCCCTACGAGACCGCGCTCGACGGCCAGGAAGGTGTGACCACCGAGACGCTCGGGGGGGTCGATGACCCGCGGCCGCAGGCGGCCGGCGGCTACGACCCGGGCGTGCGGAGTTGCTGGACCATCTGGCACAAGGCCTACCCCGAGATCCCCAAGGGCAACATGAACGATGACATCGAGGAGCAGGGGCCGGTTCAGGGCTGGTGCCAGGAGATCCGGCTATTCGACCAGGCGGCCACCGCGGCCGGGAAGAACCTGAACCGTCGTACCTTCGTCACCGCCATGTCGAAGATCGCGAATTTCCCCGGGGGCTACTCGCCCGTCTTGACCTACGGGCCGACCACGTTCGCCGGGCCGACGCAATACCAGGTCGTCCGCCTGCACAACAACGTGCCCCCAAGCGCCCAGTGCCGCCTCCCGCTCGGCAAGCTCCCCCCGCAAGGGCGCTGTTGGACCACGGTCGAGACGTGGAAGCCCCTGCCGAAGGCGGGTTGATGGCGGTCAGGCATGCCAGTGAGAAGGCGCGCTGGGAGTCCGACGGCTGGTGCCTCCTGGATGCCTTGCTGCCCGACGACGTCGTGCGGGCGGCCCAGGCTGAACTGCCGGCCCTGTTCCCCACGGCCGAGGAGTTCGCGGCCGACCGGGATCCCGAGCGCAACCGGCCCTTCCGCACCGACTCCCACACCGTCATGCCCGGCTTTCCCTTCGAGTCCGGCGCGCTCAACGACCTGGTCCTGCACGACAGCCTGATGGACCTGGCCGAGGAGTTCCTCGGCCAGAGCGACCTTCGGCTCTACCAGGGCATGCTGAGCGCCAAGTACTCGCTGGGCGCCGAGTCCGACGAGCAGCTCCTCCACGTCGACTACGGCAACCACACGCTGGTGGTACCCCGCACCGATGTGGGGTACCAGCATCTGGAGCTGTTCGTCTACCTGAGCGACGTGACGGCCGAGACGGCGGCGACGCGCATCGTGTCACGGCAGCTGACGGGGGAGATCCCAACCGAACGGACGTACCTCAGCGTGACCGACTACCCCCACCTCTACGAGGCCGAGGAGCCGGCAGTCGGTGGCTCGGGTTCGGTGCTGGCCTACCGACCCGACGTGTACCACCGCGGTGTCCGCATGACGGCACCCGACGCGGCCCGCTTCATGCTGCACGTCTCTTTCAAGCCGGCCCAGACGGATTGGCTCGGTTCGCAGGCGTGGCCCGGCGCCGCCGAGGGGATGGCCTGGCACCGGTTCATGCAGGGTCCCAGCGTGCGGCAGCTCTCGATGTTGGGCTTTCCGCCCCCCGGACATCCCTACTGGAACGAGGACACGCTGCGCGGGGTGGCCCGCCGGTACCCGTCGCTCGACCTGACCCCGTGGCGGGAGGCGTGACCGACCCCTGGTGGCGCGGTGCGGTGCTGTACCAGATCTACCCCCGCTCCTTCGCTGACTCCAACGGCGACGGCGTGGGTGACCTCCCCGGCATCATCGCGCACCTGGACCACCTGGAATGGTTGGGCGTCGACGGCATCTGGCTGTCACCGATCACCGTGTCGCCCAACGCCGACTGGAGCTACGACGTCTCGGACTTCTGCGACGTGCAGCCCGACTTCGGCACGATGGATGACGTCGACCGTCTGATCGCCGAGGCCGGCCGTCGCGGCATCCGCGTCCTGATGGACCTGGTGCCGAACCACACCAGCGAGCAACACCCCTGGTTCCTCGACTCCCGGTCATCGCTGTCGGCGGCCAAGCGCGACTGGTACGTGTGGGCCGATGCCAAACCCGACGGCTCCCTCCCGAACAACTGGGTCAGCAGTTTCGGGGGGCCGGGTTGGACGCTCGGTCCCGAAACGGGCCAGTACTACCTCCACAACCATCTGGTGGAACAACCCGATCTCAATTGGTGGAACGAGGAGGTGCGGTCGACCTTCGATGACATCATGCGGTTCTGGTTCGACCGCGGCGTGGCCGGCTTCCGCATTGACGTGGCCAACGTCATCATCAAGGACGCGCTGCTGCGCGACAACCCTGCGGCCACCGAGGACGACGACTTCGAGGCCCAGATGTTCGGGCAGCGCTCGGTGTACAACGCCAATCGCCCCGAGGTGCACGAGGTGCTGCGGCGATTCCGCGTCCTGGCCGACACCTACGCCGAGCCGCGCCTGCTCATCGGCGAGACACCGGTGCCGGTCGATGATCTGGCCAAGTACTACGGGCAGGGGAACGACGAGTTGCACCTGGCCTTCAATTTCAACTTCATCAACGCGCCCCTCGAGGCCGCGGCCATGCGCGCCGTCGTCGAAGAGACCGAAGCGGCCCTGCCCCCCGGGGCCTGGCCGGCCTGGACGGGCTCCAACCACGACATGTTCCGTTTCCCCACCCGGTGGGCGGGCGGTGATCCGGACAAGGCCCGGGCCGCCCTCCTCATGCTGCTGGGCCTCCGGGGCACACCGGTGTTGTACCAGGGTGATGAGATCGGGCAGCTCGACGCCACGCTGACCCAAGAGGACCTGCGTGATCCGCTCGGGGTGCTCTACTGGCCCTACTACGCCGGGCGCGACGCCGGGCGGACGCCCATGCAGTGGCGCGACGTCCCGGGCGGAGGATTTACCGATCCCGGTGTCGTGCCGTGGCTCCCGTTGGGCGACCTGGCCCGGCACAATGTCGAGAGCCAGCGGTCGGATCCGGACTCGATCCTGACGTTGGCGCGGGATCTGATCGCGCTGCGCCACCTCCGCCCTGACCTGTGGGGTGGCAGCTATCGGTCACTGGAAGCCGCCGTCGACGTGTGGGCGTGGAGCCGCGGTGAACGGACGGTGGTCGTCGTGAACATGTCCGACCACCAGGTCACCTGGGGTGACGTGGACGGGACGATCTTGCTCTGCACCGATCGTCGGCGCGACGGCGAGGCCATCGAAGGCCCGCTGCGTCTCGGGCCGTGGGTGGCCCTGGTCGCCGAGCGCCGTTAGGCCGCCAGCAGCTCGACCGGCTCTTTCCGTGGTGCCGGGGGCACGGTGCTGGCGCGGCGCTTGCGCGAGGGGAGGGCGAAGCGGAAGATCTTGAAGATCACCGAGCCGAACTGCCGTGACAGTCGACCGGTGTTGTACGGGATGCCGTAGCGCTGGCAGATCTCACGCACCTCGGGGGCGATCTGCTGGTAGCGACGGGCGGGAATGTCGGGGAACAGATGGTGCTCGATCTGGAAGCTCAGGTTCCCGCTCATGATGTGGAACAGGCGCCCCCCGGTGATGTTGCCCGACCCGAGCATCTGGCGGAAGTACCAGTGACCCTTGGACTCGCCCTCACACTCGGCTTCGGTGAACTCGAGCACGCCGCTCGGAAAATGCCCGCAGAAGATGATGATGAAGGCCCACAGGTTGCGGATCAGGTTGGCCAGGGCGTTGGCGGCCAGGGTCAGGAGGAAGAGTGGTCCGGTGAACGCCGGCCACATGATGTAGTCCCGGAAGGCCAGCCGGGCCGACTTTTTCAGGCCGGCCCGCAACGCCGGCTTGGCCTCTTCCCACGGCCTCTTGCCCTCGCGGACCTGGGCCACATCGACGTCGTGCAGCATGATGCCGTGGTCGAAAATCGCCGCCAGCCCGAGCGCGTAGAGGGGATTGCCCAGGTTCGCCGGCGACCAGGGAGTCTCGTCACTGATGCGGATGACGCTGTAGCCGAGATCGCGATCCTTGCCGGTGATGTTGGTGAAGGTGTGGTGCTGGTAGTTGTGGTACCGCTGCCACCCCTTGGCCGGGCAGGACGAATCCCACTCGAAGTCGGTGGAGGACAGCGCTGGATCGTTGGTCCAGTCGTACTGGCCGTGGAGGATGTTGTGCCCAATCTCCATGTTGTCCAGAATCTTCGAGAGGGAGAGCGCGCCGACGCCGGTCAGCCAGAACGGCGGCAGGAAGCCCAAGAACAGCGAGGCCCGTCCGATGATCTCGGACCAGCGCTGCACCCGTATGACGCGCCGGATGTAGCGGACGTCTTCGGTACCGAGCTGGGACACCACCCGGGCTCGCAGGGCCTCGAGTTCGACCTCGAGCGCATCGAGTTGCACGGGAGTGAGGCCGTGGGCCTCGGCAACGGTGGTCATGGAAGTACCTTTTTCATAGAGGGGATCACAGATCGATTTCGACGTCGCCCACCGGAACGCTCACACAGATCCGGATGTGCACATCGGGTCCATTCGTGAGTTCGCCCGTCACGATGTCGCGCACCACGCCCGCGTGGAGTTGGCGGGTACAGGTGTGGCAGATGCCCATGCGGCACCCGTGTAGGGGCTTGAGCCCTTCGGCTTCGGCCTGTTGGAGCAACGGCGTGCCGTCGCTCTCCCGCCCGATCTCGCTTTCGGCAAAGCGCACCGCACCATCGACGGAGCCCGCCTCGGCCGCGAATTGGGTGAGCGTGAACACCTCGGTGTGCAGGTGGTCGCCGCGGTCGGCCTGGTCGAAGAGTGACTGGGCCGAGTCCATCAGCGGGGTCGGACCACAGACGAAGGCTTCTGCCGCCGCCCAGTCGATGCCGGCGCCGTCGAGTTGGGCTGCCGAGAGAAAGCCGTCGAGGTCGCCGGTTCCCGGTTGGTCGGTGAACACCCGGACCAGGCGCACGTTGGGGGAGGTGTCGGCCATCGCCTGGAGTTCGTCGCGGTAGAGCATGTCGGACTCCCTCAGGGCGTAGTGCAGGAAGGTCACGGGCTTGGTCCAGCCCAAAGCGCATCGGGTGCGCAGCATCGACAAGACCGGGGTGATGCCACTCCCACCGCTGATCAGGAGCAGATGCTCCGGCTCGACCTCGGGCAGGGTGAAAATCCCCTGTGCCTTGGTCAGGGCCACGGTTTGGCCCCGCCTGGCCGTCCGGAGAAGGTGCTGGCTGACCCGCCCCTCGGGCTGGGCCGTGATGCAGAGCTCGATCCGGCCGCCCCCCTCGGTGGCCGCATTGGTCATGGAGTAGCAGCGGGTGTGCCGGACCCCGTCGATCTCGACGCTGAGCTGGGTGTACTGCCCGGCTCGGAAGCCGTGCCAGTTCCCGTTGGGGCGGAGGGTGAGGGTCACGCTGCGGGCGGTGGTGCGGGTGACCCGCACCACCTTGGCCCTCACCTCGGTCGAGGACCAGGAGGGACGGACGAGCTCCACGTAACGGTCGACCCCGTAGGGGGTGGCGGCCACGTCGAAAACACGGACGGCCCGTCGTAGGACGCGCTTGGTCAACGACCCCGAAGACATGAGGCTGGTGGCCATGCTTCGATTGTAGGCGTTCGAGTATACACTTGTCAACTCAGGGCCCATCAGACCGGATGCAGGGCTCCCACCATTGTGCCTGGGGTGAATCGGGATTTTCGTACCCCCTCGCCAATCTGGTTATACACTTGTTCACAGAGAGCGAGAGAACGATGACCAACAGAGATTCGTCGACACGCCTGCAGAACAAGGAGCTTACGCGTCAGGGGCTCATTCGGGCGGCGCTCAAGCTCCTTTCCCAGCACTCGTTCGACTCGCTGAGCCTGCGCGAGGTCACCCGCCAGGCCGGTATCACCCCGACGGCGTTCTACCGCCACTTCGACGACATGGAGGAGCTCGGCCTCGTCCTGGTGGAGGAATCATTCCAGTCGCTGGGCGAGATGCTCAAGGACGCCCGCTCGCAGACTTCGTTCGACGGGGCCACCATCGAGCGGTCGCTGGCCGTGGTCGTGCTCCACCTGCACAGTCACACGTCCCACTTCAGGTTCATCGCCCGGGAGCGCTACGGCGGGGTGCGCCGGCTCCGGCGTGCCATCAACCGCGAGCTGCAGCTCTTTGCCGACGAATTGGCCATCGACCTGGTTGCCATGCCGGGCGTGGACCAATGGACCACGGAGGATCGGCGCATGCTGGCCGGCGTCATCACCGAGACGATGATCCGGATGGTGGCCGAGCTGCTCGAGTACGGAGCCGAAGAGGAGCTGGCCATCGTGGAGAGGACGCGGCGCCAACTCCAGCTGATCAGCCTGGGCGTCCCGGCCTGGGACGGCACGTTGCGAGCGGACAGCGCCTAGCGCGGTGCCACGCGACCGTCGCGGCCTGTCGTTGTCGACGGCGTCGGAGGACGCGGCCGATCGCTACCGGGGAGCAAGCGAGTTGTTCCTGCTGGGTCAGCCCGGGGCGAGGGACGCCTTTGCCGCCGCCGCCGCCATCGATCCGTCGTGTGCCGAAGCCCACACCGGTCTGGCGTTCGCTGCGCTCTTCGAGGGCGAGATAGACCCGGCCCGGCGCGCGCTGGCGGCGGCCGAAGCGAATGCCTCCACCGATCGGGCCCGCGGGCAAGTGGTGGTGGTGCGCGCGCTGAGCGAGTTGGACCTCGATGTGAGCCTCGGCCATGGTCGGGCCCATCTGGCCCGGTACCCCCGCGACGACATCGCCCGGGAGGCGGTGGGACTCCTGCTCTTCCTACTCGGGCGGAGCCACGACATCATCGATCTCTATGATTGGCTGGCTCCGCAGCAAGGATCCGACTGGAGCTTTGCCGCATCGTGGAGCTTCGCCTGCCATGAGACCGGCCGGCTCGACGAGGCGCGCCAGTTGGGGCACCAGGTGCTGGCCCAGCATCCCGACGACACCTTCGCCGTGCACAGCCTGACCCACGTGGCCTACGAATCCGGGCGCCATGGCGACGGCGTGGACCTGCTCACGTCGTTCCTCGACGCCACCCGGCCCATTGCCTTCCAACTGCGCCACCTGGGCTGGCACATGGCACTGCACCTGTTGGCGACGGGTGATGCCGACGGCGCGCACGCGCTCTGGCGCAGCGCGGTGGCGCCCGATGCCGTCCCCGTCGCCCTGGGTGCGGTCGACGACGGCGCCAGCCTGCTCTGGCGGTGGCACCTCTATGACCTCGGCGGGTGGGAGCTCCCATGGTTCGAACTGCGGGACGTGGCCCATGAGGTCGCCGAGACGCCGGCCACGCCGCTGCCCGCCGCCTGCGCCGTGGTGGCGCTGGCCGCCCTGGGCGATGACGACGGCCTGTCCACGCTGCTGTCGAACGCCGACCGGTTGGCCGGCGGCGGCACACCCCCGCCGGCCCGGGTGCTCCATGCCGTGGCCGAGGCGGCCCGGGCGTCGTTCGCGGGTGCGTGGAGGGAGGTGGCCGACGCCCTCCTCCCGGTGCGCGGTCAGTTCGGGCAGATCGGCGGCAGCCGGGCCCAACGCGAGGTGTTCGAGGATGCGCTCCTCTACGGGCTCATCCGGGGCAATCGAGCCGAAGAGGCCCGGGTCCTGCTCACCGAGCGTCTGGACCGCCGTCCCTCGAGGCGCGAGTCGCAGTTGCTGGCGTCGCTGGGCTGATGGGCACCGACTGATGGGCACCAACCGATGGCTGGCCGGGGACGGAAAGCGCGGCACGGACTATGACCGGCGCTTCGAGGAGCTGGCGGCCGAGGGTCGCGACATGCACGGCGAGGCCGCCCTGGTCGATTCGTACGGACCGATGTCGGTGCTCGATGCGGGCTGCGGCACCGGCCGCGTCGCCCTCGAGCTGCATCGCCGCGACCCCGGCCGCGACGTGGCCGGGGTCGACATCGACCCGAGCATGCTCGAGGTGGCACGGGCCAAGGCGCCCGATTTGACCTGGGTGGAGGGCGACCTGGCCGATCCGGACCTCTTGGCCGGGCGGCGGTTCGACGTCGTGGTCCTGGCGGGCAACGTCCTCATCTTCCTCACGCCCGGCACCGAGGCCCCCGTGCTGGCCAATGTGTCCCGTCTGCTGGTCAGCGGGGGGCGAGCCATTGCCGGCTATTCGCTCCGTCGCGGCGGATTCGATGTGGCCGCCCACGATGCCCTGGCCCGGGCGAGTGGTCTCGAGCTCGAGGACCGCTGGTCCACCTGGGACGGCGAACCGTTCGGACTGGACAGTACCTACGCCGTTTCGGTGCACCGCAAGGTAGATTGAACGGACCGACACGCAACGGAGGTCAGAGCTTGGGCGATCTGACGCACTGAATGCGCTCACGGGTCCCGCTTCATTAGGCTGAGCGCTCATGAGCGACGCGGAGCTCGACCCGACCGACCACAAGATCATCGAGCTGCTGTCGCAGAATGCCCGGCGGACCATGGCCGACATCGGCGAGAAGGTGTCCTTGTCGGCCTCGGCAGTCACCCGGCGGATTGAACGGCTGGAGCGGTCCGGGGTGATCGCCGGTTACACGGTGGTGGTCGACCACCGAAAGGCGGGACGACCCATTCAGGCCTTCACCGAGGTGCGGTTCGCCGGGACGGCTGATCTCAAGGAGATCAAGGACACGGCCATTCAGCTGCCCGAGGTGCAGGCCGTGTTCACGACGGCCGGCGATCCCGATGCCCTGGTCTGGCTGCAGGTGCCCGACGTCGTGCGCCTGGGACAGGTCATCGAGCAACTGCGCCGGCGGGGCCGCGTCACCGGCACGAAGACCCTGATCGTGCTCGATACCTGGTCACGCCATCGTCCAGCCGAGGGGGCCGACCCACCCACTCGGCGCCGCTAGTGGGCCGTTCGGACTCCTCGGACTCCTCGGGCCCCTCGGGCCACTCGGGCCACCCGGTTCGCCCGGTTCGCCCGGTGCGGCTGGCCCTTGTCCTGGTGGCCGGCGCCGCACTCGTGGCTGGATGTTCGAACGGGCCGGCCCCGAAGGCGGCCCCCAAGGCCGCACCGAAGGCGCCCACCACCACCTCGAGCACGGGCGTGCCCGACACCGGCGCCGGGGTGTGGTCCAAAGCGGTGCCGTTGGCGCCCCGCGCCAACCTTTCCGTGGTGTCGTGTGCGGTGGTCGGCCTCTGCCTGGCCGCATCGACCACCGGCCAGTCCTACCGGATGTCCAACGGCTCGGTCAGCTCCATCGGCCCGGTCGGGAGCTCGCCATCGCCCCAGGGGGCGTCGTACCTCGCCTGTACGGCCGCGACCTTTTGTGTGGCCGTGCCCAATCTGAACCAGGTCGTCCAGTACGACGGCACCGCGTGGACGGCCCCCGTCACCATCTCAGCCGCCAAGGGGTTCGAGTCCGTGGCCTGCGTCGGCACGACCTGGTGCGTCACCATTGACGGCGAGGGGAATTCGTTCGTCTACGACGGCGGGAGCTGGTCGGGCAATGTCGGCGCGTGGGGCGCGGCCAACCAGATCTCGTGCGTCAGCCCGTCCTTCTGCGTGGCCGTCGAAGGGGGGACCTCGGTCTGGAACGGCAGTTCATGGACCCAACCGGGCAACGACGACAACCAGGGACAGCTCAATTCCGTGTCCTGCGCCAGCCTGTCCTTCTGCATGGCCGTCGACAGCGCGGGCGACGCGCTGACGTGGAACGGGACGGCCTTCAGTGCGCCGGCTCTGGTGGCGGGCGAGCCCGCCCTGGCCGGCACCGATGCGTCGGGTCTCACCGGTGTCTCGTGCCCCACGCCCACCTTCTGCCGGGCCGTCGACTCCATCGGCCGCGTCTTCGGCTTTGACGGCACCACCTGGTCCAAGGGCACACTCATCGACCAGGGGCATGCGCTCAGCAGCGTCAGCTGCCCTTCGGTGTCCTACTGCGTCGCCGTGGACCGGAGCGGCAATGCCTTCGTGTCCGCCGCGGCCACCGGGTCGCCGAACTCGTAGCGCACCAGCTCGGCGATGGCCCGGTACCCGAGCGCGCGGTACACCGAGTTCGAGGTCGGATTGGCCAGGTCGGTGTAGAGCACGCAGCCGTGCCCCGCCTCGAGCAGCTCCCTCGATACCCAGCTCACGCACGCGGCGGCATACCCCCGACGCCGTTCCGCTTCGGGGGTGTAGACGGGGCCGATGCGCGCCATGCCGGCGCTGGGTTGCGACCGCGCCACCAGACAGACGGGTCGGCCCGCCGCTTCCCACAAGCTGACCTGCTGGCCCGCCACCCGGCGAGCCACGGCCGCCGGGTCGGCGCGGGTCTCGCCCACCTCTCGGGCGAACGCATCGAACCACTCGGTCACCAGGGACAGATCCTTCTGGTCGGCTCGCCGGGGTCGCCCGTTGGTTGCCTCGGGCTCGACGAGATCGTCGAGTTGCTCGAGACGGCAGAGACGGGCGCCCAGGACCGGTCGGGCGACGGCGTGACTGACTTCGGCCCAGTGGCCGGCGAACGCGGCCGCCGTGGCGGCATCGCCCTGGACTCCGGGCAACGGCACACCGCTGCGCGCGATCACCCCGGCCGCCCGGCGGGCGGCGTCGGGGCCCATGGGGGACAGGGCGGCGATAAAGGTCAGGGGGGACTGGACGACCACCCCCGCCACCCCGGATTCCTGGCGCACAATCCAGTATCGCCCGGCGTCGCCCGAGTCGGCCCGTTGCTGCAGCAGCGTGAGGATCAGGTTGTGCTCGGCCGGGCGGGCCTCGAGGTGTGCGCCGGCGTGGCGCAACGTCTCGGCCGCGTTGAGGAAGAGTTCGACGCGGTAGCTCACCGAGGCTTACCAGGGCGCCAATTCGGGGGCGGGGCCACGACCGAGGATCCACGTCAACAGCGCGGCCGGATCGGTGCGGGTCGACAACCGGGCCAGTTCCTGCGGCAACCAGGCCTCGACCAGATCGGGGGGTAGGGAGACCGGCCCGGGGTGGAGCCCGAGATCACCGCGGTGGACCGCCACCTCGCGCCAGCGCGAGAACACGGCGTCCCGTGACGTCTCCTCCACGCCGCGCGCCGTGCGGGACCGGCCGTCCCAGGCCAAAAGGGGGAGGCCGGCCATGACCCGCTCCACGGCCGCCGCGCTGGAGGCGACGTCCGCCACCAACTCGGCCGCGGGTCGGTGGGCCCCGGCCTCGATGTCGGTGGCGCGGCCGCTCAGGCCGCCCTCGTACTGGTCCAGCACCTCGCCCCGCGCCGCGCCCTCGAGGCGCCGCACCACGCTGTCGGCGTTGCGGGCCAGGTGGGTGAGGAGGTGGCCCACGCTCCAGCCGGGCAGCGCACATGGACCATGGGCTTCTTCGTCGGTCAGGGCGTCGACGTCGGCCAGGAGGGCAGCATGGGAAGCGACGCAGCCGGCTATCCACCCGGTCGGCGCGCCCCCGCTCATGAAGCGGGGATCACCGATTGCGAGTCGAGCATGTCGGCCATGACGGCGCGGATGAACTCGTCCGCCTCGTCGGTCATGCCGCCGGCCACGCCGCCGTAGATCGCCCCGGACTTGGCTGCCTCGGCGGCGTGCTCGGTGGCGTAGGCCACGGCGTCGTTCAGGTCGGCGGCGAACGTGTCGGCCACGCCCGCCTGGGTCTGCGGCCGGGTCACCGCCATGTGCAACGCGTTGGGGTATTGCTGGCCGTTGAAGCGCCAGCCCCTGGTCCGCATGAAGTCGTTGATGTGGTACACGTCGAACACGTCTGAGGTGAACGAGAAGAGGAAGGTGGGATGGCCCATCATCTTGAGTTCGGGGTGCTGGCGCACGGCGTCCTGCATGGCGAATGAGGTCTCGAAGATCTGCCGGGCGTAGTTCAGGTACCCGGCGTGCCCGATCTGCACCATGGCCGCCCAGGTGGCGGCGATGATGCCGCCCGAACGTGAGCCGTCCATGCCGGGGGAGGTGTACTTCCCGCCGCTCCAATCGGTCAGGTAGAAGTACTGGGCGTTGCGCAGCTCCTTGGTCCGGAAGCTGACCACCGACGACCCCTTGAAGGCGTAGCCGTACTTGTGTGTGTCGGCCGAGATGGAGGTCACGCCCGGGAGCCGGTAGTCGAAGACGGGGATGTCGTAGCCGAGCTCCTGGCCGAAGGGGAGGATGAGGCCGCCGAGGCAGCCGTCGACGTGGAGCCCGGTCCCGCGCTCGAGGGCCAGGTCGCTGAGCTCACTGATCGGATCCACCGTGCCGTAGCCGTAGTTGCAGGCCGACCCGATCAGGGCGACGGTCTGGTCGTCGATGTGGTCGCGCACCCAGTCCAGGTCCACCTGGGTGGTGGTCGGGTCGACCGGGGCCTTGCGCAGCTCCACCCCGAAGAGATGGCAGGCCTTGTCGAAGGCGGGGTGGCCCGTCTCGGGCTTGATGATGTTGGGACGCGTGATGCCCCGGGTCTGGGCCGCATGCTCCCGATAGGCCAGGATGGCGTGGGCGATGCTGCCGGTCCCGCCACTGGTGACCAGCCCGCACGGGTCATCCCCGGTGGCGGCCGCCGCCTCGCCGTGGTGCAGGGCGAGGACCATCGAGATGATCTCCGCCTCGAACTTGGTGGCGCTCGGGCAGATGTCACGCTGCAGGACGTTCACATGGGCGAACAGACCGAACGCCTCGTTCATGAAGGAGTAGTGCTCGTGGTCGCCGCAATACATGGTGCCCGAGACCTTGCCGCCCTCCCAGAAGACGTCCTCCTCCTTCGCCATGGTGTGCAGTTGGGAGAGCACCTCGTCGCGGCTCAGACCGACCTCGGGCAGGCGGCGGTGGATCTCGAAGCGGTCGGCGTAGGGGTAGGTGCTCGGGCTCATGGTGCTTCTCCTCGTTCCTTGTTCGTTCGGACGTTCGTATTTGCGGTTTGGTCAGGCGTTCGTCGTTCAGGCGTTCGTTGGTTCAGGCGTTCGGCTGGTCCCCGGCCACGGCCGGCGGGGGTCGGTCATGGCTCTCGGGCCCGGGAGCAAATATCGGGTCGCTGTCGTTGGCGAAGCGGTCGTAGTAGGTGCGGGCATCGAGGAAACGGGCCCCGGGAATGTGTTCGATCTCGAGGACGAACAGCAACAGGGCGGCCAGGAAGAGACCGAGATAGACATGGTTGTAGCCGATGACGATGTCGATGCCGGCCACGGCGAAGACGGTGGCGGCCGAGGTCAGCCCGCGTACCTTGTTCCCGGCGGTGAAGACCAGCCCGGCCCCGATGAAGCCGAGGCCGGTGAGGATCCCGGCCACCGCTTGGGGCGACCTCAGGCCAGCCACCGCCGTGACGGCAGTGGCCGCACCGCCGATCAGGACGAAGGTGCGGTCCCCGGCCGGAGAACCTCGCAGCTGGCGCTCGAACCCGAAGACGAAAGCCACCGCGCATCCGATGGCGACCCGGGCGAAGAGGTGCAGGTCGGTGTGGAACACTCGGTGATTATCGCAGGGCCAGCTCGGCCCGCACCGGCCGGTGGTCAGAGCCGCCGTTGGGCCGCACCTCGCCCCCCACGATCTCGATGGCGCCCCGGACCAGAATGTGGTCGATCTGGCTGTGCGGATTCCCGGCCGGCCAGGTCGGTCCCTTGACGGCTCGGTGCCACTGGGGCAGGAACACCCGCACCGGTGGCCCCCACAGGTTCATGTCGCCCAGCAGGACCGCATCGGGCCGGGCCTCCCCCGTGCGTAGGCGCTTCTTGAGGGCGGCGTAGTGACGGTGCGAGCCGAATTGGAGGTGGGACATGTGGGTACCGATCACCGAGAGCTGGTGGTCCTCGACCGTGAGGTCGACCACGATGGCGGCCCGCCGGACCCGGTCCCGCCCGAGCTGGGGTAGGTGAAGTATGCGGCTGTCATCGACCGTGATGCCGCGGCGGACCAGCACGGCAATGCCCCAGCTGCCCGGCTCCGCCGCGGTGAAACGGGCGGAGCCACCCACATGGGCGGAATAGGGCCGCTCGCTGTCGAAGAAGAGCGCGTTCTTGCCGGCCCGCAGACCCTGGGGTGACATCCACTTGTCGGTGGCGGCGGGGTCGGGCCGGGCCCGCCGGCCTTCGGCCAAGGTGCACGTGAACGCCTCGTACCCCAGGGCGGCCGCGATCTGCTCGGCTTGCCCGATCTCGTCGGGGGCGCCGGCTTCGCTGCTGGTCCAACTCTCCTCCAGCGCGATCACGTCGGCGGCCAACTCCCGGCACACGGCAATGGTGTCGAACGGGCGGCCCCATCCGTCGACTCCGGCATGCAGGTTGAAATTGGCGACGGTCAGCACGATCCGGCCAGACCATAGGGCACCGGTACCATCGTGCGGGTGGCGCACCAGGGGCAGAACGAGCTCGTCGAACGGCTCCGGCCCTTTACGACGACGATCTTCGCCGCCATGTCCGACCTGGCGCTGGCCACCGGATCCCTCAACCTGGGCCAGGGCTTTCCCGACACCGATGGACCGCCCGAACTGGCGCAGATCGCGGCCGAGGCCATCGTGGCCGGGCGCAACCAGTACCCGCCGAGCCAGGGCGTGCCCGAGCTCCGGGTGGCCATCGCGGCCCACCAGAAGTCGTGGTACGGGCTGACCTTCTCGCCCGAGGACGAGGTGATGGTCACGACCGGGGCCACCGAAGCCATTGCCGCCACCCTGCTGGCGCTGTGCGAGCCGGGCGACGAGGTGGTGATGTTCGAGCCGTCCTATGACTCGTACGCCGCCTGCGCCGCCATGGCCGGGGCCGGCGTGCGGTTGGTCCGCCTCCATCCGCCCGATTGGTCCTTCGACCCGGCCGAGCTGGTCGCGGCGATCGGTCCGCGGACCCGGATGATCCTCCTCAACACCCCGCACAATCCGACCGGCAAGGTCTTCGGTCCCGACGAACTGGCGCTGATCGCCCAACTCTGCTGCGACCATGACATCGTGGCCGTGACCGACGAGGTCTACGAGCACTTGATCTTCGAGGGCACCCACATCCCGTTGGCCACCCTCCCCGGCATGGCGGAACGAACCGTGTCCATCTCCTCGGGCGGCAAGACGTTCTCCTTCACCGGGTGGAAGGTGGGGTGGGTCACGGCCCCGGCACCGCTGCTGGCCGCGGTGCGGGCCGTCAAGCAATTCCTGACCTACACCTCAGGAGCCCCCTTCCAGCTGGCCATCGCCCGCGGCTTGTCGGCCGAGCCGGAGCGGATCAATGCGCTCGGCGCCGAGCTGCAGGCCAAGCGCGACTTCTTCTGCGACGGGTTGGCTACCCTCGGACTCACCGTGTTCCGACCAGCGGCCACCTACTTCGCCACCACCGACATCGCCGGGATCGCCCCGGGCCTGAGCGCCCACGACTTCTGTCGGACCCTGCCCGAACGCTGCGGCGTGGTGGCCATCCCCAGCTCGGTGTTCTACGCGGCCGGCCAGCCGGCGGTCGCCGGCTCGGAGAATGCCGGCCGGACCCTGGTCCGTTGGGCCTTCTGCAAGCGGGACGAGGTCCTCCACGAAGCGTTGCGCCGTCTCGAATTGTGGGCCCCGTCCACATGACCTCGATCAGCTGGGTCGATGCCTTCACCGACCGGCCCTTCACCGGCAACCCGGCCGCGGTGTGCCTCCTGAACACCGAGGGAGGGGCAGGGGCTGGGGCTGGGCCGCCCATGTCCGAGGATCGCATGCAGTCCCTCGCCTACGAGCTGGGGATCTCCGAGACGGCGTTCGTCACTCCGGTGGGCGGGGCGGGCGGAGCGGACGGAGCGGGCGGCGAAGGCGGCGGCACGAACCCCGACACCTTTGCGCTGCGCTGGTTCTCGCCGAGCGTCGAGATCGACCTCTGCGGTCACGCCACCCTGGCGTCGGCCCACGTCCTGCGCCAACGCGGCGTGGTCGACGGCACGGCGCCGGTCACCTTCCACACCCGGAGCGGACCACTCGTCGCCGGCTTCGAGGGGGACCGCATCGACCTCGACTTCCCGACCGCTCCGATGACGGCGGCGCCGCTGCCCGACGCCCTGGTCGGGGAGTGGGACGACGGCGCCGTTGTGGCGACCGGCACCACCGATTTCTTCTGCGTCGTGGTCCTGTCCAGTGAGACGGCCGTCCGCCTCTACCGCCCCGATCTGTCGGCCATCGCCGCCGCTGACGCCCGGGCCGTGCTGGTCACCGCCGCCGGCGAGCCCGGCTCGGACGCCGATTACGTCCTTCGGGTCTTCGGGCCCAACGTCGGGATCGACGAGGATCCGGCCACCGGATCGGCCCAGTGCACGGCCGGCCCCTACTGGTCGGCGGCGCTCGGCCGTCCCGACCTGGTGGCCCGTCAGCTCTCGAGCCGGGGCGCGGTGCTCTACGTGCGCCCCGCCGGGGACCGGGTCCACATCGCCGGGAACGCCGTGACCGTCTTGGCCGGTGACCTGTGTTAGTGATGGCGGCGTGGACGACCCGACCAGTGACCTGCGGGATCTCGTGAGGGGCCACCGGCCCAGGTCGCCCCGGGAGACCGAGGCGAAGCGGCGCATGCTGCTCGAGCTCGACCGGCTGCCCGATCCCACCAACGAGTACGCCGACCCGACCCATTTCACCGCGTCGGCCTTGGTGGTGGGCGCCCGCGGCACGGTCTTCCACCTCCACAAGCGCCTCGGCCGCTGGATGCAGCCCGGAGGACACATCGACGCCGGTGAGGCCCCACCTGCCGCCGCTCGCCGCGAAGCCGAGGAGGAGCTGGGCCTGGAGGTCAGGCACCCCGAGGAAGGACCGCGGTTGCTGCACCTCGACGTCCACGAGGCGGCGCTCGGCCACATCCATCTGGACCTGCGCTATCTCCTGATCGGGTCCGACGCCGATCCGGCCCCACCCCCGGGCGAGAGCCCCGAGGCCCGCTGGTGCAGCTGGGACGAGGCCGCCGACTTGGCCGACGAGGCGTTGGTCTCGGCGCTGCCGATCGCCCGGGAGGCATGGGAAGCCCTGTCCAAAGTCGGTCCCGCGTGAGCAGCGCGCTGGACCAGCTCCTGGTCGTCCAGGACCTCGACACGGCGATCACCCAGCTCCAACACCGGCGCGCCGCTCTGCCCGAGCGGTCCGGGTTGACCGGCCTCGAGGTCGAGCTGGCCGGCTACGCGGCGGAGAAGGTCGCCCTCATGGGCCGCCGGGCCGAGTTGATGGCCACCCAGAAGGACCTCGAAGGGCAGATCGCCGTGGTGACCGAGCGGCGGACCGGGATCGAGCAGCGGATGTACGCCGCCCGGGGCTCCTCCACCCGCGACCTGCAGGCCATGGACGAGGAGGTCCGCCACCTGACCCAGCGCCAGAGCCAGCTCGAAGAGCTCGAATTGGTGGCCATGGTCGACCAAGAACCGATCGACGCCGAGCTGGCCCAACTCTCCGAGCGGAGCACCCCGATCGAAGAACGGGTCGCCGTGCTGCGGGCCGAGGTGGAGGCCAGCCAGGCCGAGATCGACCAGGAGCTGGCCCAAGCCATACCGGCCCGGGCCAGCGCGGCGGCCGAGCTTCCCGCTGCCCTGGCCGACCGCTACGAGAAGCTGCGGACGCGCATGAGGGGCGTCGCGGTGGCGCGCCTCATCGGACACCGCTGCGACGGGTGCCATCAGGAGCTGTCCGCCGTCGAAGTGGACCGGATCCGCGCCATGCCCGCCGACACCGTTGTCACCTGCGACCTGTGCGGGCGCATCCTGGTCCCCGTCTGAGGTGCTCGTTCTCGTCCGACACGGCGAGTCGACCGCCAACGCGGCGGGCCTGTTGCTCGGGCGCACCGATGCGCAACTGACCGAGAAGGGGCGCGCCCAGGCGGCGTCGGTGCGAGCGCTCCTCCACGTCCCCGTTCACTCGTTGCGTTCCAGCCCACTGGCTCGGGCCCGATCCACCGCCGCCCTGCTCGACCTCGACCTTCCGACGGAGATTGACGATCGTTGGATCGAGGTCGACTACGGCGAGTTCGAAGGCCAGCCGCTGTCCGACGTTCCGGCTGCGGTGTGGCAGGAATGGCGGGCCGATCCGGACTACCGACCCTCCGGGGGCGAGAGCCTCGCCGAGGTCGACGTCCGCATCGCCGCGGCCTGCGACGAGCTCTTCGCCACCCGCGGGACGGGGGCCCGGTCGACCGACGGCGACGTGGTGGTGGTGAGCCACGTCACGCCCATCAAGGCGGCGGTGGCCTGGGCACTCGGCGCCGGGGCCGGGTTGTCGTGGCGGCTCCACCTCCACACGGCCTCGGTCACCCGTATCGGCTGGGGCAACGACGGCCCGGTCCTCGAGAGCTTCAACGAATTGACGTCCGACCGGGTCAACGCGCCACAATCACCTCGTGCCTGACGCTCCCCCCACCCTGGCCGACCTCCGACCAAGCCCCGAATCCGGGGAGTCCCCGGTCCACCGGCGGACCATCGACGTGCAGGTGTTCGAGCGGGACGGCTTTCACGTGGTCATCGGCACCCTGCACGACCAACGCCCGTGGGCCACGGGAGACCTGGGGCCCCGGGATCTCCACCACATGGAGTTGGGCATCGTGGTTCGGCGGGCCGACCTCGTCATTGTCGATGCGCGGGCCACCATGGGCACCTTTCCCCACGCCGAGTGCCCGAGCATCGAAGGTGTCTTCGGCGACCTGGTGGGACTGTCGGTGTCCCGCGGCTACACCAACGCCGTCCAGAGCCGCTTCGGTCGGGAGCGGGGCTGCAGCCATATCGAGTTCCTGGCCCGCGCCCTGGGCCCCGTGGTCATTCAGGCCATCACCTCATCGGCGGCCATGCGTCTGGAGTTGGGTGACGGCGAGCAGACCATCGGCGGCGACGGCGCGCTGGGATGGTTGACCAACACCTGTCATATCTGGGCCGAGAATGGCGTCGGCCCGCAGAAGGTGGCCACCGGCTGGCGCCCCGGTATCGCCGAGTACCCGGCGCCGTCGCTGGTCGAGATCCGACGGCGCCAGGAGCACGCGACGTAGATCCGGGGGTCTCACGTCAGCGATGGGTAGCCTGACCGCGGGGTATCCCCGGTGGTGGTCACTGGCCATCGGGGAACGATGGATCGGGGGACCTATGGGGACGAGGGTCGGGATTCGGCACTGCCGTGGACGTCGTGGACGTC
>DASZJQ010000206.1:0-7035 GCA_035947875.1 Acidimicrobiales bacterium
CCACATAGTGGTCAGCGCCGAGGCTGGCCCGGGTGGACAAGGCCGACAGATCCGACCCGGCTCCAGGTTCGCTGAAGCCCTGGCACCACACCTCTTCGCCCGAGAGAAGGCGGGGAAGGAATCGCCGTCGCTGGTCGTCGAGGCCGAAGTGGAGCAGGGCCCGGCCCAAGAAGCCGACGTGGGGCGCGGGTGGTCCCCCGGCAGTGCCGATCTCCTCGTTGAAGATGGCCTCGTACATGGCCGACAAGCCCCGCCCGCCGTATTCGACGGGCCACGACAAGCCCATCCACCCACCCTCGTAGAGCGCGCGGTGCCAGGCGCGCCAGAAGCGGGCCCGCTCGGGCCCCCCGAGCGGTGCCGGATCACTCGGGAGGTGGGTCGCCAGCCAGGACCTGAACTCGCGACGAAAGGTCGCTTCGGTCGCATCGTCGCGAAAATCCATCAGCGCACCCTCGTCTTCGTCGCCGCGGTGACCAGACGTTCATCGGCGATGGCGCCCAGTTGGGCGCGCTCATCACCCAGGAGCTGACGATCCAACAGGGCGCGGCGCAGGTAGCGATGAGCCGGGCATTCCCACGTCATGCCCAGACCGCCCCACACCTGAATGGCCGCCTCGCACACCGTTCGTGCCGCTTCGGAGCAATAGGCCTTGGCCATCTGTGCCTGGAGCAGCGCCTCCGCCGGGTTCAATGCGTCCACGGCCCAGGCCGCCTGCCAGGTGATGGATCGGCACGACTCCACGGTGACGAGCTGGTCCGCACAGAGCTGTTGGACGGCCTGGAAGGAGCCGATCGGTCGGCCGAACTGCCGGCGGACGCGGGCGTGCGCCACGGCCCCCTCCAGCGCGCCGGTGCACGTCCCGACCAGGTCGGCACACAGCCAGGCCAGGGCTTGAGCCTGCCATCGCGTCCCGGCCGCCGACGAGATCGCACCGATCTCGGTTCCCCCGCCCACCGCATGGGCCAGCGGCCGCGACAGATCGAGTCCGTCGAGGTGGGCCCCCAGCGTCGCCGTACGCACCACACCCCCTTCGGCCCCGACGGCGAGCGCTCCCGGTCCAACGTCGACGGCGATGCCGTGTGGCGCCAACGCCGACAGTGTCCGGTCCACCACGACGCATCCCGGTCGTCCGGCGAGAATCTCTGTGATCTCTTCTCCATGCGGCGCCGCCGCATGGAGAAGTCCAAGCGACAGCACGGTGCCCAGGTACGGCACGGCGGACACACCTCGAGCCAGCTGTTCGACCACGAGCGCCGCATTGAGGGTGGGCTCGTCGTCGTCGGGCTGCTCGGCGATGACGAGGGCGACCAATCCATTCGCCGCCATGGCACCCCACAACTCACCGGTGCCACGTTGGCGTTCGACCTCGGCATCGGTAACGGTGGGATGATCGGCGACCATCTGTGCCGTCGTCGCGGCCAGCATCCGTTGCTCGTCCGTCAGGGCGACCGAGGTCACACGCCGCCTCGGCCCTCGCGCGAGGGCACCTCTCCGCCGACGACCCGGGCCGTGTACCCACCCATCAGATGCGGTGCTCCGTGTCCTTCATCGCTCGACACCGCTGCCCCTCCCGATCCGGCCGTGCAGTCATTCTCCTGGTCGACCTCCCGGAAACTCGTGGTGGCTGGCCCCGGTGAAGCGCTCCGGCTGTGCAGCAATGACGGCGCCGGCGGTATCGGTCCCCACGGCTGGAGACCGTCGAGAACACTACCGGCGCTCTGCGGCACCGACAAAAGTTGTATATTTCATTCAATACCGAGGGGTTGAGCCATGGCTGGAACGGACCGCGACACGATCATCTCCCAGTACCGGAACGACCGCGACCCCGAGTTCAACGAAGGACTCGATGCGTAGTCCCTCGGACCTCAAGGACCACCCGAGGTCCAAGAACTCGTGCAGCGGGCAGCGTTGGGTGGACCAAGAAGCGGACGGCGTCGTGGCCGTGGTGACCGCCGGGACGGCCGGCGCCCGGAAGGAACTGGTCGTCTACCTTGTTCGACGTGCTCGCGATCTCGGTGGTCCCGTGCGGAACAGCCGCAAGCCCCGCACGACGCGGACCGACCGGACCAACGGGACCGACCGGACCAACCGGACCGTGACGGCAACGATGATCGACCTGAGCAGGCGTGGCCATGTCTGACGCGATCACCGACGAGGGCGTGGCTCGCCTGCGGGAACGTATCGGGATTGCTCGTCCGCATACCAATCCTCCCCACTTCCGCAGCCCCAATGAGGATGCCTTTCGCCACGTCGCCGAGGCCTACGGCGACGACAATCCCCTCTGGTGCGACCCGTCCTACGGCGCCGGCACGCGGTGGGGTGGACCGATCGCCCCCCCGCACCTGGTCGGCGGGGACACCCTCATCGGCGAGGATGAAGTGACAAAGCTCGAGGGCGAGACCAAGGCAAAGATGAAAGGTGACCCGCTCGGCGGCGTGCACGCTTTCTATTCGGGATCGTTCCGGGAGTGGTGGAACCCGCTGCGCCCGGGGACGCGGGTGACCCGCCGCAACGCCCTGGTCGGCGTACACGACAAGACCGGTGACTTCGCCGGCCGTGCCGTGCACGAGTGGCTGGCTGAGGTCTTCGCCGCAGCCCGCGGTCCCGTGCTGTCGGGCCAGTACCGACTCATGATCCGAGCCGAGCGGGAAAAGGCGGCCGAACGCAAGAAGAACGACCAGACCGAGATACGCCCGTACACCGACGACGAGATCGCGGCCATTGGACAGTCCCTCGCCGGCGAGCGGGCGCGACGACGAGGGGCGGATCAACGATGGTGGGAAGACGTCAACGAGGGTGACGAGCTTGCGCCGCTGGTGAAGGGACCCCTGCGGGTGACCGACATGGTCGTCTGGCACACCGGGATGGGGATGGGCCTGTACGGCGTCAAAGCCCTCCGTCTCGGCCACGATCAGTTGCAGCGCATGCCGCGCTTCTTCAAGCCTGACGATCTGAACATTCCCGACGTCCAGCAGCGGGTGCATTGGGACCCGGAATGGGCCCATCGGGCCGGCAATCCCGCCAGCTACGACTATGGGCGCATGCGCGAGACGTGGCTCATCCACCTGTGCACCGACTGGATGGGCGACGACGCCTGGCTGTGGAAGCTCGACTGCCAGTTCCGAAAGTTCAACTATGTGGGGGACACCCACTGGATGCATGGCCGCATCGCACGAAAGTACCTCTCAGACGACAATCGCCCGGCGGTCGATCTGGACCTCTGGGGACAGAACCAACGGGGCGAAATGACGACGCCGGGCCACGCCACCATCCTGCTGCCTTCCCGTGAGCATGGCGAGGTCAGGCTCCCAGAACCCCCGGGCGGAGCGGCCACGTGCCAGGACGCCCTCGATGCATTGGCCGCACGCTTCGCGGCGGAGGAGAAGCGGTGAAGCCGTATCCGGACATACCGCCCGGCATCGTGGTCGAGCACGACGACCCGGTCCTGCGCATTCGCCTGAACCGCCCGGAACGACGCAACAGCCTCACAGATCCGATCGTGTACGCGCTGACCGACCTGGTGGACGCGGCGGCCAGCGACGAGTCGGTCAGGGTCATCCACCTCGAGGGGACGGGAGATCACTTCTGTTCCGGATTCGATCTGGCCGAGAGAACGTCGGGGCCTGAGCGACCTCGGGTCGGTTCGATTCACCGGCGCATGAACGGACACGTCAACCGACTCATCCCGGCCATGCTCACCTGTCAGACCCCGATCGTCTGCGCCGCTCGCGGGTGGATCATCGGCCTCGGTCTCGACCTCCTCTTGGCATCGGACTTCGCAGTGGTTGCGGACGATGCGAGACTCTGGGCACCGTTCACCACGTTCGGTTTCACCCCCGACAGTGGTGCTACCTGGCTCATCCCGCGCTTGGCCGGTGTGGCCCGGGCCCGCGAAATGCTCATGCTGGGCGAGAAGGTCACGGGTGCCGACGCCGCCATCTGGGGGTTGGTCCACCGATCGGTGGCCGCGGCCGAGCTCGAGTCCGCTTCTCACGATCTAGTGGAGCGATTGAGTTCGGCCCCCACCGTGGCGGTCGGTCTGACAAAGCTCCTGTTGCACCGCGGCCTGACGTCCGACATCGACCGCCACCTGGCCGACGAGGCATGGGCGATGGATGTCTCGAGTCGCTCCGAAGACTTCAAGGAGTACGGTCGGGCCAGCCAGGAGAAGCGGGAACCCCGATTCACCGGGCAGTGAGAACGCCACCGGGTGATGCTTCGAGCCCACCGTCAAACCTGAATCTGCCGATCGGATATAATATGCAGAATGGAGTTCGTTGGGGCAACCGCGGGGGCCGCCCCCTCGGCCGGACGGCCCCTCGAGGGCATACGGGTGCTGGCGGTCGAACAGATGCAGGCGCTCCCGTACGCCACGCAACTCCTGGCCCGCCTGGGCGCTGACGTCGTCAAGGTCGAGCCGCTGGCCGGCGAACTGGGTCGGGCCTCGCTGCCGGCCATGGCCGATCCCGACGGTCGCCCGGTGGGAGCGACGTTCTTGCGGAACAACCTGAGCAAACGCAGCATGTGCATCGACCTCAAGCAACCCGAGGGACGCCAGCTGGTGCTCGACATGGCACCCCGATTCGACATCTTCGCCGAGAATTTCAAGTCGGGCGCCATGGACCGGCTCGGTCTCGGCTTTGATGACGTTGTCGCCGTCCATCCGCGCTGTGTCTACGCCTCGGTGTCGGGTTTCGGGAACTCCATGCCCACCCCCTATGCCGATTGGCCCGCCTTCGCCCCCATCGTGGAGGCCATGTCGGGCATCTACGAGACCAAACGTCAGGGCGATCTCCCGCCTGCGGTGTCCCCGGTTGGCGCACTCGGGGACATCGGGGCGGCGCTCTTCGCCACCATCGGTCTCCTCGCCGCCCTGAGGGACCGCGACCGTACCGGACGCCCCAGCTATGTCGACGTGGCCATGCTCGACTCCGTGATGGCCATGACGGACATCGTCACCAATTACTGGTCGATGGGGGTCGACAACGGTGACTCCGGAACGGTCATCAATCACGGCTTCCGGGCCGCCGACGGCTGGTTCGTCATGCAGGTGGCGCGGCAACACATGTTCGAACGCCTGGCTGACGTGGTCGGTCACACCGAATGGCTGTCCGACCCGCGGTTCGACAGTCCATACGGGTGGGTCGAGCATCTCGAGGATGTCGTCCGCCCGGCCATCGAGGGCTGGGCGGCCGGGAGAACCAGGCTGGAGGCCTGTGGAGCCCTCAGCCAGGCCGGCCTCGCCGCCGGGCCATGCATGCGGCCGGATGAATTGGTGTCGGATCCCCATGTCGCCGCTCGTCACATGCTGGTGGGGATCGAGCGCACGGACGGCATCGATCAACCGGTGCTGGTACCGGGCAACCCGGCCAGGATCGACGGTCGCCCCGAGGGCGGTGATCGACGCATCCCCTGGCTCGGGGAGCACACCGACGAGATCTTGGCCACCGAGCTCGGCCTGACCGGCTCCGAGATCTCAGCCCTGAGATCCTCCTGCGTCGTCGGCTAGGGAGCGATCGGCCCGACCGACCCCGGCGTCGGCCATCTCAGGTCCACGCCACGATGGGGCCGGCCGCCTCGATCATCTCGGCCATCTGGCCTGGGTCAGTGGCCAGGGTGGACGGTGCGCCTCCGGAAGGCAGAGCCCCAAAGACCAATCGGCGCAGCCGCTCACGGTGCGACGCGGCGTCGAGCCGATCTCCTTCGGGGTCCCAGACCTCAACGGGCACGCGAAGCCCGAGCGTCGCCGCCGCGTCGACGATCGCCGCGGTCGGGCCTACGGCCGAGCGATCGGTGACGGCCAGGGCCGGTTGGGAAGGCCGGCGCAGCAACGAGACGGCGACACAGGCCGCGGCGAACCCCGGCCAGGGAGAGGAGGGCACGATCACCGCTCCCAGTCTCGTCGTTCCCAATGTGCGCGCCACCCAGAACCCGGCCACGCCCGGGTCGGCTGCAATGAGCGCACCTTCGGCCAGACACTGGGCGTAGTGCAAGGTCACTCGACTGGGCGGAATCGGGGTGTTCTCGACGCTCCACCCGCGCTGGGTCACACCGGCCAGTCGGTCGCGCAGTGGTGGCGGACGCGGGGTGCCGCGCCCCGAGCCGCATCGCTCGGCAAACGGAGCCAGGCCCCCCGGGGGCAGGAGGAGCGCGGGCGCCAACTTCCAGCGCCGGTCGGGCGACTCGGCTCGGTCGAGGCCGGTGGCGATGATCAGGTCGACCTCGCCGAGGCCGCTCAGGACGAAGTCGTCCGCCTGCAGGCCGACGGTGGCCAGGTGGTGCCGGCTTTTCCAGTCGAACACCCCTTTGGCCCCCCACGTGTTGAGGACGCCCAACCCCGCGGCCACGGCCAGATCGTGCAGTCCCGGCACCGCCCCGTGCCGGACGACACCGGGACCGGCCAGCACCACCACCGAGGCCGCGGCGTCCATGGCGGCCAGCGCTTCCTCGGCCGGTTCCACCCAGGTGTCCTCTGGCTGTGGCGGCGATGGGATCAGGTCGGCCACCGGCTCATTGGCACCGAGGGTCAATCGCAGCTCGGCTTCTCCCGGACCGCACAACACCGGAAGGTCGGCGACCAGCGCCTCCGCCGATCCTGCTTCGACAACCTGCCGAGGCCCAACGTCGACTGCCGGCAGCACGAACACACCGTCGCCACGGTGGATGGCGGCGCGCCGCCCGTGCACGCGCTGATGGGCCGCACCGAACGTCGGGGCAAGTGCGTCCGGCACAAGTACGACCTCCAAGGGGCCGAACGGTGCGCCGTACACGGCGTCGATGCCCGCGGCGCGAGCCACCCGGCGCCAGAGTTCCGCCGTCGAAATCGACGTCACGCGCTTCGGCCGTGAGCGACGGCGTTCGAGCTCAACGCTCGTCCGGCCGCTCGATCGGTCCCCACTCGGGCTCACGTTTCTCGGCGAAGGCCAACGGTCCCTCGGTCTGGTCGGGATGGCCCCACATGGAGACCAACTCGGCGGCACCCGCCTTGCAGGCGTCGGTGAGGCCCTGTTCGAGAGCCCCCCAGAGCGCCCGCTT
>DASZJQ010000207.1:0-4293 GCA_035947875.1 Acidimicrobiales bacterium
CTGTTGACGATGGCGCTGGCGCGCCTGGCCGAGGGGGTCGCGCCGGTTCCGCCGGAGGAGATCGTTCCCCTCTACATGCGAGAGGCCGACGCCCGGAGCAATTTCGCCCGGTTCGATGGCGCCGGGGGCCGGCCCGAGGCCGTGCCGACATGACGGCGCCAACGATGCAACTGCGAATCGAGAAGCTCAAGCGACGGGACCTGCGCCACGTCCTCCCCATCGAATCGGTCGTCTTCCCCGAACCGTGGAGTGTGGCCGTCTTCAACTCCGAGCTGGCCCTGCGCCACGGGCGCCTCTACCGCGGGGCCTGGGACGGGCATCAGCTCGCCGGCTACATCGGCTTCCTGATCGTGGGGGAGGAGGCGCACATCACGACCATCGCGGTCGCCCCGACCTATCAGCGGGCCGGCGTGGCCAGCACCCTCATCATCGACGGCATCCGCACCCTGCTGCTCTCGGGGGTCAAACACCTCTCCCTCGAGGTGGCGGCCAACAACGAGCCGGCGCAAGCCCTCTACCGCCGCTTCGGCTTCGCGCCGGTCGGCGTGCGCGAGAACTACTACCCGGTCACCGGACAGGATGCCATCATCATGTGGGTCCACGACATCGACACCCAGGAATACGCTGCGAGGATGGATCAGCTCGGCCGGCCGCGCCAATAGCGCGTACAGCACTCCACGCAGTCGATTCCAATCGGCGTTGAGCCAACATTCCTGCGGACTCACCAATGAGGGCGTTGACCCCAACACCCTTGGCGAGGAGTTCCTCAGGTGATCACGACGTTCGACGAAGTGGCCGAGGCAAGCCCGCTTCGGGCGGCACTCAACGTGTAGGTGCCCGCAGACGTAACGCCGTTGATCTTGCAGCCGGCGAAGGTGGCGACGCCGGCCGCAGCGTTGACGGGGTTGGTGGTACACACGAGGGTGCCCTGGGTGATCCCGCCATTGCCGGCGGTGTACGAGGCGATGGAAAGGGTCACGGCCCCGGTGTCCGTTGTGACCACGTTTCCATTGACATCCTCGACCGAGACCTTTGGCTGGGTAGCGAAGGAGGCACCCGGGAGGACGCCGCCGACGGGCTGAATGGTGAAGATCAGCTTGGTGGCCGTGCCGGCGGTCATGGTGAACGCGTTGGCGTTGACCGGCGGCGTCAGGACCGGGCTCGAGGTGGCGGCAAGGGAGTACCCGATGCCCGCCTTGGTGATGGAGCAGCCGGTGAAGTTGGCCACGCCCGAGACCGCGTTGACGGTCAGGCCACCGGTGTTGGTGCACGCCAGGACACCGGCCGACGGGTTGATCCCGATGGCCAAGGTGACGGCGTTGGTGGCGTTGGTCACGGTGTTGGCGTTGGCATCTTGGACGCTCACCGAGACCGGGAAGGTGCCCGTGCCGGTCGCTTGGATGTTCTGACCAACCGTCGGCTGGGTGCTGAAAGCCAGCTTGGTGGCCGTGCCGGCGTTGATCACGACGTTGCCCGACAGGGCGGTGGTGAGTCCGCTTCGGGTGGCCCCGAGCGTGTAGGTTCCCGCCGCCGCCGTGCCACTGATCTGACAATTCGTGAAGGTGCCCACGCCGGCCACCGCGGCGATGGTCGGGAAGCCAACGTTCGAACAGGTGAGTGTGCCTCCGGGTCCCGTTGCCGTGGCCACGGTCACGGTGCCGGTGTCAGAGGTCACGACGTTGCCCGACGAGTCCTCGACCGAGACCTTGGGCGACGTTGTGAAGTTTGTCCCCTCAAGCACGTTCCCGACCGGCTGGGTGGTGAAGACGAGCTTGGCCGCCGCCCCCGAGGTGAGCGTCACGGGAGTCGCGGGCGAACTCGTGCTGGTGAAGGATTGCCAGACCGCGGTGACCGTGAAGTTGTTGCTCCCCGGCGACAAACCGGTGACGGCACATGTCGTTGCTGATATCGGAGATGCTGAGGTGCCGCAGGTTCCGCCGGGTGGGGTGCTGCCGTTGGCCGTCACGAAGTACGTCACCGAGCCTGTAGCCGGAGGCGGAACGGCACCCCAGGTCAACGCGACCGTCCCGGCTCCGGGCGTGGCCGTGCCGATGACCGGTTTCGCCAGCGATCCCGTGGTCGAGGTCCCGGCGCCAGCCCCTTGAGAGGTGAAGTACGCATAAGCCAAGCCGGAGAGGCCAAGAACCAACGGGAGACCAAAAATCAAAAGTAAGGCGCGGCGCCTCATGCGATTCATCCTCGATCAAGTCTTTCGAGCGCGTTTGGCCGGCCAGCCGGGCCGCGAAGAGCATCCTCCGCGGCCCGGCCGTTCCGACCGGGACGACTGAGCGCCTGACTAGTTGGACGTGAAGCCCAGGACGAGCGCACCGCCACTGTTGGCGGCTTGGCAGTTGTCCTGGTTGAGGCCGTTGTCCAACATGGCGATGGTCGCCGTGCCGGTGGCCGTGCCACCCGGAGCAACGACCGCGTTGATCGCCGGACCCTGGGTGATGCTGTAACTCGCGGTGGTACACACCGGGTCGCCCGCGACCGCGCCCGTGGTCACGGACGTGAGGGCCACCGTGACCGAACCGACGTGCTCTGCACCCGTGCCGGGGTTGTGCACCGTGTAGTTGATGGTCGCCGAAGGTCCGCCGGGCAACAGGCCAGTCACTGTGCCGGTCTGCGTGATGGTCATGGCGGTGGTGCTCCCCGTTGCGGCCGCTCCGGTGCCGGCACCGGTCGATGTGAAGAAAGCGAAGGCCGCACCGGCCGCCCCGACGGTCAGACCGACGGCCAAGCCGATGGTCACAGCTTTTTTCGTGAAGAAACGCTTCATCTATCTACAGCTCCTTAGGTTGAGTCGCTTGATGGGTTACTCGTCGAGGGCGTCGGCTTCCTCCATTCGTCCCGTGAAGCGAGACGACCTCATGCAGCCTGAGGATGAGCGCGGTGCCCTTGGCACGGAACCCAAGGTCTGGGGGTTCTCGCGTACTGCCAGGAGCCCCACAAAGGGGCTTCCCTTTTGGTGCGAGCCGGCTTCGCCTGGGATCTTCCCCACTGCGCCACGCCCGCAACACCTCGCTGAACGCATCGATAGGCCGCTGGGCCATCTGTGACGTTCAGCTTGAAGGTCATGAAGATTGAATGAGCGGTCCTCCGTTGGGGGTCTGAGTACGTGACTGCGCCGAGAGTTGTATGTGCGCGTCGTACTCTGTCGAGCGGTGTCTAGAAAGATAATGCAGGTTGTACGCAAAAAGCCAGCCGAAATAGGCACTGCAACCGTACTGCAACAGCCCTGCGATCAAGAAGGGACATCTGCGCTCAACGTCCAGCGCGTCGACGGCCGCGTCATGGATCGGGGCGACGGCAAGTCACCGAGGTTCAATTTCGAGCTGGTACCGCCTGGACCGCCCACTTATTGCCATCGGGATCACTGAAGAAGACAAACGCCCCCCACGGAAACTCCTGGACCTCGCTCACCTCGACCCCCCGCTCCACCAGCTCGCTGCGGGCGGCGTGGATGTCGGAGACGACGAGCTGGAGACCTTCGAGTGAACCTGGCGCCGAGTCGACCAGTCCTTTTCCGAGAGCGATCGAGCACGCCGATCCGGGCGGCGTCAGCTGCACGAATCGGATCTCCTCGCTGACGGTGACGTCGTGGTCGGGGTGGAACCCGACCTTGTCCACGTAGAACGATTTCGCCCGGTCGATGTCGGTGACCGGGATCGCAACGAGTTCGAGCTTGAAGTCCATCGGCTGCCCTTTCTGATGACAAGGCCCCGGCCCTGCCTCCGGCGCTTTCCTAGCGGGTTACCTGGGGCGAGTGTAGGCCGGTACCCAGCAAGCGCCCCTCCACCATGTTGATCGAGCGCACGGCATGAGCGCGCGCTCGGCGTCTTAGGGTGGGATCCATGGAGTACATCAATCTCGGGAGCCAAGGGCTCACCGTGTCCCGTCAGGGTCTCGGTTGCATGGGCATGTCGGACTTCTACGGGTCCACCGACGACACCGAATCGGTCGCCACCATCAACCGCGCCCTCGACCTGGGGCTCACCTTCTTCGACACCGCCGACATGTACGGTCCCTACACCAACGAGATCCTGCTCGGCGGCGCACTCGGCGCCCGCCGGGACGAGGCGATCATCGCCACCAAGTTCGCCATCGTGCGCGATCCGGAGGACCCGACCCGGCGCTCCATCAACGGTCGCCCCGAGTACGTGCGGCAGGCCTGTGACGCCTCGCTGTCCCGGCTGGGCGTCGACCACATCGACCTCTACTACCCGCACCGGGTCGACCCGGAGACCCCGATAGAGGAGACCGTCGGGGCCATGGGAGAGCTGGTGACCCAGG
>DASZJQ010000208.1:0-1520 GCA_035947875.1 Acidimicrobiales bacterium
AACGACTCCATGCTCGACTTCGAGGAGACCCTCCAGGACCGGCTCAACGACGCCGGGGTGGTCGCCACCGCCGAGGGCCTCCAGCGGTTCGACGCCGACGGCTCGCCTATCACCGTCGGCCCGGTCAAGTTCACCACCAAGGGTCAGGTCGAGAAGGACTACCAGACCCCCTACGGCGTTGCCACCGTCGCACGCCACGTCTACCAGAGCCCCGAGGGCGGTCCGACCTTCTGCCCGCTCGACCGCGACGCCCGGATCGTCGTCAGCTCCACTCCCCGCTTCGCCAAGGTGATCTCCCACAAATACGCCGAGTTCAGTTCGTCCCGGGCCCAGGTCGACCTCCAGGAGAACCACGGTCGGGCGGTCTCTCGCTGCCTGATCCAGGACGTGGCCGACGCGGTGGCGGCGGCGGTGCTGGCCAAGGAGGAGGACTGGAGCTACGCCTTGCCCAAGTTCGAGGAGCCACCTAGTACGGTGACGATCAGCCTGGACGGAACCTGCCTGCATCTCCGCGAGGACGGTTGGCGCGAGACGATGGTCGGCACGCTGGCCTTCTACGACGGCGAGGGCGAGCGGCTGCATACGATCTACCTGGCGGCGACGCCGGAGTACGGCAAGGCGAAGTTCCTGGGCCACCTGGAGGCGGAGATCGGCCGCGCCAAGGAACGGTACCCCGGGGCCCATTACGTGGGGATCGCCGACGGGGCGAAGGGGAACTGGGACTTCCTGGGGCGGCACACCGAGGTGCAGGTGACCGACTTCTGGCATGCGGCGGAATACCTGGGCCAGGCGGCGGCGGTCCTGTACCGGGGCCATCCCCAGACCCGCAAGGCGTGGCTGGACGAGGCGTGTCGCCGGCTGAAGCACGAGGTGGGCGGGGCCGACTGGGTGCTGAAACGCTTGCGGTCGCTGGCGCGGGAACGCCCCTGGGCCAAGGAGGATGAGGATGTCCAGAGGGCGATCACCTACTTCGCCAACCAGTCGGGGGCGGGCCGGATGGATTACGCGGCGCGGGTGGAGGCGAACGATCCGATCGGCAGCGGAGTGACTGAGGCGGCGTGCAAGGTGATCGTCAAGCAGCGGTTGTGCGGCTCGGGGATGAAGTGGACGGAGGATGGTGCGGCGGTAGTGCTGAGCTTGCGGGCCCTGAGCTATACACCGGAGCGATGGGGACAGTTCTGGTCGAAGGTCGATCGGTGGGGATTCCCCGTCGCCGATTGAGTGATGATACCAGTATTAAACCTACATCAATCCTCGGTCGAACCCGGTCGGCGGCAAGATGGTCCGGCCCAAGCTGATCGCCTCGACGGCGACGATCCGCCAGGCCAAGGATCAGGTCCACGCCCTCTTCATGAGGGACACCAACGTCTTCCCGCCCAACGGCCTGGACGTTCGCGACAACTTCTTCTCGTTGCAGCGGCCGTCGGACGAGGCCACGCCGGGGCGGAAATACATCGGGATCTGTGCTCCGGGACGCAACCTGCGAAACTACCTGATCCGAACCTACGTCACGATGCTCG
>DASZJQ010000209.1:0-10061 GCA_035947875.1 Acidimicrobiales bacterium
GTCGGGAGCGGTGTCCCCGAGTCGGACTGCCATGAATATCCTCCTGTTGACGTGGCGTTGCACGGGCGCCGGGTGCGTGTCCCTGACTGCCGCGCTCTCTGGTTGCGGAATCCACCCTACCGGCTCCCCCATCTATTGTCGACACGTTTGGTCATCTTTCACGGCGGTCGCCCCGTCGGGCGGTGACCCCGGTCGAGGGAAGGCCCGGGAAGCCACTGACCTGGACGGCCGTGCCACAATGCGGCCATGGTGCAGACCGGCGTGACGCCCGACCCGGGGGGCGGCTACACGCCCTACCGGACCGACACGGTGGCCGTGACCACCGACGGTGCGGTCACGGTGGTGACCATCACCAGGCCGGAGCGACGCAACGCCGTCGACAGCCTGTGCGCCGATCAGCTGCGCCGGGCCTTCGAGGACTTCGACCGGGATGAGGAGCAGTCGGTCGCCGTCCTGACGGGGACGCAGGGCACCTTTTGCGCCGGCGCCGACCTCAAGGCGGTGGCCGAGGGAGACCGCCGCCCGATCACCGACGCCGGTCCGGCGCCGATGGGCCCGACCCGCCTCACCCTCTCCAAGCCGGTCATCGGCGCCGTCGAGGGGTTCGCCGTGGCCGGCGGCATCGAGCTGGCCCTGTGGTGCGATCTGCGGGTGGCGGCCAGCGACGCCGTCTTCGGTGTGTTCTGCCGGCGTTTCGGGGTCCCCCTGTGCGACCTGGGCACCGTCCGCCTCCCCCGGATCATCGGGCACGGTCGGGCCATGGACCTCATCCTGACCGGCCGCGCCGTGGAAGGGCCCGAGGCGCTGGCGCTCGGGCTGGCCAATCGAGTGGTCCCGACCGGCACCGCGCTCGAGGCCGCGGTGACGCTGGCCCAGCAACTGGCCGCGCTGCCCCAGGTCTGCCTCCGCTCCGATCGCCTGTCGGCCCTCGAGCAGTGGGGACTGACCGAAGCCGACGCCGCGGTGAACGAGGCTCGCCGGGGACGCCAGGTGATCGACAGCGGCGAGACGCTCGCCGGGGCCCGTCGCTTCGCCGGCGGGGCCGGTCGCGGCGGCAGCGCCCTCACCGGGCCATGACCGAACCCGTCGCCCCGGCCATCGAGACGCCACCGTCCGGGTTACCCACGACCGTGGCCGCCTTTGACTTCGACGGCACGTTGACCGACGGGGGCAGCGTCTTCCAATTTCTCGTGTCCCTACGCGGCGCCCGGACCGTACTGCTCGCCACGGCTCGGCATTCGCCGCGGCTGCTGTACGCGGCACTGGTGGGAGGTTCGGTGGCCGACGCGGCCAAGGAGAGGTACTTCATCCGCCTGCTGGGTGGCCTCCGCGCCACCGAGGTCGATCGCGTGGCGGCCGCCTTCGCCGCCCGCCACCTGGCTCGCAGGCTGCGCCCCGGAACGGCTCGGCGGCTCGAATGGCACCAGGCCCAGGGTCACCATGTGGTGATCATCTCGGCCTCGCCGGAGGTCTACGTGCGGGTGGCCGGCACCATCCTCGGGGTCGACGGCGCGCTGGCCACCCGCCTGGCCGTCGGACCCGACGGGCGCCTCACCGGGGGCTACCAGGGAAAGAACTGCCGGGGGTCAGAGAAACTCCGTCGCCTCATCGAGCACCTGGAGGCCCAGGGGCTCATGCGGTCCGACGGCAGCCCACCCGAACTCTGGGCCTATGGCAACAGCCGCGGTGACCTGCGTCTGCTGGCGGCGGCGGACCACGGCGTCAACCTCGGGAAGCTGGGACGGTGGGGAAGGCTGCGAGCGTTCCCCCGCCTGATCGACGTCGGTGTGGCGTCCCCTCGGCCGGGCTGATCACCCCCCTTCTTTCGTGCAGGGGCCGCACTCCTGGCGGGCGCACGGGGACGGCGCTCGAGATTCACTCGGGAAAGGAGAGTCCGTGTCGAGGTCCGTGTCAGCGGGGCGGCGCGCCGTCGCCGCGTAGGGCGAGCACCAGGTCGACGATCCGGTCACCGGAGCCGACCAGGTCGAGGGCACGCAGCTGGCCCTGCCCGGCGCGGGCCAGTGCCGTATAGCGAACCGGGTCGGCCAGAAGGCCGGCGATGGCGTCGGCCAGCGCTTCGGGGTCGTGAGTATCGACCATGATCCCGGCCTCTCCGAGCACGTCGCGGGACACCCCGCTCCGCGAGGCCACCACGGGAAGCCCCACCGCCATGGCCTCGACCATCGGCACGCAGAAACCCTCGTGGACCGACGGAACGATCAGCAGATCGGCCTGGTCGAAGGCCGACGCCACCTCGTCATCGCTGACGTGACCGCGAAACGTGACCGCCTGCTCCAGGCCCATGTCGGCGACGAAGCGGCGCAGCGCGCCGTGGTACGCCTCCTGCACCGGCTTCCCCACGACGGTGAGGGTGGCGTCGCGATCATGGCGCGCCCTGGTCACCACCAGGGCCATCAGCGCGTCCTCCACCGCCTTGTTGGGGGCCAGCCGGCCCACGCAGAGCCACCGGGCCCCCCGCCCTTGGGCGGTGGAGCGAGTGCGGGCGGCGGGGTCCGCGCTTCCAGAGGTCGCGCCAGCCGCGGGGGGGCGCCCCAGGGTGATGGCCGCAATGGGCGGGACGACGGCGGTGGCACCGTACCCGGCCGCCGTCAGGTCGGCCACGTTGAACGTCGAGTCGGCGATGGCCAGGGCCGTGCGGGGCGCCATCACGTGCAACTCGCGACGAGCCCGCTGCTGGATCCGGGCGATCTCCCGATCCCACGGTTCGTAGAGCTCGGGCGGGGTCACGTTGTGGTAGTTGACCACCAGGGTCTCCTGGCGCGCCGTCAGCCAAGGAGCCAGATCGGACGCGGTGGCGAACTGGTACACCAAGACATCGCCCGGATGGCCCGTGGCGGCGTAGGCCGAGAATTCCTCGGTCTCCGATGCCGTCATCGCTTCAGTGCCCTGGACGTAGATGCGCGACGGTATGCCCCGCGCCACGATGGCGTCGCGCAGACGCTGGGTGTGGCGCCCGACCGCATCACCGGCGTGCAAATTGGGAACGAACTGGTGGATGCCCGGCTCGCCACGTCGAGCGTCCGCCGGCGCGGCGGCGCGGCGTCGCGGGCGTGGGCGTAGGGCCGAGCGCCAGCGCCCGGGGTGCTCGGCCCGGGGGGGTCGGCCCGAAGGTGGCGTCGGAGCGGCGGCGGCCGGTCCGGCGTCGGCGTGGTCGGCGGCGTAGCCGGGCTCGGTCTCGGTCTCGGGCCGCGCCTCGGGAGACGCCTCGGTACTCCCGCCGGGGCGCAGTCGGCGAAAGGCGGCCTGGAGGGACGCGCTGTCGATCGGGGCGTGCTCGCCCTCGACGGGGTTGGGTGGCGGCGTGGGGGGCGGCATGAGGGGAGGTCGTGACCTTCGTTCAGGCGCTTCGGCTCGACGAGGCGACGGGAACCGGCCCGCTCGTGCGCCGCGTGCCGCGGGCCACCACGCGTTCGAGGAAGTCAGCGTAGCGAGCGATCAGCTCGGGCCAGCGGTAGTGGCCCTCGACGTAGGCCCGGCCTCGTCCACCGAGTGACCGGCGCAGCTGCGGGTCATCAATCAAGCGCCGCAGCACGGCGTCGAACTCCAGGTACGAGGTGAACCAGAGGCCGCCGCCGGAACGCCGGCAGTGCTCCATGGTCGGCTCGCAGCGCCCGTTGACCAGGACCGGGACGCCGTCGACCCATGCTTCCAGTACGACCAGGGAAAACGACTCGAGGGCGGAGGGCGACACCGACACCACGGCGTCATGGACGATGTCCCACTTGTCGGCCTCGCTGACGGTGCCGGTGACCACGATGTCGGGATGTGGGGCCATCGGCGCCGAGACCGGCCCGATCAGGACCAGGGCCAGCGGGCCGGGATGGCGCAGCTTGTACTCGGCGAAGTAGGCCGAGAGCATGGTGGAGCCCTTCTGCTCGTCCACCCGGCCCACGCTCACGATGTAGGGACGGTCCGAGAGGTGCAGCACCTCGGCCCCCCGCCGCCCGGTCCCGGCCGAAGGACCCACACCGAGCCCCAATTCGATCTGCGGCCGGGCGGCCACCGGGAAGGCCCGTTCCACCAGCCGGCGCTCGGCCGTGCCGTGGTAGCAGAAGGCGTCGGCGCCCCCGAAGGTCCGGCCGAAGACGGGCAGGTAGAGCGGCGGCTCGTCGTGCGCTGCCGGGTGGAGCACCGACGGCACGGTCACTCGGCCGATGGCGGCCACCGTCGGGTGGTAGAGGTAGGGGTAGAACGCCACGACATCGGCGTCGGCACCGGCCACGGCGTCGATGAGCTCGTGCGACACGGGTCCGTTCGCGTCGACCCACTGTCGCGCTTCGGCCATCGAGGCCCGCTGCGGAGCGCGGCGGAGGCGAGCATCGAGGAGAGGGAACCCGGCCAAGCGGCCGTGGTCGCCGGCGAAGCGGTGGACGGTCACGCCCCCGATCTCGGCGTCGCCGGGCGCGAGCTCGTCGGCCCAGGTCCGGGGGTCGAGCGCACAGGTGGAATAGACCTCGGCCTGCCACGCCGTCTCGGCCACCAGGTGCTCGGCCAGCTGGCGGGCCGCCGCCTCGGCCCCTCCGATGACCTGGGGGCCATAGCGCGGCGTGACGAAGGCGACCTTCACGCCCGGACGGCCGTCACCAGGTAGTCGGCTTCGCCGGGGCCGGGGCGGACCGAGGCGTGGTAGCCGCGGGCGTCGAGGAGCGCGCACCACGATCCGCTCCGGAGGGGACGTCCCGGACACAGGTCGGCCTGCACGGGCGCGGCCGGGCCGTGCCAGGTGGTGGCGGTCACCGAATGGAGCACCAACACCCCGCTTGGCGCCAAAGCGGTGGTGGTGAGGCGGAGCAGTTCCTCGCGCTCACCAGCGGCCATTCCGTCGACGACGCCGCTGAGGATGACCGCGCCCAGGTCGCCGGGGACCACGGCGCGGAGATGCACCGCCACCTCGTCGGTCCGCAGGTCGGAGGCCGCGCCCACCTCCGGTGCGGCACGGCCGGGCCGAGGGTCCACGCCGTAGGCGTCACGGCCGACGGCCACCAGCCGCCGGACCAACCATCCGTCCCCGCAAGCCGCGTGCAGAGTGCGGCCGGGGGCCGGGCCCACGGCGTCGATGGCCGGGGCGACCCACCAGGCCTCGCCACCGTGCAGTTCGGGGAACTCCACCACCTCGGCCCGAGGGGCGCGCTGGACGCCGTCGCCGCCCTCGAGCTCGATGAGCCGCTGTTCAATCAGGTGCAGGCTCCGGCTGGTGGCCGAGGCGAACTGGTTGATCTGGTGGGTCAGCCACCCCACGTACCAGAGCGAGGCCGAGCGCATGCCCTTCTTGATGGCGCCGCCGGCCCGGTGATTCGAGTCGACGGGGACCACGGGGTCGACATACATCGCCCGGTCCACCCGTTCGAGCGCCTGGCGCAGGTTCGCGCCCTGACCCGACGCCGGCGAATGGGCCACGAAGAGGTCATCGAGCTCGCGCTCTCGGGCCGAGGGGAGCTCCCCGGACGCCCGCCGGCGACGCACGTCGTCGTCCACCTCGGCCATCACCCGGGACACGTCGAGGGACGCCTCCTCGGGCCCCGCCTCTTCATCGGACACTGGCCCGGGCCCGCGCGTGCGCTCGGAGACCTAGGAGGCCTGCTGGGGCAAGAGCTCGGCGCCGGCCGGGATCTCCGCCGCCAGCAAGGTGGCTTCGGCCGGCACGAAGATGGAACCGGTTGTCTTGCCCGCGTTCATGACTTCGAACGTGCCGGCCGGGTCGCGCACGTCGTAGAGCACGCCGCCCCGGCTCTGCACCCCGATGCAATAGGTGAATTCCCCGTCGAGCATCGGCACGTTCTTGAGCTGGATCTCGAGCGCGCCGGGGCCGGCGGGCAGGCTGAAGGTGTTGCCCATGATGGCGGTGTCGGTCCGCATCAGCACCTCGCTCTCGTCATCGCGCAGCTCCACGCTGAAGACGACGTCGTCGCTGGCGGTGTTGGCCAGGAAGCCGACGGTGAGCACCAGGATCTCGCCCGTCCGCAGGTACGGGCGGTCGCCATCGGCGGCGTACGAGTGGGAGATCTCGGTCAGACGCACCGGTCGCTCCGCGTCCGGCGTGTCGATGGACGCCCTCGGGGGCGGTCCGGATGTCGCTACCACCGGCTCGGGTGGGGCCATGCCCGGCGCCTCTTCCATCAACCCCTCCCGGAAGATGCGGACGACCTCGCCCGGCTCCCCCTCCCCGACCAGGACGCCGTGACTCAACACGACGGCGCGGTCACAGACGGTGCGCACCTGATCGGGTGAATGGGTCACCAGCAGGATGGTCCGGCCCTCGCGTTGGAACTGCTTGATCCGGTCGATGCACTTGCGCTGGAATCTCTCGTCCCCGACGGCCAGCACCTCGTCGATGACCAAGATGTCCGGGTCGACGTTGACGGCGACGGCAAAGCCGAGACGGACATACATGCCCGAGGAGTAGAACTTCACGGCACTATCGATGAACTCGTCGAGCTCGGAGAAATCGACGATGGCATCGAACACCTTGTCGATCTCCCGCTTGGTCATGCCCAGCAGCGATCCGTTGAGATAGATGTTCTCCCGCCCGGAAAGGTCCGGCTGGAAGCCGGCACCGAGTTCGAGCAGGCCGGCCAGCTTCCCCCGCACCGCCACCTCGCCCGACGTCGGTTGCAGCACCCCGCAGATGCACTTCAAGAGGGTTGACTTCCCCGATCCGTTACGGCCGAGAATGCCGACGGTCTCACCCTCCTTCACCTCGAGCGAGAAATCCTTGAGCGCCCAGAAATCCTCATGAGGGACGCGTCCGCGGTGGATCACCTTCTCCTTCAGGGACTTGTGCCTCCCGTGGGCCAGGCGGAAACGCTTCGAGACATCGCGCACGTCAACCGAGAAGTCGCTCACCGCCTAGAGCTCCTCGGCAAAATTGCCCTCCAGGCGCCCGAAGACGGTGAGGGCGATGATGAAGAGCACGGTCGACGCCGCCAGCACACCCAGATCGAGCAGGGCGTACGTTCCCCAATTCCAGGTGGGGAGGACGTAGAAGGTTTGGGGCTTCCCATTCACGATGGCGGTGGGGGTGGTTTGGGCGTACAACGCCCGCTGAAAGGTGAGGACCAGGGGCACCATGGGGTTGAGGAAGTAGACCCAGGTCCACTGGGCCCAGCCCTTGGCCGCCAACTTCTGGGCGATGTTGCCTTGGAAGGCGTAGACGATCGGGCAGGCCCAGAACCAGGCCGTCAACACCACCTCGATGAGGTGCTGCATGTCGCGCAGGTACACGTTGACCGCCGACAGGAGCACCCCCAGGGCGCAGGCCAGCACCATGGCCGTGAAGAGGGCCAGGAGCAGGAGCGGGAGGTAGTTCACGGCCGGCATCACGTGGAGCACCACCATGAAGATGGCCATGACCACGGCTTGGAAGCAGAAGAAGACCAAGGCAGAGCCCACGGCGGCCAGGGCCAGGATCTCCCGGGGAAAGGCCACCTTCTTCACGATGGCGGAGTTGTTCACGATGACACCGGTACCGGTCAACACCCCGAGCTGGAAGAGGTTCCACACCAGCAGCCCGGCGAAGAGGAAGATGACGAAGTGGGGCATCCGGTTGCCCAACACGAGCTGGAAGACCACGAAGTAGATGGCCAACGTCATGGCCGGTGCGATCATCGACCAGACGAGCCCGAGCGCCGAGTTCTTGTACTTGACCTTGATCTCGGTTCGGACCAGGTAGACGAGCAGCTCCCGGGAGATCCAGATCTCGCGCAACCGCTGGCCGACGCTGATGGTCGGGGTGACCACCCGCGTGATCTTGTTGCCACGGGCCTCCTGGGCGCTGAACCCCGCCGCCTCGGCCGCCATGGGGGACTGGTCGGCTACCTGACGCGGCAATCCGTAGCCCTCGTGCCCGTCGTGGTCATTCGGATGGTCGGCGCCAGACGGGGATGCCGGGGCGTCCAAGGCCACGTTCTAAGCGCTTCCCGTCGCGACGGCCGACCGATCGATCACCTGATCGATGAAGCCGTACTCACGGGCCTCTTCGGCCGTGAACCAGCGGTCGCGATCGGAGTCCGCCTCGATGCGCTCCAGCGATTGCCCGGTATGCAGGGCGATGCGCTCGGCCATCATCCGCTTGAGGTAGATGATCTGCTCGGCCTGGATCGCGATATCGGCCGCCTGGCCCTGCATGGCGCCGGAAGGCTGGTGCATCAGGATCCGGGAGTGCGGCAGGGCAAATCGCTTGCCCGGCGCTCCGGCGCACAGCAGGAACTGGCCCATGCTAGCGGCCAGGCCGACGCAGATGGTGGAGACGTCGGGACGGACGTACTGCATGGTGTCGTAGATGGCCAGCCCGTCGGTCACCGATCCGCCGGGTGAATTGATGTAGAGGGAGATGTCCTTGTCGGCATCTTCGGACTCGAGCAGGATGAGCTGGGCACAGACCAGATTGGCCGTGAGCTGGTCGATGGCGCTGCCGATGAAGACGATCCGTTCTTTGAGCAGTCGCTGATAGATATCCGAGGAGGGGTCGGCGCCGCCGGCGGCGACAATGGACGGGAGGGAGGATGCGGAAGCCATGGCGAGAGGCTACCCGTCCAGACGCGCACCTGTGGTTACATGGCCGTAGAATCCCTGTTCACCCGCACCGCGGGCCCGCTGCGGGCGTGGCGGAATTGGCAGACGCGCCGGGTTTAGGTCCCGGTCCCCACTGGGGGTGGAGGTTCGAGTCCTCTCGCCCGCACCACGGCGACCAGTAGCTTCCTCACCCATGCCCCACCTGGTCGCCGCCCCGGACAAATTCAGAGGGACGGCCACGGCGGTCGAAGTGGTCGGCGCCGTGACGGCGGCCGCTGACGCCGCCGGGTGGTCATCGGTGGGCGTGCCCCTCTCCGACGGGGGCGAGGGGCTCCTCGAGGCCCTGGGCGGCGCCGTCCACCGCGCCGAGGTCCCGGGCCCGTTGGGGGCGCCCACCATCGCCGAGTGGCGCATGCTTCCCGCCCCGGACCACCCTGAGCACCCCGACCACCCCGGGCCGACGGCCGTGATCGAGATGTCGCGCGCCGCCGGCCGCGCCCTCCTCCCCCGCCCTCGGGGCGACGAGCCCGTCCGAGCCGACACCGCCGGCGTCGGGACTCTTCTCCTGGCGGGCCGGGATGCCGGGGCCCGGCGCATCGTGGTCGGCTGTGGCGGTTCGGCCACCACCGACGGCGGCTGGGGCGCCGTGCGCACCGTCGGGTCGGCCGAGGAGTTGGGCGGGATCGAGATCACCGTGGCCTGTGATGTCACGACGCCGTTCCGCCAGGCCGCCCGGGTCTTCGGCCCCCAAAAGGGCGCCACGGTCACGCAGATCGCCCAACTGTCGGACCGCCTCGGTGCCCTCGCCGACCGCTACCGGCGCGACTTCGGGGTCGACGTCGACGCCGAGCCCGGCGCGGGGGCGGCCGGAGGGCTGGCCGGGGGGCTGGTCGCGCTGGGCGCCCGGCTGGTCCACGGGTTCGACCTCGTGGCGGGGCTGGTCGATCTCGACGCCCGGCTGGCCGGGGCCGACGTGGTCGTCACCGGGGAGGGGCACCTCGACCCCCCTTCGTTCCGCGGCAAGGTGCCCGGTGGCGTGTTGTCCCGGGTCGGAGGGCGATGCCCGGTGCTCTGCATCTGCGGCGGGGCCGACCCGGCGCTCCTGCGCTCGCCACCGATGGGGATGGAGGTCGTCAGCCTCACCGAGCGGTTCGGGCGCGCCCGGGCCCGGGCGGAGACGACGGCACTGATCGAGGAGGTCACGGCGACCGCGCTGGACCGGTTTTGCCCCTGACCTGACGCATCGGCAATGCTGCTCGCGCCGCACGGCACCTGGGCCGACGTCCGCCGTTCGAGAACAACCACCGACACGAAAACATTCGAGAAAGAGGTAGCGCCATGGGTCTGCTCGACGGCAAGGTTGCCATCGTCACGGGAGCCGGGAGGGGCATCGGACGCGAGGAGGCGCTCCTCCTGTCGAGCGAGGGCGCCCGGGTCATCGTCAACGACGTCGGTGGTGCCCTCACCAACACGTCGGCCGACGAGCACCCGGCCGAGGACGTGGTCGCCCTCATCAAAGAGCGTGGCGG
>DASZJQ010000210.1:0-2285 GCA_035947875.1 Acidimicrobiales bacterium
AAGGCGGTGGCTCTGGTCGACGCCTGAGCGAAGTCGCTACGGTGGCTTGATGACCGGGCCGCTCGAAGGCATACGCGTCATCGAGCTCGGCGTCTGGGTCGCCGGTCCGGGAGCCGGTGGCATCCTCGCCGACTGGGGCGCGGACGTGGTGAAGGTGGAGCCACCCGAAGGTGACCCGGCCCGCGGTTTCGGTCGCATGCTCGGCGGGGACCTCCCGACCAACCCCGTGTTCGAGCTCGACAACCGGGGTAAGCGAAGCATCTCCCTGGATCTCTCCAAGGAGCGGGGGCTCCGTGTCATGCATGAATTGGTGGCCGACGCCGACGTGTTCCTCACCAACGTGCGACCCGCAGCGCTGGGGCGCATGGACCTCGGACCCAAGGAGACGTGCGATCGCCATCAGCGCCTGGTCTACGCAATCATCACCGGTTATGGCCTTGAGGGTCCCGAGGCCGAGCGAGGCGCGTACGACATTGCGGCCTTTTGGGCTCGCGCCGGCATCGCCGAGTCTCTCCGCGCACCGGGCGGGCCACTGCCGTTCCAAAGAGGCGGTATGGGCGACCACACCGTGGCGATGACGGGCGCGGCCATGGTCAGCGCCGCCCTGGTCGAGCGGGCGCGAACCGGACGGGGCCAGCTTGTCTCGACTTCACTGTTGCGCCAGGGCGTGTACACCATCGGCTTTGACGTCAACGTCGCTGTCATGTGGGGTCGAACACTCGGGATCGGTACCCGGGAAACAATGCACAGCCCCGTCCTGAACAACTACACCGCGGGCGATGCCAGAGCGTTCTGGATCGTCGGCCTCGAAGGCGATCGTCATTGGCCCGCCTTAGCCCGGGCGGTGGGACACCCGGAGTGGATCACTGACAGTCGGTTCGACAGCGCCAGAAACCGGGCGGTGAATGCTCGAGAGCTGATCGGGTTGCTCGATGAGATCTTCGCCACACGAACGCTGGACGAGTGGGCCGCCACGTTCGCGGAGGAACCGGAACTTTTTTGGAGTCCGGTGAACACGATCGACGACGTGGTCGCCGACGAGCAGTTCCACGCCGCGCACTCTGTCGTGGACGTCCCCGATGAACAAGGGACGCTGCCCATGCTGGCGACACCGGTCGACTTCGATGGCAGGCCGCCGGCGCCTCGATGGCGCGCGCCGTTGCTGGGCGAACACACCCGAGAGGTCCTACGAGAATTGGGGCACGACGAACACGCGACTGCGTCCCTCGTATCCGACGGGGTAGCCGTCGCCTCTGTGGTCTAGACGAAGCGCTGATACGACCGAAACGACTTGCGAGTCATTGGACGGCTCCGTCGATCTTCGCCTGCATAATTTCGTCGGCGTCGAGGCCGAGTTCCGCCAACACGTCATCCGTGTCCGCCCCGAATTCGGGAGCCCGGCCGAGAGGGTTCGGAGTGCGATCGAACTGCGCCGGGGATGAGATCAGCGGCAAGACCACCGAGTCGTCGTATTCGATCGGCTGGACGAAGCCGTTGGCCACGGCCTGCGGGTCCGCCGGCAACTCCAGCACGTTCTGCATCACGTCCCACTGGCCAGACTGCGAGCCGAGTGCCGCACGGGCCTGGTCCAGCGACATCGCCGCAAAGGTGCGCTCCAGCTCGGCAACGGCCTCGTCGTTGTGGGCCCCCAAGGCGTCCGGCGTGCTGAACCGGGGATCGACCCGCAGGTCTTCCCGGCCGATGGCCACGAGCACGTCGTCCCAGTACCGATCGCGTTGCAGCATGCAGAGAGAGAGCCACCGGCCGTCCGACGTCTGATAGTTGTTGACGAGGGGATTGAAGATCTGTGGGTTGGCGTCTCGGGAACTCGGCCGCGGAGCATCGTCCGCGGGTCGCTGGGCCATCATGACGGCGGCGCCGACGATGGGCATCTGGAGGCACCACATCGCCGTACCCAATAGCGCCACGTCCACGACTGCTCCCTCGCCGGTTCGGGCCCGGCGGAACAGGGCGGCGGCCACACCACCGGCGAGTGCCATACCGCTCAACGAGTCGCCGAACGCACCCGCGGGTTGTCCGATCGGTCGCTTTGCGCCAGGAGGGGTGACCGTGGCGCCCACGCCACCGCGGGCCCAGAAGCTGATGGAGTCGTAGCCGCCTTTTTCGGCCTCAGCGCCCAGAGCGCCCTGACCGGTGCCGCACGCGTACACGATGGATGGGTTGACCGCACGGATGTCGTCAATGTCGAGACCGAGTTGACGCCGCGTCGGGGGGAGGTAGCTCGTCAGGAACACGTCGGCCTTCTCGGCAGCTTTCAAGAGGAT
>DASZJQ010000211.1:0-10069 GCA_035947875.1 Acidimicrobiales bacterium
GCCGACCAACGCCGTCGAGTTGCCGGCCGCGCCGGTGAGGTTGGCCACCTTCATCCAGAGCCGCTCGTCGTAGACGTCCCGGTCGGACGACAGGGCGATCAATCTCTTCCGTCCGACCGAAGTCGTACCACCCGTATCGCGATCGACCGAGAAGGTGGCGTTGCGGACGCCCCCGAGGCCTTCGTAGGTGTCCCGGCGGCCGGTCATGCGCTCCTTGGCCAGCGCGATGCGTTCGGCGGTCTTCTCGGCGATCCACTCGGCCTTGTCCCAGGCTTCGGTTTCGGTGTCGGCGATGATCGGCCGCAGCGAGAGGCTGTAGCGGAGGGTTCGGCCCACCGCGGTCGCCGCCTCGCCGATGCTGGCCATGCGCGCCGCCACCGCCTCGCGGGGCTCACCCCAGAAGGCATAGACGTCGGCATTGGCGGCACCGACGGCAATGGCGGGAGGCGAAGCGCCGGCGAAGTACAGCGGGATGCCGCCCGGCGTGACGGGCTTGACCGAGCTGAAGGCCGACTCGTAGTGGAAGAACTCACCATCGAAGTCGAAAGGGACGTCTTCGGAGAAGGCCCGCCGCACCAGTTCCATGGTCTCGCCGGTACGGCGATAGCGGGCGTCGTGGGGGACGAAGTCACCTTCGCGCCGTTGGTCCGCTTCATCCCCGCCGGTGATGAAATGGATGGCGACCCGTCCACCACCGCTCAGGTGATCGAGAGTGGCCGCCGTGCGGGCCAGCAGGACGGGCTGCACGAATCCGGGCCGGTGCGCCACCAGTACGCCCAATCGGCTGGTGCTCGCCAGGACCGAGGCGGCCACCATCCAGGCTTCCGGGGCCACCGCTCCGTAGCCGACGAGGACGCGATCAAAGTCGGCCTCGTCGTGCGCCCGCGAGATGTCGGCCAGATAGCCCGAGTCGATGACCGGGCCGTCCATCCAATCCACCACCGGGCCGTCGGTGAGCGGCCCCTTGATTTCAGAGGCATCCCTCGTGCCCACCATTCCGATCATCTCGACTGGCACGCGACGCCACTCCCCACAATTATTGCCGGCCCGACGTGGGCGTTTTCTGCTCGGCGCGCCCGCTCGATGCGCCGGCTGTTCTCCGGGTGAAGACCCAGTTCGACGCTACTATCTGACCGGTGGCCAGAGGAACCGAGGCTTCCACCTCCCAGCGGACGCTTCCGCTCGTCGCCGTGGGCTACGGACCGCGGTGCGTGCCCGTCATGCAGTTGGCCGAAGCGGCCGCCGGCGTGTGCGATCTGCTGTGGATGATCGACGGCGCGCAGCCGGGCATGCCGGAAATGGCGGAGCTCCTGCAGCGGTTCGGACCGGTCCTCGACCTCAGCGGCCTCGGGGTGGCGCAGATGGCCACGTTGCTGTCGGCCTACGAGCCCGACGCCTTGGTGACGTACCTCGACACCGGCATGGTCGCCTACGCCGAACTGGCCGAGGCGCTGGGCTTGCCCTTCCACTCACCCGCCACGGCCGCGGCCCTGACCGACAAGTCCCGACAGCGCCAGGTCCTGGGCGCGGCCGGTCTGGACATGCCGCCCTGCCACGTCGTCCGGCCCGACCAACGGGAGGGTGATCTGGCCCACGCCGTGTCCGAGGTGGGATGGCCGGCGATCCTCAAGCCCCGGTCGGCCCAGGGCAGCCGCTACACCTTCTTGGCCCGCGACCCGACCGAGTTGGATCGGCTGCTCACCGCCCTGGGTCCCGGCCGCCCCGACATGGTGTTGGAGGGGTACCTGGCCGACGTCCCGGCTCGCGCCGCCGCGAGCTACGCGGCGTACGTCTCGGTCGAGAGCGTGGTGGCCTCGGGGGTGATCAGCCACTTGGCCCTCACCGGCCGCTTCCCGCTCGCCGAGAACTTCCGCGAGACCGGGTTCTTCATCCCCGCCGCGCTCGAGGAGGGCGAGCAGGCGTCGGTGCTGGCCCTGGCCACCGCCGCCATCGAGGCTCTCGACATCAGGATCGGTTGCCTGCACACGGAGATCAAATTCACACCCGGCGGTCCCCGCCTCATTGAGGTCAACGGTCGCGTCGGCGGAGGGGTGCCCGAGATGCTCGAGCGTGCCGCCGGGATTCCGCTCCTCGAATACACGTTACGGATCGGACTGGGAGAAGAGATCCGCGTGAGCGGACCTGTCGCCACCGAGCGCATCGGGTACCGATTCTTCCTGCAGCCGCCGGCCGTCTCGGCCACGGTGGCGGCGATCGACGGCATCGACAAGGTCAGCGACTTCCCCGGTGTGGACACCATCAGCGTGCATCACGGGCCCGGGGCCGACCTGGACTGGCGAGACGGGACGCGCAATCACATCATGGCCGTGGTCGGATCGGCGGCGGACTATGCCGAGTTGGCGGCGGTCAACCGGCTCCTGCTGCAGGAGGTCACCGTCACCTACGCCGATGTGAAGAGCTGACGATGGTGCGGTTGGTTCGGCCTGCGGGGGCCGGCCGGGGGGCTGGGCTCGACGCGGGAGAGGAAGTGGGCGGAGACGTGGGCGGAGAAGCGGGGGAAGGAGGCGAGCGATGGACCTGTGCGCTGGTCAACAACATGCCCGACACAGCTTTCGCCGAGACCGAGGAGCAATTCCTGGGCCTGCTCGGCGGTGCCTCGGGCGATCAGACGATCGCCGTGCGCCTCCACACGTTGGAGAGGGTGCCGCGGGGTGAGCAGGCGGCGGCCCGCATCGCCGCCGGATACCTCCCGCTGGCACAGCTCCGGGGCGACCCTCCCGACGCGCTCGTCGTAACCGGGTCCAACCCCCTGGAACCCCGCATCGAAGACGAGCCGTACTGGGCGGATCTGGTCGATCTCCTTTCCTGGGGGCGGGATCACGTGTCCACCATGCTGCTGTCGTGTCTTTCGGCTCACGCCGCGCTGGTGGCCTTCGACGGACTGGAGCGCCGCCGGCTCGAGGCCAAGTGCACCGGTGTCTTCGGCCAGGTGGCCGAGACCGCACACCCTCTCGTCGCCGGCCTGGTCCCGCCGATCGTCCTCCCCCACTCCCGCCTCAACACGGTCGAGCCGGACGACCTGCGGGGGGCGGGCTATGACGTGGCGCTGCACTCCGACGCGGTGGGCTGGAGCGTGGCCACCAAGATGGTCGATCGCTCCCGGGTGGTGGTGATGCAGGGTCACCCCGAGTACGGGCGGGCCAGCCTCCTGCGCGAGTACCAGCGGGACGCACGTCGCTACGTGCGGCACGAGCGCGACGAGGAGCCCCGCCTGCCCATTGACTGCGTTGGTCCCGAAGACCAGGCAGGTCTGGCGGACCTCCACCAACGGGTGACCGGTGGTGAACGGGACCCGGCGCTCGTCGAGGCCTTCGGGTTCGACCAAGCTGGGGCCCGGGCTCCCTGGCCGTGGCGCAGCATGGCCGTCGGCCTGTACAAGAACTGGTTGGCGGGAATCCCGAAGAGGAGCGACTGACCGCATGCACGACGAGACCATTGCCATCCACGGGGGATATACGGCGGACAGCACGCGGGCCGTGGCCGTACCGATTTACCAGACCATCGCCCATGACTTCATCGACGCCGAACACGCCGGGGCGGTCCTCGACCTCGAGGTGCCGGGCTTCCACTACAACCGGATCAACAATCCCACCAACGATGTCCTCGAACGCCGGATCGCCGCACTCGAAGGCGGGACCGCCGCCCTGGTGCTGGCCTCCGGCATGGCGGCGGTCAGCTACGCCATCTTGACGGTGGCCCACGCCGGCTCCAACTTCGTGGTGGCCCCCCAGCTCTACGGGGCGACCTTCACCTACTTCGCCCACGTCCTGCCGACCCTCGGCATCGAGGCGCGCTTCGCCGCCGACGACACGGCGGGATCGATCGTCGCCCAGATGGACGAGCACACCTGCGCCGTGTTCTGCGAGTCCATCGGCAACCCGGCCGGGAATGTCGTCGACCTCCGCGCCGTGGCTGACGTGGCGCACCGCGGCGGCGTGCCGCTCATCGTCGACAACACGGTGGCCACACCGCTCATGCTCAAGCCCATCGCGCACGGGGCCGACGTGGTGGTGCACTCGTTGACCAAGTTCGTCGGCGGTCACGGCACCACCCTGGGTGGTGCCATCGTCGACGGCGGTCGCTTCCCGTGGACCGATCACGCCGAGCGCTTCCCCATGTTCACCCAACCCGAACCGGCCTTTCACGACGTCGTCTTCGCCCGGGACTTCCCCGACCGGCCCTTCGTGGTCCGGGCCCGCTCCACCCAGTTGCGCAACACGGGCGCCACCCTCTCCCCCTTCAATGCCTTCCTGCTCCTCCAGGGGCTCGAGACCATGGCCGTCCGGCTCGAACGACACGAGGCCAACACCAGAACGGTGGCGGCGTATCTGGCGGCCGACCGCCGGGTGGAGTGGGTCAGTTTCGCCGGATTTCCCGACCACCCGCACCACGACCTGGTGCAGCGGTATCTCGGCGGCCGGGTCCCCCCCATCATCACTTTCGGTGCGGTGGGGGGCTATGCCGCCGGGCTGGCCTTCTTCGACGCGCTGCACCTCTTCAAGCGGCTGCTCAACCTGGGGGACGCCAAGTCACTGGCCATCCACCCGGCCAGCACGACGCACCGTCAACTGAACGAGGCCGAGCTGCTGGCCGCCGACGTGCGCCCCGAAACCATCAGGCTGTCCATCGGGCTCGAGCATGTGGACGATCTCATCGAGGACATCGACCAGGCGCTCGACCAGGCGGTGAACCGGGCGGCGGGCCGCGCCGGGGACGCGGGCCGCGCCGGGGAGGGAACCGCGGGCTGAGCGGAACCTGACGGTCCGGGCGGGTCCGGGCGTGTCCGGGTGTGTCAGCCGACCACGCTCTCCACGCACGCCTGGGCGTCGAGCACCGCTCGCATGCGGCTGCGCGGTGACGGCAGGTAGTGCGTGAAATAGCGCACGCCCTCGGTCAGCACGCCGAGCAGCGAAAGGTGCGGTTGGAGTCGGCCTTCGGCGTCGTAGGGATGGAAGTCCTCGCTGATGGCCACGCTGCCCACGGCCGTGTCCCCGTAGCTCAGCTGGACCAGGCGACCCTTGGCGTAGAGGCGCCGCAACAAGGGTGAGTCGGACCGCGACAGCGACGGGAGATCGAGATGACCCCGCACCACCCCGCTCGTGGTGGCCGCCGACATCCGGTCGAGCTGGGTGGAACGAAGCGCCACGCGGCCGTCCGATGTGGCGCTGACCTCGGGATTGGGCCCGAGGGGAAGATGGACGACGCCGGCGTCGATCAGGGCCAGCAGTTGCTGGGAGCGGAAGGGAGGTGGTCCGGCCTCCAACCGGTTGATCCGGCCGCGGATATTCGACTGGAAGTCGATGTACGACTCGAGCGACAGCCCCCCGAACTCAATGACCGAGCGCAACTGGTCGCGCAAGATGCGCAGGACCTCCTGCGCCGCTTTCACCGGGCTGCCGCCCACCATCAGCGCCTCGTCCAAGTCGGCTTCCACCATGTCGTACACCTGGGACTGGTAGTCCCGACCGGACGTGTAGTGGCGATCGGCCCCGGCGAAGACGTCGCGGGCCGGGTCGAAGTGGCCGTACTGGGTCTCGAGCTTGGCCACCACCCCTTCGTAGTGACCGTCCACCCAGGCGGCGCGCAGCCGGGCGCGCTCCGCCGCCGAGCGCTCGACGCCGCCGGCCAGAAGGGCGGCATGGGTGAGATAGCGGGCCTGCATCTCGGCGTAGAGCAGCGGCAACAGATCGCGGCGGAAGTCCACCTGGCGCCGGACCGCCGAGCCGGCCACGGTGGTCAGTCGGGCGAATTCCTCGGGGGTGCACACCACCGGTTGGTAATCCCCCGTCGGATCCACGCCGTGCGCCGACTTGGCGCAGTACGGCACACCGGAACGCGAGTACAGGTAGATGATGGGCTCGCGCCCGCTGCGCACGTAGCGCTTGCGATTCCCCTCGTCGGCGAACGACCCACCCCGCCCAATGGTCAACGCCGTCATCAGGTCGAAGCCCACCAACCCCATGCCGGCGATGGCTACCGGCGCGCCGGGGGGAAGGGACTGGTCGAAGAACCCGACGGGATAGGGCCGTAGGAAGCGCACCCCGTCGGGATCACCGGGAGCCTCGACGTTGTAGGTGTGGCCCGACGTGAGCACCACGTGGTCCACGACGATGGTGTCGCCGTTATCGAGCAGGACGGATTCGCGGCCACCGAGCAGGGGCGCGATGTCGAGGGCGGCGGCGACGTGACGCACGATTTCGAGGTGGGGCGGTGCGTCGGCCACCAGGGCGTCGTAGCACCAGACCAGGTACTCGCCCATGAGGCGGCGCGGGAGGTAGTCGGTGGAGGCGATTGGCGCGCCTCCCGCACCGACCCGGCATTCGTGGCCGACCCAGCGGTAGCCCTGGGCCACGGCCCACTCGTGCAACCCGACGGCGTAGGGCGGCGGCGGCCTGTCGCGCTCGGGGGCGGCGTGGAGGGAAAGCTGCCCGCAGGCGTTGTTGAGCACCAGATAGTCGGGCTGTCCCGTGGCGTAGACCCCGCCCCCGAGCTGGCCCGGTTCGACCACGTGCACCTTGATCGGTGTTCGGCGGTGACGAGCCCGGCTGACCGTCCGTTCGAGAACGCAGAGGCCCCACGAGCCGAGACCGACGATGGCGAACTCGATCACGGCCTTGGGCGCAGACTGCCGGGGATGCTCCCGCACGCCAAGGCCGGGCCAGAGAGGTGGCGTGGACACTGCGACCTCATGCGTACGCCCGCCCCTTCTTCGCCCATGCCGGGCCACCAGATTAGGCCCTGCGCCCGAGCGCGGACAATCCGTTCCGGGTGCCGTTTCGTTGCGTCGGCCCAGCTAGAGCCCCCGGTAAGCTCAAGCAGCGCCTTGGTCCGAGCCTTCAGAGTTTCGCACCAGCCGCTCCAGTGAGACAAAGGAAGAAGGACGATGGTCGAAGAATCCGGCACCTTGCGGTTAGGCGTGCTCAACGTGCACCGCCTCGGCTTCGGGGCGATGCAACTTCCGGGTCCCGGCGTCTGGGGACCGCCGCGTGACCACGATGGCGCCATTGCCGTCCTGCGTCGCGCCGTCGAGCTGGGCGTTGACCTGATCGACACGGCCGATTCCTACGGCCCGAATGTGTCCGAAGAGCTCATCCGTGAGGCGCTCCACCCGTACCCGGGCAACCTGAAGATCGCCACCAAGGCCGGCCTCACCCGTTCCGGTCCCGGCGCGTGGGCCCCATGCGGTCGCCCGGACTACTTGCGCCGGCAGTGCGAAGGCAGCCTGCTCCGCCTCGGAGTCGAGCGCATCGACCTGTTCCAACTGCACCGGGTCGACCCCGACGTGCCGGCGGAAGAGCAGTACGGACTCCTCAAATCGCTGCGCGACGAGGGGAAGGTGTCCGAAGTCGGGTTGTCCGAGGTCAGCGTGTCCCAGATCGAGTCGGCGTCGGCCATCGTGCCTATCGTGAGCGTGCAGAACCAGTACAACATCGCCCAGCGCAGCGCAGACGATGTCCTCGACTACTGCACCGGGCATCAGATCGGCTTCATCCCCTGGTTCCCACTGGCCAGCGGGAGGCTGTCTCAACCGGGTGGGCCCTTGGACCAGGTGGCGCAACAGACCGGCGCCACCACATCACAGGTGTGCCTGGCCTGGCTGCTGCGCCGATCACCGGTCATGCTGCCCATCCCCGGGACGTCGTCGCTCGAGCACTTGGAGGAGAATTGCGCGGCGGCCTCCATCGCGCTCTCCGACGAGCAGTTCCAGGAACTCACCGACGCCCGCACGCCGCTGCGCCGCTGGGCTCGGGCCGGCTGAACGTGGACGGAGGGAACTGATGCCGGCGGATCTGGTCATTCGCAACGGCACCCTGGCCGACGGCACCGGGGGTCCGCTGCGTCGGGCCGACGTGGCCGTGGAGGGGGCTCGCATCACTCAGGTGGGCGGTGACATCGGTCCTGGGCGGCGCGAGCTCGACGCGGGCGGCCTGCTGGTGACGCCGGGATTCGTCGATCCCCACACCCACTACGACGGCCAGGCCACCTGGGATCCGCTCTTGGCCCCCTCGGCGCACCACGGGGTGACGACGGTCGCCATGGGCAACTGCGGCGTGGGCTTCGCACCCGTGGCCCCGGGCCGGCACGACTGGCTGATCGCCATGATGGAGGGGGTCGAAGACATACCCGGAACCGCCCTTCACGAGGGGCTGCAATGGGACTGGGCAACCTTCCCCGAGTATCTCGATGCGCTGGAACGCCAACCGCGCGCCCTCGACGTCGGCGCCCATGTGCCTCACGCCGCGCTACGCGCCTTCGTCATGGGCGAGCGGGGTGCCGATCCGGGGCAGCATCCTGATCAAGGCGAGTTGGATGCGATGGCCCGACTGCTCAACCAGGCCCTCGAGGCCGGCGGCATCGGCGTCTCGACGTCACGAACCGAACGCCACCGCACCAGCGAGGGCGAGAACCTTGGCACCCTGAGGGCCCGCGAGCCCGAATTGCTGGCTCTGGCCTCGGTGCTGCGCGCGCGAGGCAGCGGCGTCTTCCAGGTGCTCTCCGACTGCTACCGGACGACGGACGACGCCTTCGCCCAAGCCGAGTTCGAGCTCCTCAGCGAGTTCGCCCGATTCAGCCGACGTCCGGTCAGCTACACCGTCCAGCAGGATGGGGAGGCGCCCGAACGCTGGCGGGACCTCATGGCGCTGGCGGAGAAGCTGGTGGCTGAAGGGCTCGATGTCAAGGCCCAGGTGGCGCCCCGTCCGATCGGCGTCCTGCTCGGGCTGGAAGCGTCGGTGAACGTGTTCACCCCCACTCGGGGGTATCAGGGGATTGCCGGACTCCCACTCGACGAGAAGATGGCCGCCCTGCGCGATCCGGCCCTGCGCCGGCGCATCCTCGAGGGCCACGCCGACGTGACGTCGGGGGTCGATGCGTTCGCCGGGTACGCCTTCTTTGCCCGCTTCGATGAGATGTACGTGCTGGACGACCCGGTGGACTACGACCTGGACGCCAACCGCTCCCTCGGTGCGTTGGCCCGCCGGGCCGGCGTCGACCCGCGCCACTACGCCTTTGACGTCCAATTGCAGCGAGGCGGGCACCAGCTGATCTACACCCCGATGTTCAACTTCGCCCACGCCAACTTCGACGCCATCCGCGAGATGATCACTTCACCGGTCTCCATGTTCGGCCTCTCTGATGCCGGGGCACACTGCGGGCAGATCTGCGACGGGAGCATGACCACCAGCTTCCTCTCCATCTGGGGCCGTGATCGCCGGGATCGCGACGGTCTGCCCGTCGAGGCCGTGGTGCACCAGATCACCCAGCGTACGGCGGCCCATTTCGGCTGGCTCGACCGCGGCGTGGTGGCCCCCGGCTACCTGGCCGATCTCAACGTCATCGACCTCGACGAGCTCGGGTGCACCCCGCCCAGAATCACGGCCGACCTGCCGGCGGGCGGCCGCCGTCTCCTGCAGGGCTCCCGGGGCTACCGCTGGACGCTGAAGCGGGGGACGGTGACCTTCGAGGACGGCGCCCATACCGGCGAACTGCCCGGCGCCCTCGTCCGGGGCACGCAACCCCCACCGCCGTGAGGACGCGACGTTGAGTTCGCCCGACGTCCTGGCGGCCATCGTCGGACACACCCGCACCGGTCCCGACCGCCCCGCCGTGAAGGATCTGGACCGGGACCTGACCTACGGCGCCCTGTTCGACGAGGTGACTCGGGTGGCGGCCGGCTTGCGCTCCCGCGGGGTGCGTGAGGGTGACCGCGTGGCCCTCCTGTTGCCCAATTCGGTCGATTTCGTCGTCGTTGCGCTGGCCTGCCTGACGCTCGGCGCCATCTTCGTTCCGCTGGCCGTCTCGGACCCACCGTCTCGATTGGGCCTGATCATCGGGAACTGCGCGCCCACCGTCGTCGTGACATCCTCCGACGGCGACGGTGACGTCGCCCAACCCGCGCTTACCACCTCCTCCGAACGATCCCTCGGGGTCACCATCTCGGAGTTGTCGAGGGAGGTGGTGAGCCTGCCCGAGAGCGGACCGCCTGGCACGGCCGGGGCCTACATCATCTATACCTCAGGCACGACCGGCACGCCGAACGGGGTCCTCA
>DASZJQ010000212.1:0-1561 GCA_035947875.1 Acidimicrobiales bacterium
GCGGTCTGGGCCCTGACCGACTACGGCTTCCGCGCCGTGATCGCCCCCCGCTTCGGCGACATCTTCCGCACCAACGCGACCAAGGCCGGCCTGCTCCCGGTGATCCTGCCCGAGGCCACCGTGGCCGCCCTGCAGGACGCCATCGAGGCCGACCCCGCCACCGAGGTCACCGTGGACCTCGGTGCCCGCGTGGTCCTCGCCGACGCGGTCGGCATCAAGGCCCCCTTCGACCTCGACGACTACACCCGCTGGCGCCTCATGGAGGGCCTGGACGACATCGGCCTGACCCTCCGCCACACCGACGACATCACCGCCTTCGAACTCGCCCGTCCCGCCTGGCTCCCGGTCACCAGCTGACCAGCGGCTTACCTCCAGCTCTCCACCACGGCCACCGAGTTCACCTACCGGAGCTTCCCCTGAGCAGGCCCCGGTGGCGTCCGAGCCACGGGCCCACACGGCAGCGATGACCGTCACGGCTCTGACCATGTGCGTATACGGAAAGTAGCAGAAACCGGTACATTGCTACTATCCGTAACGAAGGCCGGTCCTCACGTGGTGTGATCTTGGCCGACACGAAGGCCAATGTGCCCGTGGTTATTGTGCAACGGCGCTGGATCGCCTACTTTCGGGCGGGTCAGAGGTCGCGCCTCGCATCGGAGGATCGGAGCCCACGCGACCTGTGGGGGAAGCGCAGGAGTGAACATGAACAAGCGTGATCTGATCGACGCGATCTCGGGACGGCTGGGAGACAAGAAGTCCGCGACCGAAGCCGTGAACGCGGTGCTCGAGACCATCCAGTCCGCCGTCGCGAACGGCGACAAGGTGGCCATCACCGGGTTCGGCGTCTTCGAGAAGACCGATCGTCCGGCTCGCACCGCCCGCAATCCGGCCACCAACGAGACCATCCAGGTGCCCGCGTCCTCGGTGCCGAAGTTCCGTCCGGGTGCCGACTTCAAGGCCCTCGTCAACGGCGACAAGCCAGGCAGCAAGAACTAACACACAGAGCGGGCGGCATCCGGCGACCCTGCCCGGACGCCGCCCGCCGCCGTTGGTGCGGGCGGGTGCGTCAGCGCGGACCGGGCCGCTTGCGCAGCGCGGTCTGGATGATCCGGTCGATGAGCTGCGGCAGCGGCAGGCCCGTGGCCGCCCACATGAGAGGGAACGCCGAGGCGGGTGTCATCCCCGGCATGGTGTTGATCTCGTTGACGAGGATCTCCCCGTCCGGGGTGTAGAAGAAGTCCACCCGGGCCAGCCCCTCGCAGGAAATGGCGTCGAACGCCGCGCAGGCCAGCGACCGCACCCGCGACGTGGCGGCGGCGGACAGCGGCGCCGGGATGGTCATGTACGTGCCCGAGGCCAGGTACTTGGCCTCGAAGTCGTAGAACGCCGACCCGGTGTCCACCACCACCTGCCCGAGCACGCTCGCCTCGGGCGGCCCGCCGTCCAGGCCCTCGAGCACCGCGCACTCGATCTCCAGCCCGTCCACCGCGCCCTCGGCCAGCACCTTGGGATCGTGCACCCGCGCCGCCTCGACGGCGTCCTCCAGACCAGAAAAGGAAAG
>DASZJQ010000213.1:0-6820 GCA_035947875.1 Acidimicrobiales bacterium
GCAGGCGGCGCGCCCGCTCCGACCCCGTCGGGCCGTCGCGCTGGCACCGGCCAACGTGTCGGTGGGGGAGTCGTTCGAGTTGGTCGGGCGCTCGGGGCGTCCGGTCCATGGCGTGCTGTACCCGCCGAGGCTGGCGGAGACGGAGGGGCCGGACGGGACTCTCGCCCCTCTGATCGTCTCCTGTCACGGTGGGCCGACGTCGTCGGCGGGGTCAGGGTTCGATATCACCATGCAGTACTTCACCAGCCGGGGTTTTGCCGTGGCCCGGGTGGACTACGCCGGCAGCACCGGCTACGGGCGGGCCTATCGCTGCTCACTGTGGAGGCAGTGGGGGGTGGCCGATGCTGAGGACTGCGTTGACGCCGCCCGCCACCTGGCCGTGACGGGCCGCGTCGACGGCGGCCGCATGGGTATTCGGGGCGGAAGCGCCGGGGGCCTGACCGCCCTCAACGCTCTGGCCGCCGGAGAAGGGTTCTCCGCCGCCGTTGCCCTGTACGGGGTGACCGATCTTCTGGGATTGGCGGCCTCGACCCACGACTTCGAGGCGCACTACATGGATCGTCTGATCGGTCCCTTGCCGGAGAGCCGGGAGATCTACGAGGCCCGCTCGCCGGTGAACCGCGCCGCCCACATGGGCGGCTCCGTGCTCCTGCTCCAGGGCACCGAGGACCCGGTGGTCCCGCCGGCCCAGGCCGAGCGCCTGCGCGACGCCCTGAGCGCCGCCGGACGGCGCTGTGTCGTGCGCTTCTTCGAAGGAGAGAGCCACGGGTTTCGCCGAGCGGAGACGCTGGTGGCCTGCCTGGAAGAGGAACTGGCCTTCTACCGAACCGAACTCGGGCTCTGAGCATCGCTCCGGGCGTCGACCTGCCCCGCACCGGCCTATGCCAGGCTGTAGCCATTGAGATGTCGACCACCCCCTCCCGGAGCGGTGCTGCACGGAGCGTGATGCGACGGGCCCTGGCCCGTCTTGCCTCCGTCGGCCCCACGTCGGGCGACGCCATGTTGTACGGGCTAGGGGCGGCGTTCGCCCTGGGCATCGTCCTCTTCTCGACGCTGGGTCTGTACCGCCAGTGGGGAGAACTGGCTCTGGGCCCCTACATCTTCGGCACTGTGGTTTCCGCCGTGCTGGCCATCGTCAGGCGGCACAAAGCGACGGCCGGGCCACCCGTCGCCACGACGACAGTCACGACCACGGCCGCCCCGCCCTCGCCCCGTCGTCGCGCCTGGCGGTCGCCCATGACCCCACGCCTCATCATCGCCGTCTGTGTGTTCGTAGGCGCCACGGCCGTCCCGCTCGCTCTCGAGGTGGTGTGGCGCTCCAACGGAGACCCCGGCTCGCACTTCCAACCGGAGGTGGCCACCATTGAGAAGGGCGGGCAGACGGTGGCCAAGGGCAAGGACCCCTACCACAACGTCACCAACTCGCACGGGAAGGTCCTCTACCGCGTCCCGGGTGAGCCGACCTACGAGGGCTTCTTGCCCTATCTCCCTCTCATGACGGTGTTCGGGCTCCCGAGTGCCCGACATCACGACATCGTGCTGACCGATGCCCGCATCTTCTTCAGCCTGGCGACCCTGGCGCTCACGGCGGTGGCCCTGTGGCTGTGCCCGGCCGACGGCCGACGGAAGATGCGCACCCTCCAGGTGATCGCCATCTTGCCCACCGCGGCTCTCCCGTTGGCCACGGGGGGCGACGACATGCCGATCGTGGCTTTCCTGCTGCTGGCCATGGTGCTGGCCCAGCGGCGACAGCCATTCGCCGCGGGCGTGGTCCTCGGCGTGGTCTCCGCCATGAAATTCACGGCTTGGCCGCTCGCCGCGCTGGCCCTCTTCGCCGCCCGGGACCGCCGCGGGGTGCGGCGTCCCGGCATGATGTTCCTCGGCATGTTGGTGATCGCCGGCCCGGTGGTGGTCCCCTTCGCGTTGCGCGGTCCGTGGGCCTTCTTCGACAATGTCGTGCTGTTCCCGCTCGGTCTGTCGGGGGTCACCTCACCGGCTGCGAGCCCGCTCCCGGGCCACCTTCTGGTGACCGCGTTCCCCTTCCTTCACCGGGCGCTGCCGTTGGTTGTCGGGTTGGTGGGTGGCGCGTTCCTGGCGTGGCACCTCTCCCGCCGCACCCCTCAGACGGCGGCGGAGGTCTGCACGTTGGGCGGGATCGTGATGGCGGTGATCACCCTGCTGGCCCCGGCCACCCGGATCGGCTACCTGCTCTACCCGATCAACTTCTTCGTGTGGTCGTATCTCTTTCGCGACATCGAGCGCGCCGAGGAGATACCGGAGCGGGCACTCAGCGAGAGCGTGGCTGCCTAGTCCGGGTCGGGAACTAGGCCGGGTCGGGTCAGTCCGGGTCGGGTTAGTCCGGGTCGGGAACTTGGAAGAGCCGGACGGTGAAGTCGGTCTGGCCGGCCGGCGGGGCGTGGGGACCGAACGTGGTGGCCGAGACCACCGCACCCATCTCCCAGAAGAAACCGTCGGAGCCCGCCTTCTTGCCCAGCACCTCGAAGGCACCGGGGTCATTGCGCGCCGGGCCGGTCTCGAAGACCTGCCAGCCCTGCGCCTTCATGTCACTCAGGTAGAAGGTGCGGATCGCCCCCTGCGAAGCGTCGCTGAGCAGGCCGATCTGGGCGTCAAACTGGTCGGCCGAGGCGCTGTTGGTCTGATGCGAGACGCGGGTCGACCCCTCGGGGAGGGAGACCGCATTGAGGATGTTCGACGGTGGCTCGCCCGACCGGGTGATGACGCTGAGAGCGGGAGCGGCCCGGACGGCACGAAGCGAGGAGCCCGAGACGACCTGGATACTCCTCGAGGTATCGGTCCGTGCCGGAGCGCCGTTGGTGGCCAGGCCGATGGCAACGAAGCCGACCAGGATCAGGGCGGCCAGGCCGACCACGATCATGGCCGGGCGCATGCTGAAACCGGAGTAGGGCGCCGGGCGGTCCGGCGGTGGGCCGGCCCCCGGCGTCGAGGCAGCCGCGGGCGTCGGGGCAGCCGCCTCGTCTTCGGGACCGTGGGTGTCGGTCAGGTACCGGGCTTCCACGACGCCAGCCTATGGCGAGGCAGACCACCCGAAATGGTCGATGGGCCCGTGCCCGGCTCCCAGCGTCCACGAGGCACCCCCGGCCAGTCCCCGGGCCACGAATGCCTTGGCTCGGCTGATGGCGGTGGGCCCGTCCGCCCCGAGGGCCAGGTTGGCGGCGATGGCCGCCGAGAGCGAACAGCCCGTGCCGTGGTCGTTCCGGGTATCGATGCGAGTGGCCTCGAGCACGGTGGTCCCTTCGGGGCCGGCCACGACATCGTGGGCCACGTCGGTGAGGTGGCCTCCTTTGACCACCACATAGGTAGCCCCACGCGAGCGAATCTGCTCCGCGGCGGCGCCCATGGCAGGCACCGACAACAGGTCCTCCACCGGTCTGTGGGTCAGGGCGGCGGCCTCGCGCAGGTTGGGGGTCACCACGACGGCGTGGGGGATCAGGCGGGTCAGATAGGCCTCGATGCCATCGGGATCCATGAGGGGGTGACCACTCGATGAGACCAGGACGGGATCGACCACCAGCTGCGGCAACCGCCGGGCCGCAGCCAGGTCGGCCACCAGGTCGACGATGGCTCGAGTGGCCAACATGCCGGTCTTGACGCTGCGCACGGGGAGATCGCCCAGCACGGTCTCGATCTGCAGGCGGACGAAGTCCGGCTCGAGCACGACGACGCCGCGCACGGCCGCCGTGCTCTGGGCGGTGATGGCGGTCAGCGCGGTGGTCCCGTGCACCCGGTGGGCGGCAAAGGTCTTGAGGTCGGCCTGGGCGCCGGCCCCGCCACCCGAGTCCGATCCGGCAATGCTCAATGCAACCGGTGGAGTATCGGGTCGATTCGGGGGTGACACTCAAGGAACGTTAGCGAGCGTGATGCCGGTGCTTTCGCTGTCGGCCCCGGAAGTATCGTCGTCGGTGATGGTGTATCGGTGATGGTGTCGGATCCAAACGACGCAAAGGACCAAGCGCTGTGCATCGCCGGCGAACGGCTCGCGTCACGTCTCCTCCTGGGGACCGGTGGAATGACCAGCCTGGCGGCGTTGCGCCAGGCCCTGGTCGCTTCGGGCACCGTGATGGCCACCGTGGCGGTCCGCCGGCTCGATCCCTCGGGGAAGGGAGCGCTGATCGACCTGCTCGACGACGTGGGGGTGCGGGTCCTGCCCAACACCGCCGGATGCGCCACCGCCGGTGAGGCCGTTCTCACGGCCAAGATGGCTCGCGAGGCGTTCGGGACCGACTGGGTGAAACTGGAGGTCATCGGCGACGATCGGACCCTTCTGCCCGATGCCGTCGAGTTGTTGGCCGCCGCCGAACAGTTGGCCGACGACGGGTTCGTCGTCCTGCCCTATACCAACGACGACCCCGTCCTCGCCTTTCGGCTCCAGCAGGTCGGCTGTGCCGCCGTCATGCCACTGGGATCCCCCATCGGCAGCGGGCTGGGTATCCGCAACCCACACAACATCACCCTCCTGCGTGAGGCGGTCCAGGTGCCGGTGATCCTCGATGCCGGGATCGGTACCGCGTCGGACGCCGCGCTGGCCATGGAACTGGGGTGCGACGGGGTGCTGGTGGCCACGGCGGTGAACCGCGCCCACGATCCGGCGGAGATGGCCCACGCCATGCGCCTGGCCACTGAGGCCGGGTACAGATCACGCCGAGCGGGCCGAATCCCGGTGCGCTTCCACGCCGAGCCCTCGAGCCCCTCGGAGGGCCGGGCCGATTTCGGTCCGGTCGGCCCCCCTCTCGACTGAGCGGCCTCCTCACCCGGAGGGCGAGACCCGGCCGGGCGAGCCGCGGCGAGGCGAGGCGGGAGGCGCCCCACTCCAGCGTGCCGCCCATCACTGACGCTGTTGTCACCTTGACGGGGTGCCGGGGAGGGTACTATCTCTTAGGTAGCCCTAAGATTCGTCGACCCTAAAATTCACCAGCCCTGAGATTCGCTGCCCGAAGATCATCCACGAGGAGAACTGCACCATGCGCTGTCTGCCTGTCGCCGGGGGAGTCCATGGTGAGGGTCGCCGTCGCGCTGGGCCACCGGGGCCGGGAACACTTGGTGTGGCGCTCTCGCCGAGTGGGCTCGTGAGAAGTCCGTGAGGAGTGCGTGAGAACCCCTCGCGTCCTGACTGGGGCGGTTGCCCTCGCCCTGGGTGCCGTCAGCCTGGCCGCCTGCAGCGGCTCCGGTTCCGGCTCGGGCCCCAACTCCATCACGCTCTACAGCGGACAACACGTGCAGACCACCCATACCCTCGTGGCGGCCTTTGAGCAGAAGACGGGGATCACGGTCAACGTCCGATCTGACGACGAGGACGTGCTGGCGCAACAGATCGTCACCGAAGGGGCCCATTCACCGGCCGACGTCTACTTCACCGAGAATTCACCCCCATTGCAGTTCTTGGCTTCCAAGGATCTGCTGTCCCCGATCAACCCTTCGACCCTGGCCAACGGTCAATCCAAGTACGACTCGCCCGACGGCAAATGGGTCGGGGTCTCGGCTCGGGTCAGCGTCATGGTGTACAACACCTCGCTACTGAGGCCGGACCAACTTCCCACCTCCGCCATGCAGCTCGCCGATCCGGCATGGAAGGGCAAGATCGGGTTGGCCGGTGGGGAGACCGACTTTCAGCCCATCGTCACGTCCATCGCCCGAGCCCACGGCACGGCGGGGGCCGAGACCTGGCTCAGGGAGCTCAAGACCAACGCCACCAGCCATCTCTACCCGGACAACGAGGTCCTGGCCGACGAGGTCAACCGTGGTCAGGTGGCTCTGGGCATCATCAATCAGTACTACTGGTACCGCCAGCGGGCCGAACTCGGCGCGTCGAACACGCATTCGGCCATCGCCCATTTCGCCCCCAAGGACGTGGGGTACGTCGTCGACGTCTCCGGGGCCGGCGTCCTCAAGTCCTCCTCGAACCAGGCGGACGCCCAGAAGTTCGTGGCCTTTCTCACGTCGGCCCAGGGCCAGCAGATCATCGCCGACAGCGACAGCTTCGAGTATCCGATCAACTCGGGCGTGACCACGTCCAAGCCGGAGACGCCGTTCAACCAGCTCCAACCGAACCCGATCTCGATCGCGGAGCTCGGCACCGGGGCCGAGGCGATCGCACTGCTGCAGGAGGCCCAACTCCTGTGATCACGCAGTGACATCGGTCCCGGCGGTCGGGTTGCGCCCGGTCGCACCGGCTGTCCCGGGCCCGACCGGTCCCCGGCAACCCGGCGGACGGCCGCGTCGCCGCCGGGCGCCACGACCGCTCCTGGCGGCCGCGGTGGTCGTGTCGATCGCCGTGGTCCTCCCGCTCTGCTTCCTGCTGCTGCAGGCGGCCCAGGTGGGGTGGGCCAGCCTGCACGCCCTGCTCTTCCGCGGCCTGACGGCACAGCTGATTTGGGACACCGTCAGCCTCACCGTGGTCGTCACGTTCTTGTGCGCGCTGGTGGGGACCGTCGCCGCCTGGGTGGTCGAGCGGACCGATCTGCCCGGACGTCACATCTGGGCCGTCCTGCTGGTCATCCCCATCGGCATCCCTGACTTCGTCGTGAGCTTTGGCTGGCGCGCCATCTTCCCGGCCTTGGGCGGATTTTGGGCCGCCACGCTGGTGATGACGCTGGCTGTCTACCCCTTGGTCTTCCTCCCGGTGGCGGCCAGCCTGCGCAATGCCGACCCGGCCCAAGAGGAGGTGGCCCGCAGTCTCGGTCTGGGTCGGCTGGCGACGTTCTGGCGGGTCACCGTGGGGCAGGCGCGGCTGGCCATCCTCGGCGGGTCGGCACTGGTGGGGTTGGTGGTGCTGGCCGAGTTC
>DASZJQ010000214.1:0-7663 GCA_035947875.1 Acidimicrobiales bacterium
ATTCTGGTCGGCGTAACTCTCGGAGAACGAACAGATGGCCTTGTCGAAGGTGTCCGACGTGCCCAGGTACGCCGCGATGGCGATCCGATCGCCCGAGCGAGCGTGGGCCCGGGCCAGGGTCGCCCCACAGAGCTGACCGTAAGCCTGCATCCCCGGGGGGATCATCTGGTCCACGTCGGCCGAGCCCTTCCAGTCGCGCAGCTGGCGGACGTAGAAGTCCCGGCGCACCCCGTCGAGCCCGTCGACCCGGTCCCAGCCCAGGAAAATGTCGCTCGATGCCTGCATGAGGTGCTGACCGGCCACCACCCGTTCCCCCTGGTGGGAGTACTTGCTCTTGCCGGCGAACTCGGCCAGGACGGACGCCTGTGCCTCTTTCGCCTGGAGCAAGAGCGGGTCCTGGCCGTCTCTCCCCAGCATCAGGACGACCCAAGCCCTGGTGCCGACGCTGCCGACGCCGACCACCTTGCGGGCGATGCCGGCGAATCGAAATTGGTTCAGGAGGTGCTGGCGGTCGCTCTGGAGCGTGCGGCGGTAGTTGGTGAGCATCGTGCGGAAGCGGTCGGTCGCGCCGGCCGCCTCCGCCGCGGGGAGGAGCTCCTCGATGGGCACGATCAGCGGTGGTTCACTGACGAAGCGGGTCTCGCCGTCAACCACTTCGGTGAGCTTCTCCAGGGCCTGCATACTGTCGCGCGTCTTGGCCTTGGCCAGCAGTTTGTCGGCCCGGGCCTTGACCTTGGACAGGGTCTTGTCCGCGCCCTTGCGGCCGTCGAGGCCGAGTTCCCCGCCGATCTGTCGCAGCAGCGCCTCGATGTCGACTCGCGAGTACCACACGTCGAGGTCGCGCAGCGTGGCCAACCTGGCCATCTCGGTCCGGTACGCCGCCGCCGTCCCGAGCACCACGGTGGCCCGCTCCTTGTCGGAGAACCCGCGATTGCGGCCGGCGATGGCCAGACTGGCCGTGAGGCGCTTGACGTCCCATTCCCACGGCCCGGGCAGGGTCTCGTCGAAGTCGTTCAGGTCGAAGACCAGGGTCCGCTCCGCCGACGCGAAGACGCCGAAGTTGCTCAGATGCGCATCCCCGCAGGCCTGCACGGTGAGGCCCGAGTCCGCCGTGGTGGACAGGTCGGACGCCATGATCAGGGCCGCCCCCCGGTAGAAGGTGAACGGGGACACCATCATCCGGCCGTAGCGGATCGGCACCAGCTCCGGCACCCTGGACGCGGCCTGCCCCTGCAGCAGGGCGACCGGATCCGGCCTCCCGCCGCCCTGCTCCCACTGCTCGTGGGACCGCCGTGGCGCCTTGACCCGGGCTTTCTTGCCCTTGGCGACCCGTTCGTCGACGGTCAGATGTTGGGGGAACGACCAGTGGGGTGACCCGCCGGGCGCCCCAGCGGTCGTCGTGGAAATGACCATCTCACCAGGTTCGCGCCGAAAAGGGGCCGAGCCATCACCCCGACCGGGGGATATCGGGCCGCGCCGTGCCTCAGGCGGGAAGGTCAGCCGCCACCCGGAAGCCGACGTTGCCCGTTGAGCTATCCGGCTCGCTCCCGAACCGGGCCGACACCCGGTAGCGGCGGCAGTACGACGCGTGGCAGAGGTACGACCCGCCCCGCTGCACCCGCGACGACCCGGTGGCTGGCCCCCGGGGGGATCGGAGTGGAGACGCGCCGTAGTAGCCGAGGTCCAGCCAGTCGGCACACCACTCCCAGACGTTGCCCGTGGCGTTGCAAAGGCCGTAGCCGTTGGGGTCGAAGGCATCGACCGGCGCCGTCCCGAGGTAGCCGTCGGCACCGGTATCGGCCCCGGGGAACGTCCCCTGGAAGACGTTCATGCGGTGATGGGCGCCCGGTTCGAGCTCGGCGCCCCAGGGGAAGGGTTGACCGTCGAGGCCACCGCGAGCCGCCACTTCCCATTCGGCTTCGGTGGGTAGGCGCGTCCCGGACCAGCTGCAATAGGCGAGCGCATCGTTCCAGGAGACGTGGACGACGGGGTGATCTGCTCGCCCAAACCAGTCGGACTGTGGTCCCTCGGGATGCCGCCAATCCGCCCCCATGACCTGCCGCCACCACGGTGCCCCCTCGACGCCGCGCGTCGGTGGAAATTCGTCCGGCAGCAGGCCGGCGAAGACGAAGGACCATCCGAACGATTCGGCATCGGTCTGCCAGCCCGTGGCGTCGGCGAAGGTGGCGAACTGCTCATTGGTGACGGCATGGCGATCGATCCGAAACGACGGCAACTCCACCGGGTGCACCGGAGCCTCACCGTCGTCCGGGTAGGCCCAGTCCGTCTCGTCGCCCATGCGGTAGATGCCGGTCGGGATCGTGACCAGCGATGCGTCATGGGCCCCCGTTCCCCCGCTGGGCGGGGCGCGCCCGGCCGCCGCGGCGGGCGTCCCCCCACCACGGTTCGGGGCGCAGCACGGATCGGACACGGAAATGAGCCGGTCCGGCCTACTCGATGGCCGTGCTGGTGCGGGCAATGTCGTTCATGAATCGGTCCTTAGGTCGTGGCCCCGGGTCATTCGAGAGCCGAGTCGGCGGATTCCACGGCGTTGACTGACTTCAGTTCCACATTGAGGTCGCGCAGGACCGAGAGTACGAAGTGCAGCCGCGCTTGGTCGGGCACCCATCCGACGAGGTAGGTCAGATTGGGGTCGTAGCGGCTGACCTCAAAACCCTCCAATGCGGCGACGAGCGTGGGAGTCAGTCTCCCCTTGACGATGATTTCGAAGGCCTCAGCACTCAATGCGACTCTTTCCGACGACACGGCACTGGCCGTGAGATCTCCAGCAGGCCTCCCATCGCCCTCCGTCGGTTCACAGGCGGACGGTCCCCGTGCGATGGTGTCGTCGTCGCACTGGCCTGGTGTCTCCTGTGAACGCAAGCTCGGGGCGCACTGACCGCCCCTGCTCGAAGATGGCAATACCTTGCTGACATGATCCCCCGCCGTCGGTCCGAGGTCGTCATCCCTCCAGGGTGATTGGGAGTGATTAGTCGAGTCCCTTGACCCCGTCACCGGGCTGTCACACCTCGGTTGCCTCCTGTCCGCCCCGGTGGGACACTTGGCGCAGTTCCAGGGGGAAGAAAGCAAGCTGATTCGTGGAGGTGCCCGCTACACCAGCCCATGAGGTGGCCCGTGCGGGTCTGGTCCGCCGATTGGACCAATCCCTCTCGCGGCCATTGATCGTCCTGGTGGCTCCGGCGGGTGCGGGAAAATCCGTCCTGTTGCGCCAATGGGCCTTCACCCACCCCGAACTGCACTTCGTGTGGTTGCCGCTCGAGGAAGTCGACGATGACCCCGTCCGCTTCTCCCAACGCCTGCTGCGGGCGCTGGGAGAGGTCGACCCCGACGTGTCCGAACTCACGCCACTCGTGCCCATGAATGGCGGTGGGTTGGGGACCCCCCTGCTCGAAGCACTCCACACGCAGATGACCGAGTTCCCCGAGGTGGTCATCGTCCTCGACGACCTGCACCACCTGTCCAACGGCGTCCTGGTGGCGGATCTGGGCCGCCTGGTCGACCTGCTCCCGCCCCAGGTCCACCTGGTGCTTTCGACGCGGATTGACCCCCCGATGGCCCTCACCCGCCACCGGATTCGACGAGATTTGACCGAGTTCCGGCAGGTTGACCTGGCCTTGAATGAGGCGGAGTCGGCGCAGTTGCTCGAGCACATCACCGGCCGGACCCTGCCGGAGGAGAGCGTGGCCGTTCTGGTCAACCGCACCGAGGGCTGGGCCGTTGGACTGCAGCTGGCCGGTGTCACGCTCAGGCTCCATCCCGATGCGGAGGCGTTTGTCACCCAGTTCAGCGGGGACGACCGGTTGATCGCCGACTACCTCAGTGAAGAGGTCCTGGCGGCCCAGACGGAGGAACGCCGGAAGCTGCTGCTCCAGATTTCGGTGCTTGATGAGATGTGCGGCGATCTGGTGAACCATCTGACGGGCGAAGCCAACGCGCAACTGGTGCTCGAAGAACTGGAGCGGGAATCGATGTTCCTGGTGGCGCTCGACACCCGGCGCGAATGGTTTCGCTTCCATCACCTCTTCCGGGACCTGCTGCGTTTCCGGCTGCGGGCCGAGGATCCACCGGCCGAGGCCCATCTCCTGCGACGGGCGGCCGGCTGGCAATTCGTTCGCGGCCGGTCGGGCGCCGGGGTCGAGTACCTGCTGCGAGCCAAGGATTGGAGCGCGGCCCTCGAGGTCATTCTGAACACCGGTGCCGAAATATTCGAGCGGGGCGAGATGGCGACCGTCATCGGGTGGATCCGGAGGATCCCCGAGTCCGCCCGATCAGGACGACGCGACGTCATCCTTCTTCTGGCAGCCCTCCTGCTCACCGAAGGACAGGCGGCGGAGGCCGAGGACATTTGGCGGCGGGTCACGATCGATCCCGGTGCTTCGCCGGGCGAACGGGCGTGCGCGCAATGCTCACTGGCCGCGCTGGTCCAGTGGCGACCTCGCCCCCAATTCACCATCAGTGCCGCCACTCGTGCCCTCGAGATGCTCTCCAACCTGGGCGATGCCCCGCTCCCCGACGTGATGGGCATATCCGACAAGCCATCGCTCGAGACCATGGTGCTGACGTCCCTCGGTCGGGCCCATTTCCAGGCCGGCAGCATCGGGCCGGCCCGGGAGTGGCTCGAGCGGGCCCTGCTGAGCGACGGTGCGGCCTACTCGACCTGGAGAATCCATGGCCTGGGTGCGCTCGCCCTGCTCGAAGCCTGGGCCGGCCGGAGCAGACGCGCCGACCACCTGGCCGCCGAGGCTCTGGCGACGGCTCGAGACGTGGGATTGCTGTCGCATCCAGCCGTCGCGGACGCGTACCTCGCCGTGACGTTGACGGCGCGTGAGCGCGGGGAGCCCCACCGTGCCGCCCTCTCCCTCCGTGAAGGTGCCCTGCGGGCGGAAGCCAACCGGCGGTCGCAACTCGCTTGGGTCGGTCATCTCGAGTTGGCACTGCTCGAAGCGTCGGAAGGCAAGGTCGACCGGGCCAGCGCCACGATTCTCTCGGCCAGCCAGGAGATGGCGGCACCGCCGCCGCCCATCGTGGCGGACCGCATCATGGCGCTGCGGGGCCGGTTGCTCCGCGTCGCTGGCTCGGCCGAACAGTCCTTGCGATTGACCACCGAGGTGGCGTCGCGTTCGTCCCATGTGGTGGTCGAGCGCACCGCGGCCGCACTCGAGCTTGGTCTACTCGACCAGGCGCGAAAATTCCTCCAGGACCTGCCCTCAGTCCCTTCCTCGACAGAACCGATGATTCAAATCCAACGGCTGCTGCTGCTGGCCTGGCTGGCGGCGTGCGAGGACTCCCCCGAAGAGGCCCGGGCGCGGCTGGCCGAAGCGATGACCGTGGGTGAGCGTCACTCCCTAGTCGATGTGTTCGTCCGGGCTGGTCCACGGGTCGTCGAGCTCATCTCGCAGTCGGGTGACCATTCGGGTTTCAGGGACGTCGTTCTCCAGCGGGCGCGGCAGGCCCGATCCCCGGCCCTGGTGGCCGAGTTGGTGGACCCGCTGACAGACCGGGAACTGGAGGTCCTTTCCTACCTGCCCAGCCGACTGACCAATGCCGAGTTGGCAGAGCGCTGCTTTGTCTCGGTCAACACGATCAAGACCCACATGGCGCACATCTACCAGAAGCTCGCCGTGCCGAATCGGAGCGAAGCGATCACTCGGGCCCGGGGACTCGGGCTGTTGTGAGCGACCCCTGTGACCTGCATCGACGCTGATGTCACCCCACAAGGGTGATGACCACGCGCCGGTACGCATGGTTCGATCATGAATATCGATGTAGCGCCACGAAGTTGACCGTTGGCGCTACGGTTCGGGAGACAACGGCCATGCGGGCGGCACCAGCCGCTTCGAGAACCGTCTAGGCAAGGAGATCACGACGATGTTGGCGTACACCTACCCGCTGGCTGACCTATTCGGCACCATGCTCGGCCTGTTCATCTTCATCATCTGGTTCTGGCTTCTCATCGTCATCTTCGGCGACATCTTCCGGAGCCGCGACATGGGGGGCGGCGCCAAGGCGCTCTGGGTGATTTTCGTCATCGTCCTGCCCTTCCTCGGCATTTTCGTCTACCTCATCGCCCGCGGCGGCAAGATGCACGAGCGGGCGGTGGCCCAGGCCCAGCAGCAACAGCAGGCCTTCGACAGCTATGTCAAAGAGGCGGCGGGTGCCGACTCGACGGCCGATCAGCTGAGCAAGCTGGCGGCCTTGAAGGACCAGGGCACCATCAGTCAGGCCGAGTTCGACGCCCAAAAAGCCAAGATCCTGGCCTAGTCAGTTCCGCCGCCACGGAGCCGGCCGCCGCGGCCACGCGCCAGGCCGCGCCGGCGGTCACGGTCTCACCCAATCATGTGTGCCCGCCACCTACCCATTTCCGCGAAGGCCAGAGAAGGTCAGAGAAGGCCAGAAGGGTAAGGGGGCAGCTGAGGTGCACAGGCGGATCAGGGTGACCGATGAGATGAGGGCCCGGTGATCATCGACCTGTTGCTCATCGGGTTGGTCATCACCCTCGAACCGATTCCGCTGACCGGGTTCATCCTGGTGCTGGCGTCGAAGAACGGCGTGCGCAAGGGAGCCGCCTTCATCTTCGGGTGGATCGTCTCGTTGGCCATCGTCGTGGCGGGCACGGTGTTGATCACCGGCAACAAGCCGCCCAAACCCAACACCGCACCCTCCTTGGCCGGTCTGGCCGTGAAGATCCTGATCGGCGCGGTCCTGCTGTTCATCGCGGTCCGCCATTGGCGCCGGATGGGCCAGCCCAAGAAGCCCAAGAAGACGCCCAAGTGGCAGACCGGCATCGACAACATGTCGCCCTGGTACGCCATGGCGCTCGGACCGCTGACCCAGCCGTGGGGCCTGGTGGGGGCCGGCGTGGCCACCATCATGGAGGCCAAGCTCTCGTCGGCGGAGAGCTTTATCGCCATCGTCCTGTTCTGCCTCGTCGCCACCGCCGTCTACCTGGCCCTGGAAATTTACGCCGGCTTCTGGCCGACGCAGGCCCAGGCCTTTCTCGCCTCGGTGCGGCAGTGGATCGACACCCACACCGATCAGGTCATCATCGTAGTGTCGCTGGTCCTCGGGTTCTGGCTGATCGGCAAGAGCGCCTACCTGCTCGCCACCTGACGCCTCGCCTGGTCGTCGGAGTCCGACCCGGTCGACCGAGGCCAGGTCGTTCAGGCTGGCTCACCCAGCAGGTGGGGGTCGGCCAGCAGCTCGGCCCGCACCGCCGCCTCCCAGAAGCCGATGAACCCCTCGCCGTCGCTGGCCGCCATGGCGTCGAGAAAGGGCGCCGGGAGCAACGTGGACCCGGCGCCCCCGGCGGCCCGGACGTGCCAGGCGTGCTGGCAGCGTTGCTCGAGGGCGACGGCGCGCTGGTGCACGGCCCGGGCCGAGCCCCCCACGACGAAGACGCCGTGGCCGGCCAGCAGGGCCGACGTCGCGGTGCCCATAGCCTCGACCGCCTTGCGCGCGCTGGCCGGATCATTGACCGGACCGGTGTACTCGTTCACCAGGACCAGCTGGCCGCCGCCGAGGGATGAGCTCTGGTCGAGGATGGCCGGGATCTCGCCCATGTCGGCCCAGACCGTCCCGTACAGGGGGTGGTTGTGCACGGCCCACGCCACGTCGGCGCGCTGGCGGTGCAGTTCGAGGTGCA
>DASZJQ010000215.1:0-9171 GCA_035947875.1 Acidimicrobiales bacterium
GCGAAGGTGGGCGTCAGGGTTTTGAGCCTTTGCCTCTTGTCCCGATCACCAGGCGCGATTGACGGACTCCGAGCGGAAAATCTCGAAGTTTGGTCCTGCTTTATGCGAGTCCGTTCACCTGTACCGGGCGTAATACAGATCACGACGCTAGGGCCCTCGTCAGGGAGGCCGGCGCCTTAACAGACGGGTGTGACTACCCCTCTGCCACCAGGACAAGCCGACCGACTGCACCGGATCGCTCCGTGCGCCGTCATGTTTTTAAGCTGAAGCTCTGCCGCTCCCGGCCTTGGGATCATCGGGCCAGGGGCGGCTTCTTCCTGGGCTTACGGGGCCTGCGCACGGAGCGCCGGCCACACTTCTTGCAGATGTAGACCCTGCTGGGGTCAAAGATGCCTGCCCGGCCCTGGTACTCCCACTCATGGCGCCGGGGTTTGCGGCGTCTCTTCCTCTTCCTGCCTGCGGGCGTCGGCGGCTTCCCGACCTTCTTGCGTTCCTCTATGCGCAGGATCTCGCCTGTCTCCATAGAGCGCACGACGACCGTGGGATCGTTGCGCCGTCCGCTCACGACACGCGGGCCTCTTCGTCGGTCCATTCGGCTCGAACCCTGTAGGAATTCTTGTCGTACTCCCGGTGTGCCCCCTCGTGGTTAGACACCCGGTTGCACTTCGGTCGACGCCGCAGCGGCCAATCGGGGGGGGGTGCCTGCATCTGTAGCCCGCATATGGTCAGGGACATATCCAGCCTCCTTGAACTTGGTCACCGCAGCCGCCATAGGGATGCGTGAGCACGGCACACCCGGGGCACTTCGGCGCCGGGGTGAAGGGGTTGTCGAACATGCCGCCGCCGATGAGCAGCAGGACGCCCAGGGTGGCGCCTAAGCAGACGCCCAAGAGGAAGCGGGGAAGCCTCACCGGCCCTCTACAAACACCATTAGGCGGGCGGCGTCGGCTACGGCCAGGTTGACCCGCTCCTGGGGGTGCATCTCCCTCACGGGGTCATCGGGTCCGCCGCTCGATCTCTCTGCTGATGTACCAGGCCGCTTTCTTGAGATCCTCAATCTCGTCGCCCTTGAGGCCACATCGCCATAGGTATTTGATGGCGTTGCCGATGTTGAAGTTGAAGTGCTCCACAACCTCGATGCATTCGATGCCGCTGGGATGGACCGTGTAATGAGGCGGGCTGTTCACCATGTCGGTCACGGGCAGATCCAGCCCGTAGCGACTTGTTCGTTGCAGCCGCCATAGGGATGCGTGAGGACGGCACACCCGGGGCACTTGGGCGCCGGGGTGAAGGGGTTGTCGAACATGCCGCCGCCGATGAGCAGCAGGACGCCCAGGGTGGCGCCTAAGCAGACGCCCAAGAGGAAGCGGGGAAGCCTCACCGGCCCTCTACAAAGACCATTAGGCAGGGTTCGCATACGACGATCTCTGTCGCCGGGTGGATAGAGGCTTTAGGGTCGTACCAGACGGGGGCTAGGCAGAGATGACATAGCCGACGCTCTGACGGCACCACTGGCTCGTCTAGGTCCGCCACACGGACGCACAGACGGAAGTGAGGCCCACGCAACTCGGCGGGAATGCCTTCTGGCCTAGCGGTTGACACCCGTCGTCCCTCCCGAAGCTCTTTTGAGTGCCTCGGGGTGAGAGCCTCGGGGCGCTTGGGCGACATCGCGCGCGCGCGATCTGGCCCCTGTCAAGCGCGATCCATCGACGCAGACAGCGCTCGGGTATGCTATGAGAGCGACGGGCCGGTGCCTGTGAGAGCCCACCGGTTTGTATCCAGCCCCCTCTTTGTCGTGTCGGGAGGGGGCTGGGTCGCGTAAATGGGCCGTTTGAGGGTTGACGAACGGGGTACGTCGGGCTTAAGGTGGGCGGCATGGCCACCAGCACCGAGCACGACACAAAGCCCACCCACGGGATCACCTTCACCAAGAAGGGCCGTCAGATCGTCGGGCACGGCTCCTGCCCCACGTGCGCCCAGCCCGTGACCAAGGGTGGGCAAGGACCGGCGGGGTGGTACCACTCGAACGGGCAAGCGTGACCGGCTTCGATCCCGACCTCCGCCCATGAGCGAACCGCATTTCGCGAATCGAGTAAATCCGATTATCCACAGCATCCACAAGGCGTGCGAGTGCTGTGGTCGGCCCGAGAACGTCGGCTTCGGCCACCTAGGCCCCGTCTACTGTGCCGAATGCCTTAGTGAGGGCCACGACCGGGGCGACTCGTGAGCCCGAACGGCGACACCCTCGGATGGGACTACGCACCAGCGGGGTTCACCGAGGGCGAGATGGTGGAAATGGTCCGCTGCGCCATCCAGGGCCACATCGACGCCATCGGCTACGAAGCGACCACGCCCCTAGCTCTTGCGCGCATCGCCGTAAGAACGCTCCGAGACGCGGGTCCTGAGTCCGATGACTGACCCGTTCATGGTTGGAATAGCCGACGCAGACGAGTTGCGCCAGGAGGTCGCCCGCCTCGCTGGGGCCTTGCGCGCCATCCGTGAGCTTGGTGGCTACCCCGACGAGTACGCGCACAGGGCTTGGCAGATTGCCAACGCTGCGCTTGAGGGTGACCCTTTCGAGTGGTGGTGCCGGTGACCAGCCCCGAGCGCCGCAAAGGAACCGGCTTCGAGCTGGAAATCGTGAACTTTTTGCGGACTCACGGGTTCCCCTTCGCGGAGAGGGCCTACGGAGCCGGGCGCCCCGACGACCGCGGCGACATCGACGGCATCCCGGGGTGGACGCTTGAGGCCAAGAACCACAAAGAGTTCGACCTGGCCGGCTGGTGTCGCGAGGCGTTGGAAGAATCGCTCAATGCGCGGACGTCATGGTGGGCCGTGATCGCGAAGCGCCGCAACCGTCCGGTGTCTGACGCGTATGTCGTGATGCCGCTGGAGCAGTTCGCGCGGCTGCTGGCGGGAGAGTCTGGCGTCCGCCGCCGGCCCTTAGAGGAATGGTTCGACCGTGGCCCGGCAGCGTAGTTACAGCACCGAGTTCGCGCGTCGTCAAGCCCGAGCGCGCGCACAAGGCTGGTCCGGCTACCGCCAACAACGCCGATGGCGCGCCGAGTTGACCGACGCGCGGGTGCGCGAGTTGGCCGAAGAGATCGGCGGCCCGGTTGAGCCCGAGCGCGCGGGTTCGCTGATGAGCCGGGAAGCAAACCGGATCGTGAACCCCAAGGGCGTCACGCGCGACCCGAGGGACTGGCAAGTGCGGCTGCTGATCGCGGCCGGACGGATCGACGGATCGACGGATAAGGAGGGGCATGTTCTTGTGTAAACCGTGCTGCGATTACGCCGCCTTCTTCGAGGACGAGGGACTGATGCCACCCCTCCACGACTGCCCGGCGGCCTCCCCGGTCCCCGAGTTCGATGACGCGGTGCCGCTGACCGAGCTGGAGCACGACCTCCTGCGGAGCCTCGACTTCGCGTTCGGGATTGCGGAGGGGAAGATCGTCAACCTGACGCGGCGGCTGATGTGACCGAGAGCCACCTCGTCCGAGTCGGCGGCCGGTTCGCCTGGTCTGCTCACTGTTTCCTGATCCATCGGTGGAGGCGGGAAGTTCTGTTCAACCCCATCACCCACGCCGCCCGGTGCCGCTGCGGCTTCGCGTACATCCCCGGCGTCGGGATGGTCTGCCGCGAGTCATCCGACCGAATCGCTCGCCCCGCCATCCCAGATGAGGCGGGGTGAAGCGCGGCGGCTGGCTGCGACGACGCAAGCCCCTGCGCCGCGTGTCCGAGCGCCGGCTGCTGCTGCTCGGCCAACGGATCGCGATGCTCGAAGGCATGGAGTGGGGCAGTTGTGTGGCGCGCGACCTCGTTCCCCACATCGAATGCGCCGGACCCGTGGACCCCCATGAACCTTTGACGCGGGGCCGGGGCGGCTCGATCATCGACCGCGACAACGTGGTGCTGGTCTGCCGGGCGCACCACGGCTGGATTCACCGCGAGCCGGTGGCGGCTGGTCGGCTGGGGCTGCTGGTCCACTCCTGGGAGCGCGCGTGACCAACCAGCAGTTGACGATGGAAGAGGCAATCGCCGCGGGTGAGCGCGCGATGGCGCTGGTCGAAGAGGCAGCCGAAGCCGAGTGGAAAGCCGAGTGCCACCGGGTCATCGAGCGCCTCGACCGCGGGTTCACGTTCATCGCGGAAGAGATCGTGGGCTACGTCAATCTGCGGTTCACCACCCCGAACAACAAGGCCATCGGCCCGGTCATCCGGCGCTGCGCCGACGCGGGGCTGATCCGCAAGACGGGCCGGACGCGTCCGGCGCGCACGTCGCACGGGTCGCCCAAGCCTGAGTGGGTGCGGGTGTGATGATTGAGGAAGATTTCTCACCGACACGCTGGCGCAAGAAGCCGGTCGTGATCGACGCCGTGCGGCTCACCTACGAGAACGTCGAACAGGTGGCCGAATGGTGCGAGGCGTCATCCTGGGACCTATGGGGCCTCACCATCAACACCATCGAAGGTCTGATGGACGCCCACTGCGCCGAGGAACCGTGGATCGTCAAGGGCGTGCAGGGTGAGTTCTACCCGGTGAAGGCCGACATCTTCGCCGCCACCTACGAGGAGGCGTAAATGGGTCCAATCATCGGGGAAGCCGAACGGGTGCTTCGGGACCGAGATGCCATGCACGCACGGCTCACGGGCATGTTCAAGCCCAAGTGCCGGTGTGTCTGGCACGGCGTCCATTGTGACAAGACAGCGACCCAGGAGGACGGGCTGTGCGACTGGTGCGGCACCCGGACGCCCGAGATGCTGCGGGACAACCCGAACGCCATGTGGGGCATTGACGATCCCGATTACTTCATCGGCCTGGGCGGTGGCACCGAGTCCGGTTACAACCACCAGGCCGGGTGGGGACCGATCCCGTCCAGCGTGCGCCCCACGGCGTGCTGGATGCCCGATAGCGGTCGAACGCTTCACTGTCTGGACGTTCACGGACTGGGGTGTGAGCGAGGTCCAGATGCCGGATAATCGCGATTACTCGTCCACAAAAGCTCTGAGAGGAACCTGGGAAGACCCGGCGATCACGGGTGACCCACGGATTGACGATCAGGACCCCATCGTGCGTGCCGTGGCCGAGAGGCTGCACGGCAATGAGTCGATGCACCTGCACGAGTACATCCCCGCCACCATCTGCCCCTACTGCGCCCTGCGGACCTCCCGCGTGCTGCGGTGGGCCAAGGCGGCGACTGAGGGTAGCGAACTGCAAGGCGACACGCCGTGGGGCCTTATTCGGCATGGTGCGCCATGAGCGCGCCGGAAGCTGCGCCGATGACCCGCCCCGGCCGCTGCCTCTGGTGCGACACACCACTCGACCCGACACCGGGCAAACGCGATGACCGCCGCTACTGCGGCCCCGCGCACGCGGCCGCGTACAAGCGCGCGAAAAAAGCCGAGACCCTAGCCGACCTCGTGGAGAGGCTCGGGCCGTTCGTCATGGACGACGGACTCTGGATCTACAAGGAGTTGGTCGACCACTTGGCCGGGAGGGTGCAGGAGAGGGTGTGACGGTGGGCTCAGTTCGTCCGCCTTCGCGATCAGTGCCGCCGCCAACGCCCGCGCGTCGCTCGGGCTGAACAAGTCACGCACCAACACCGACTGCCCGCTGGCCGACACCACGACGCCAACGGTCCCGGCCTCGATGTCGTTTACTGAGTCGATGTTCCAGGAGAGGCTCACGCGGTTATACCGATCCCGCCCGCCGACCCCCCGATGGCGTTGAGGATGGAAACCACGGCAGCGCGGCACTCTACGTCCACGACCGCACCGCCAGAAGGGGCGGGGATGGCGGCGGGCTGGGCGACGGGGGCGGTTGTGTAGAAGCCGATGTCCACCCCCTCCAGCGTCAGGCCTCCAGACGTTATGAAGAGGATGCCCGCCCCCCCCGTGTCGTGGAATAGCAGCCCGCCCCCGCCGCTTTCGACAAAGGCCATCCCTCCGCTGCCGCTGTCAGAGAAGGTCATCCCTCCAGTGGTGCTCGCCCCAGTCGTAACGGTGATCCCTCCGGTCCCGGTCTGGCTGAGAGACAGGGCCGCGCTACCTGATGCCGCCACGGCGACCGTCCCGTTGCTGGCGACGTGGATTCCACCGACCCCCGTGTCACCGATGGTGATGCCGGTCGAAGAGTTATTCGTAACGACGACGCCGCCTGTATCCGTAGCCTGTGTGGTGAGTGCGATCCCTGTTGTCGCACCGCCGCCCGTTGTCTCGATGGTGATCCCGGCGCTTCCGGCTTGATTGATGAGGATGGGGCCGGAAACGGTCGTGTCGATGGTGACGCCGCCGGTCCCGGCGTCCTCGATTTTCAGGCCCGCCCCGCCGGTATAGGTGGTTCGGATGAACATTCCGCTGACGGATTGATCCTCGATGAGGATGCCATTGGCGTTCGCGGGGTTGGTCGTTTGGATGCTGATTCCGCCCGTGCCTGCGTCGGTCAGGTTGTAGCCAACCGTGTCCCCCGAGCCTGTCTGTGCGGTCAGGTTCCCCGCTCCGGTCCCGTTGACCGTGGGCCACCCGCTGCCCCCTCCGCTTCCGACTGCTACCCACGTCCCGGGCTGGCCCCCGACCGTGCAGACATACATGGTCCCGGTGTTGTCGACCCCGGCCCACCCCTTCGGCCAGATCCCCTCGGACGGCGCCCCGGTGAAGGGCCACCGCTGGAGCGGCGTCACCGGCCACAGGGCGATATCGGGATCGAGGTCGGGCAGATGCCCGGGTGTCTCGACCCGCCGCGGCATGATGACCGGCGTGCGGTACCAGTCGAACGGCGGCTCGGCTCGGACTAGCGGATCGACCGGCCCCGTGGCGTTCACCGCCTACTCCGCGAACGTGGAGCGGAAAGTGGCGTCGTCCCAGTCCTCGACGCGCGCCGATGCGGTGTATTGCTGCCCCGAGCTCCCACCCGCGATGACGACCCACAGATGCTCGGTGGCGAGAAGGAAAAGCTGGTGCGTGCCCCACTTGTCGATCGCGGGGAGGGCGGCGTAGATGCCGACGCCGTTGGTCAGGTTGAGGTCGCGCGGCGGTGCCCCCTGAGCGAACGCATACGCCTTGCCGGTGGCCGCGGTCGTGACCGCAACCCCGCCGACGATCAGCCGACGCACCTGCCACACCCGCCCGAGCGGCACCGAGCCGAGGTCGAGAATCAGGTTCCCCGAGGCGGGCATCAGCCCGTCTGCGAACAGTTGCTCGTTGCTCGGCGGGATCATCGACCGGCGGTGTTCGCGGTCGGCTTCGAGGCCGTCAACGAGACTACTTAATTGCGCTCCCACGGAGACGAAGATCGAGAAGTCGAACCCGGCCCCATCTTCGCTGGCCGGGACCCCTTTCGCCGCGGCCTCGGGGGTGAGGATGACCGGGTGGGCGGGATCGGCCCGGTGCGTGTCGTCAAAGACGGAGGTCACGGCTGCTCGGGCTCGGCGGTCTCGGCGGCCTCGGTGACGATCTCTTCGGCCTGGTAGTGGACCCGGTTGATCTGGCCCTGGAGCCACTTCTTGCGCTTGGCGCACCCCTCGCAGTTCTCGGCCTTGGCCTTCGCCGCCTCGATCCTGGCCCGCCACCGTTCGACTGCGGCGGCGCCCTGTGGGGTGTCACGCCACCAGTCAAAAACAAGGTAAAGGTTCGCCCCGATCAGGCCGATATAGATGGTGCGGACCAGCCAGGAGCCCCGGGCCTCGTCAACCTCGGGCGCATCGTTGCCTTCCATCGGCTCTGAGGCTACCGTAACTGTATGGCCACCACCAAGGATTCTCCCGCGGCCCCGCCCGAAGGCGTCAGCCCCGAGCAGCGCCAGGCGTTCGATGCCTACATCCGCGAGCTGGACCAGCTCAAGCAACCGCCCCCGCCCGCCCCCGCCGAGCGCCCCAAGCCGGTGAGCGACGACGAGTTCGACGCCATGACCGACCGCAAGCGTGAGACCTACATCGCGAATACGGTCGGCTGGATCTTGGAGGACATCGCCAAGCTGGACGCCGACCGCCGCCGCGACGCCGAGATCGAGGCGCTGAAGAACGCCAAGCCCGAAGAGGAAAAGACGCCGCAGGAGAAGATGCCGACGCCGCTGGACAAGTTCCGTAAGTGGCTCTGGGGTGACGAACCGGACAAGTCGTGACCGCGATCCGCGAGTCGTTCCATCGTTGGGCCGTCCTCTTTACTGTGGCTCTCACGCTGACCGCGGCTGCCATGCGGTCCCATCGCCGGGCCAAGCAGCGCCGGAAGTTCTGGCGCAAGGTGGGGGCGTGGCCGTGGTGACCGAGCAGGAGATCACGCTCGAACAGGCTTATGACCCGACCATCGCCATTTCGGGGCCGCTGGGTGATCTCGTCACGATTGACACGGCGACAGGCGAGATGACCTTTGGGGAGAACTACCATCCCGACGAGACGGCGAAACTGTTCTGGGATGCGATTCTCGGCCAGCTCAATGCCCGCCTGATCTATTTGGCGGAGGACACCTGCCCCATGTGCCGCCAACCCCTCCCGACCCAGGAGCCGGCGTGACCCCTGAGAACGAAATGGAGGCGTGGCCGTGGTGAAGGTCCCGTTCAAAAGCGAGAAGAGCGAGACCGAAATCGAGGCGACCGAGTACCTCCGCGTGCTGGACGACGCGCAACTGGTCGGGCTCGCCGGCCACATCGCCGCCCGCATCGGTGCGCTGCTCGGCCAGGGCGTCAACCTCCCCATGCAGCAGATCGAGAACCATCACCTGATCGGGCTGCTGGAGTGTTTCGTCGGTCCCGAAGAGTCGATGCGCGTGCGGGAATGGCACCTGTCGTGGCTGGACAACAAGCTCGACGCCATCGAAGCGCAGATGCGGATGCAGGTGTTCACGTCGCTGAACGGGGATGCGCCGTGAGCCCGTACATCCTGCACCATGCCTACGTCAAGGAGGGAGACCCGGCGCCGTCAGGGCTCGGTGACTTCGATCTCGACTTCGACCGGATGCACGTCGAGTCTGAGCCCGAAGGCACGGCGCTACACATTTGGTGGTTCGCGTGGGACGAGTGATGCCATGACGATGATCGGCCTGGCAACGCGGCCCTCCGATGGTGCGGACCCTAGGCGCACACAGAAGAGGGTCGCGGTGTCGGGCTCGGGCCGCCTGGTGACCGTCGACATCTCGGGGGACGACCGCCTGCGCCTCATCAAGCGCCTGCCCGGCCGCTG
>DASZJQ010000216.1:0-5006 GCA_035947875.1 Acidimicrobiales bacterium
CCTCTTCGGCCCCATCGGCATGGGCAGCGCCCGTCCCGAATTCGACGGCGCCGGGACCTGGGTGGCGTCTTCGTACGTCCGGGCCACCGCCCGCGACTTCGCCCGCTTCGGCCTGCTCTACCTGCGCGACGGCGTGGGGGACGGCACCCGGCTCCTGCCCGAGGGATGGGTGGACTACGGCCGCACCATCGAGTCGGTCGACCCCGAGGACGGCCCCTACGGTGCGCACTGGTGGGGCGTGGCCGGCGACACCCTGGGTACCTTCCGCGCCTCGGGCTACGAGGGCCAATCGATCACCATCTGCCCGGCGCTGGACCTGATCGTGGTGCGCCTCGGGAAGACCCCCACCGAGCACGACCCCGACCTGGTGGCCTGGCGGGCCGACGTGCTGCAGGCCTTCTCCTAGAACTCGTCCGAGAAGGGAACTCCCTAGAAAGCGAGACCTCATGACCGCACCGTCCGCCCGCCGCCGGGTCGTCGTGCTGGCCCCCATGCCACTCGAGATGAAGGCCATCACGACCGCCTTCGGTCTCAGCCGCACCAACCCGACCAAGGGCGCACCCTGGACGGGGCACGTCGGGAATTCCGGCGTCACCGCCATCCACATCGGCATGGGCCCACCACTCACCCGGGTCGCCACGGCCCGCCTGTTCGACGCCACGCAGCCGGACTACGCGCCGGTCGATCACGTCATGGTGGCCGGCATCTGCGGCGGGCTCGACCCCGACCTGCCGGTCGGCACCTTGATCAACGCCGAGTACATCATCGACGCCGCCAGCGGGACCGAGTACCGGCACACCCCGCCGGGGGATGAGCCATTGGCCGGCAAGATCATCACCACCGAAGGGGTGTCGCTCGACATCGAGCTCTCCAAAGAGTTCCGGGCCCGGGGCTGCCTCGGGGTCGACATGGAGAACTCGGCGGTGGCCGAGGTCTGCGAGGCCAACGGGTGCCCCTGGTCGGTCTACCGCTGCATAGGCGACCGCTGGTTCGACGGGTTGTTGGACCAACGGATCCTCGATGTGACCAATCCCGACGGTTCGGGCGACCAGGACGCCCTCGGCCGCCTGCTGGCCGCGGAACCGGACATGGCGGCCAAACTGCAGCAACTGAGCCGGGACACCACCCTGGCCGCGCGGCTGGCCGCCGAAGCCGCGGTGCGCGGCTGCCTCGCCCTGGACGACTGACCGACGCCACACGTTGTCCCGCGCCGCACGTTGAACTGGCGGCGGCGGATCACCGCGGGCCTCCTGCCACAATGAGCCGGTGCCCGAGAACTACTTCGACGAACGGATCGCCAAGGCGTACGACGCCAAGTGGGCGAACCTGGCCGAGCCGGCGGTCGTCGATCCGGCGGTGAACTTCCTGGCCGAACTGGCCGGAACGGGCGCCGCCCTCGAACTCGGCGTCGGGACCGGTCGCCTGGCCCTGCCGCTGAGCCGGCGAGGCGTTCGGGTCCACGGGATCGAGCTGTCGCCCGCCATGGTGGCGCAGCTGCAGGCCAAGCCGGGCGCCGACACCATCGGCGTGACGATCGGCGACTTCGCCACCACCAGGGTGGGCGGAACGTTCACGCTGGCGTACCTCGTGCGCAACACCATCGCCAACCTGACCACGCAGGACCAACAGGTGGCCTGCTTCGGCAACGTCGCCGCGCATCTGGAACCGGGCGGCCGCTTCGTGATCGAGCTGTACATCCCCGAGCTGCAACGGCTCCCTCCCGGCGAGACCATCCGTGCCTTCACCGTGACCCCGACCCATCTCGGCTTCGAGGAGTACGACGTGGCGACGCAGATCGCCTACTCCCACCACTACTGGATGGTGGACGGAAAGCTCGAGACCTTCTCCGCCCCGTTTCGTTACGTCTGGCCGTCCGAGCTCGACCTCATGGCGCGACTGGCCGGGATGACCCTGCGTGAGCGCTGGAGCAGCTGGGCCCGTGAGCCCTTCACCAGCGACAGCCGGAGCCACGTCTCGGTGTGGGAGAAGACGTCGTAGAGCGCCTACCGCCCCATCCCGTTCGGGACCGAAAATCCCAACTGGCCTCCTTTCGCCTCGGAGAAGACCCAAGCCGGGTAGGTCGCTCGCAGCGCATCGAGGTGTGACTGCCAATCATCGCTCGAGAGCAGGGCGGTCTCATGGAGTTCGACGCTCGAACCGCTGTCACGGAAGCCCCATGAGAAGCCGACGAGGGGGACGACTCGTCGCGGCTTCCACGCCGCGACCTCCCGCAAGGGCGTCGTGGCCAAAAAGCTGTGCGCGACCCACTCCAACGGCCGTCGGGTTGTGCGGGAAGGAGCGTCGAAGAGGACGGGGCGCTGTCCGTACCAGCAATAGGGTGAGGGCGCATCCCCGAACAGCGCGAGCGGGTCCACCTCGAAATGTTCACCCGCCGAATCGTTGTCTGTGCTTCGAACCAGTTGTACCCATCCGAACATCGAGCGGTAGCCGAGCGCCGGGTACTCGACGAGAGCGGTGCAGACGGGAAAGCCCTCAGCGACCGAGGACCAGCAGCCCCAAAAGTCCGGATCGGCGTTCGGGATGCACTCGATGTGCACCGACCCTGTCTCACCACCCCACCCGAACAGAGCATCCATCTCTCCGGACTTGGCGTTCATGTTCGACAGTATGCACGGGACGGCGGGACCTGACCGGAAGTGAATCGGAAGAATCTCTCTCAGCGTGTCGATCCACCCGTTCTTCGATCGACGCAACAATGAGCGGCGGGGAGAAGCCCCGCCCCTTTGATCCAAGGAGTCACCATGCCTCGTTTCCTGTCCATGATCCGCATCAACGAGAAGGAAGCCCAAGCCAACCTGCCCGATCCCGAGATGGACGCCCGCATGGGTGCCCTGTTCGAGGAGATCACCAAGGCCGGGGTGATGCTGGACACAGCCGGCCTGACCCCGACCGCCGAGGGCACCCGGGTCACCTTGTCCGGCGGCACGTTGAGCTACACCGACGGGCCCTTCACCGAGAGCAAGGAGGTCGTCGGCGGCTACGCCATCCTCCAGGCCAAGGACAAGGCCGAAGCCCTGGAATGGACCAAGCGCTTCTTGCAGACCCACTCGGCCCACTGGAACATCACGGCCGAATTGCGCCAGATCGTCGAGGCCTGACCCCGGGGGCACTTGCCCCACCGAGAGGTGACTGCTCTGATCGGTGGGCGTGAAGCCGACCTCGACCAGTCGGGCCGTCGAAGCGGTCTTCCGGATCGAATCGGCACGGATCATCGCCCGGGTGGCCCGCATCGTGCGCGACGTGGGCATCGCCGAGGAGCTGGCGCAAGATGCGCTGATGGCCGCGCTGGTGCAATGGCCCGAGTCAGGTGTCCCGGACAATCCGGGCGCCTGGCTCATGGCCACGGCCAAGCACCGGGCCATCGACCTCATCCGGCGACGGGACACCTACGCCCGCAAGTTGGCCGAGGTGGGTCGCTCCCTCGAGGACGTGCCGCCGCCCGAGCCGTCGGGCGACGACGACATCGACGACGACCTGCTGCGCCTCATCTTCACCGCCTGTCATCCGCTGCTCTCGCGCGAAGCACGCATCGCGCTGACGCTGCGGTTGTTGGGCGGATTGACGACCGAGGAGATCGCCCGCGCCTATCTGGCCGCCGAGCCCACGGTGGCCCAACGCATCGTGCGGGCCAAACGGACCCTGGCCCGGGCCGGGGTGCCCTTCGAGGTGCCCTCCGGGCTCGACCGCACCGAGCGCCTCTCGTCTGTGCTCGAGGTGATCTACCTCATCTTCAACGAGGGGTACTCGGCCACGGCCGGCGACGACCTGCTGCGGCCGGCCCTCTGTGAGGACGCGCTCCGCCTGGCCCGTGTCCTCGAAGGGCTGATGCCCAAGGAACCCGAAGTGCACGGCCTCGCCGCGCTGTTGGAGTTCCAGGCCTCGCGCATGGCGGCCCGCACCGGTCCCGACGGCGAGCCGGTCCTGCTGGCCGATCAGAACCGGGCCCGATGGAACCAGATGTTCATCCGCCGCGGCATCGAGGCCCTCGAGCGAGCCGGTGACGGCCCCTACTCGGTCCAGGCCGCCATCGCCGCCTGCCACGCCCGGGCCGTGACCTTCGCCGACACGGACTGGACCACCATCGCCGCCCTCTACGGCCAGCTCATGGTGCTCACCCCGTCGCCGGTGGTGGAGCTCAACCGGGCCGTCGCCGTTTCCAGGGCCGAGGGCCCGGCCACCGGCCTGACCCTGGTGGACGCCCTGACCGACGACCCGGCCCTGCAGGGCTACCACCTGCTGCCGAGCGTCCGCGGCGACCTGCTCGAACGCCTCGGACGCCCCGAAGAGGCCAGCGCGGCCTTTACGGCTGCGGCGGCCCTGACCCGCAACGAGCGCGAACGCGAACTGCTCCTGGACCGCGCGGCCCGCGCCGGATCGGCCGCGAGCAGGGCGGCCGCTCAGGCTCCTTCGTAGTCGAAGCCCAGATCGGGCGCCGTCACGATGGCCCGGAAGGGAAGGCCTTCGGCCGCCGCCATGGCCTCGACCGTTCCGCCGCGATCGACCACCGCCACCAGCAGGATCACCTCGGCGCCCACTTCGTGCACGGCATGGGCCGCCTCGAGCAGCGAGGTGCCCCGGGTCACCGTGTCCTCGGTCACCACCACCTTGTCACCCGGATCGAGCGCGCCGGCGATGCGGCCGCCGCCGCCGTGATCCTTCGCTTCCTTGCGCACGCTGAACGCCTTGAGCGGTCGACCCCGGGTCGCCGCCACGCCGGCCGTCACGAAGGCCACCGGGTCGGCCCCCATGGTCAGACCGCCGATGGCCGTCGCCTCGGCCGGAACGACCGAGAGCACCGCGTCGGCGACGAGCACCATGGCTTCGGGTCGGCAGATCGTCTGCTTCGAATCGATGAACCAACTGCTGCGACGACCGGACTTGAGGACGAAGTGCCCCCGCTTCACCGAATACTTCAACAGGTGCTCGCGCAGCTCGGGGTAGTCGGTGGACCCGCTCAAGCCGCTCACCGGTACCGCACACCGGGC
>DASZJQ010000217.1:0-4174 GCA_035947875.1 Acidimicrobiales bacterium
ATCCAATAACCGATGAAAGCACTTTGGAATGGTCCCCGCTGAATGGAGGACAGCGTCACCTCGCCGGCGAACCGTTCCCCGACGAAGATACCGAAGCCATAGCCGCTTCCGAGGTGCCGTTCCCGCTCTCGTATACCGCACCGGGCGGCGAAGCTCGGCCGGTCCTCCGAAGGTACAGGCGCTCCCTTGGGGCGGGGTTCCCACCGCAACAGCCATTCAGCGCACCGCGTCCGCACCGCATGCCACTCGTCGAAGTCGTGCTCCGTCAACGGTCGCAGCACCACGCGCTGACCGTGCAGCTCTAATGGGGGATGACGGACCGCCCGTGCCGCGGTCATCGGCCGAGTACTTCCGCCAGGGCACCGAGGAGCGTCACCACGTTACGCCGGCGTGCCGTGTGCCCCATACAGCCGATACGCCACACCTGGCCCGCCAACTGGCCGGCTCCAGCCCCGATCTCAATGCCAAAGCGTTCGAGGAGCAGGCGCCGGCAGTCTGCCTCCGAGCGGCCCGCAGGCCCGGTCGCCGGCACCCGGACGGTGGTGAGCTGGGGCAGGCGGTGCGTGGCCTCGGCGAACAGTTCGAGTCCGAGTTGCTCGAGGCCATCACGCAGAAGTTGTCCACATTCAGCATGGCGAGCGTGCGCCGCGGCAAAGCCCTCCTCGATGACGACGCCCAAACCGGCATGGAGCGCCGCCACCATCGTGACCGGCGCCGTGTGGTGATACACCCGTCCACCCTCGGTCCCGCCGTCGACGTAGCGCGACAGGAGGTTGAGGTCGAGGTACCAACTCGACGGCCGCTCCACCAGCCGGGCGCGGGCGGCATCGGACACGGTCAGGGGGGCCAGGCCCGGCGGCACACCCAAACACTTCTGGGTGCCGCTGTAGGCCACGTCCACGCCCCACTCGTCAACGGCCACCTCGATACCGCCGAGCGACGTGACCATGTCGACGAGCAGCAACGCATCACCCTTCTCTGCGCCCAGCGGCGTGATGTCATTGCGCACACCCGTGGACGTCTCGGCATGGACCAGTGCGATGATGGACGGTGCCGGGTGCGCTTCGAGGAGAGCCGACGGGGTGAGCGGTGTGCCCCAGGGCGCGTCGACCCTGACGACGTCTGCTCCGCATCGGACCGCCACCTCACACATGCGCTCGCCGAAGACGCCGTTGACCCCGATGACAACCGGATCGCCCGCCCGGACGAAGTTGACGAAGGCTGCTTCCATGCCGGCCGATCCGGTCCCGCTGACGGGAAGGGTCAAGCTATTGGACGTACCGAAGGCCAGGCGAAGGCGCTCGTTCGTCTCGTCCAGCAGGGCCAGGAATTCGGGGTCGAGATGTCCCACCACCGGACGGGCCAGGGCCAACATGACTTCGGGGTAGGGATTCGACGGACCGGGGCCCATGAGCAGGCGGTCGGAAAACGGCACCCGCGCATCGTGGCAGGTCCGCGCTCTCCGGCGCCAACGCAGAGGGAGGATCGGAGTCGATCCGGTAGATTGCCAAGGTGGAACGGGTGCGGCGGGTGCCGTGGTGTCACCTCGGCCGGCACCGAGTCATGTCCGTCGATCCAATGGCGCCCCGTTATGGACGGAGCGGGGGACGCCCGTGACGGGGCCAGGACGCGAACGGGTGGCGGCCATCGACTGCGGTACCAACTCCACCCGGCTCCTAGTGGCGAACGCCGACGGCACGACTCATCTCCGCCTCATGCGGATCACCCGGCTGGGAGCCGGGGTCGATGCCACCGGTGACCTCAACGCTGCGGCCATTGACCGAACCGTGCACGTTCTCCGTGACTTCCGTCGAATGATGGACGAGGCCCGGGTGGGCAAAGGGCGGCTGGTCACGACGTCCGCTGTCCGTGACGCTCGCAACGGCGACGTTTTCCGGCAGGCGGCATTGGCGGCGACCGGCCTTCCGGCTGAGCTCCTGTCCGGGGAGGAAGAAGGCCAGCTGGCCTATGCCGGGGCCACCGCCGGCCTGCCGCCCATTGACGGCGATGACCTGGTCGTCGATATCGGGGGTGGTTCGACCGAGCTGGTGATCCAGCGCCACGGCGTGGTACAGGCGTTCTCCATGAACATCGGCTGCGTTCGGCTCTCTGAGCGGTTCCTGACCCACGATCCTCCCGAGGAAGCGGAGATCGCCGCCCTTGTCGCCTTCGTCGATGGGGCCATCGACCGAGCCGTCCGGGCCCTGCCCGCCCTCTCGACCCTGCGGGACGGTCGACTCGTGGGCGTGGCGGGGACCGTCACCACCCTGGCCGCGCTGTCGCTGGGTCTCCCGGCCTACGACAGCGACCAGATCCATCACAGTGTCCTGGACAGGGCGGCGGTGGATCACTGGTGTGCCACGCTGGCGGCGGAGGACGCCGCCACCAGGGCCGAGCGCCCCGGCATGGTGGCGGGACGGGCCGACGTCATCGTGGCCGGGGCGTACGTCCTCAGACAGGTGATGGCGTCCTTCGGGTTCGACCGGTGCATTGCGTCGGAAACCGACATCTTGGACGGGATCGCCCAGCGCTTGTTGCAGTGACTCGGTGCGATTCGACTCTGGTCCGGCCCCGAGTCCGGCCGGCTTCGCCCGACGCCTACGGCCGGGTCAGCCCGATCCGGACCGCCGCCCAGTCGCCGATGGGGTCGTCGCCGCCGACCAGCCACCACGCCACATGGGCATGAATGCACTTGACCCCTCTGCGGGTTCCCCCGACGCCCCCACTGGGCCGGGGGCCCTGCCACCCCGCCGGCACGAGCGCGTCACGCTCGGCGGCGTATCGCACATGCGCCGCCGCCAGTGCATCTGCATCGACCGCCCGCTCGGCTTCCTTGACGCCGCCTTCGGATTCGAGCAGTCCGATCCGGGACCGAATGACCGGGTCGACCAGCCAGTAGCGGGTCGGCATGGGCGTGCCGTCCAGCAGAAGCGGATCGTTGGCGATGACCACGGGTTGGCCGTCCGCCCGACGCCGGGCCACGCAGAAGTGCCCGACGGGATCCCGGCCCAGGAGCTGCGCCACCGCGTCCCGGTCGGTCGTCGACGGCGGTACTCCGGTCATGTCCTGAGTGTTCAACGCCAGAATTCGAGGGCGTTCAGCATGCGGGCGAGCGTCCCATCCGCCGGTGCGGCCCCCGAGCTCACTGAAGCACGCGGTTGGGACGGTGGGACAGCGGTGGGTTGTGTCGTCGTGGTGACAGTCCCGGGAGGCAGCTCCGATGCCGCCGTCGGAGCCACGGGCGCGTTGTTGCCCGGATCACCGGCGTAGGGCGCATTCGCCGGGGCGACGCCCGAAGGCGGCAGTACCGCATACGCCTTCTGGCCCGGACTCACCAGCTGATATTGCTGGCGGGCGATGCGGCCAATCTCGGCGGCATCACTGAGGTTCTGCCGCTCCTGGTTGAGCGCCGCGTCCTCGGAGCGCAACTGCAGCAGCTGACCGTTCGTCCCGGCCAGGCTGGCGCGCTGATGATAGAGCGCGCTAGCGGGAAACCACGCGGCCAGGATGACAGCGGACAACACGGTGGCCCCGATCAAGACCAATCGAGTGCGCCGGGACTCGCGTGATGCACGTTTTTCCGTTCTGGTCGGCTGCTTCTTGGCTGCTTGGCGCGCCTTAGGCATGGGCGCCACCCTGCGAACCGGCCAGGGACGCCCGCCCCGGAAATGAGGCCGACTGACCAAGGTCTTCTTCGATTCGCAGCAGCTGGTTGTACTTGGCCACCCGATCCGAACGCGCCGGGGCGCCCGCCTTTATCTGTCCGGCGTTGACCGCCACGGCCAGGTCGGCGATGGTGGTGTCCTCCGTCTCGCCTGATCGGTGCGAGATCACGGCGCGGTAGCTGGATCGATTGGCCAGCGCGATGGTATCCAGGGTCTCGGTCAAGGTACCGATTTGATTGAGCTTGACGAGGACCGCGTTGGCCACGCCCTCCCGTACCCCGCGCTCGAGCAAGGTGACGTTGGTCACGAAGATGTCGTCCCCCACCAACTGGACCTTGTGTCCGACGGCCTCGGTCAGCCGGGCCCATCCATCCCAGTCCTCCTCGGCCATGCCGTCCTCGATGGACACGATCGGGAAACGATCGACCAGATCGACCCAGTAGTCGACCATCTCGGCCGGGCTCAACGTGCGACCTTCTCCGGTCAGGACATACGAACCCTTGTCCCAG
>DASZJQ010000218.1:0-4001 GCA_035947875.1 Acidimicrobiales bacterium
TTCCTCATTCCCGGCTGGGGCGACGTCATGGGCCTCCCCCTCGAGGAGCGGATGGCCCAGCTGGCCGATCCCGCCGTGCGGTCGCTGCTCGACGAGCGGGCCCGCGCCAAGGAGGCCGGCGTGTTCCGGGGCCTGGCCCACTGGGGCACCTACATCATCGGCGACACCTACGCACCGGCCAACGACGGCTGTGCCGGCCGGGTGGTCGACGACATCGCGGCCGAGCGGGGCACCTCGGCCTTCGACACCCTCTTGGACATCGTGCTGGCCGACGACCTGCGCACCGTGCTGTGGCCGAACACCGACGACGGGGACGAGACGACCTGGACCATGCGAGCGGAGATCTGGCGCGACCCCCGGGCCATGGTCGGCGGTTCGGACGCCGGCGCGCACCTCGACCGCATGTGCGGGTCGAACTACCCCACCGCCTTCCTGGCCGACTGCCTGCGCGGGCGCCGGCTGGTGCCGGTGGAAGCGGCCGTCCACATGCTGACCGGTCAACCGGCGCAGCTTTTCGGCCTGCGCCGCCGCGGCCTGGTGGCCGAGGACTACGCGGCCGATCTGTTCATCTTCGATCCGGCCAGCGTCGGATCCGAGCCGGCCCGCCTGGTGCACGATCTCCCCGGCGACGCGCCGCGCCTGATCGCCGCCTCGGTGGGGGTGGTCCGGGTGATGGTCAACGGTGTGGAGACCGTGCGCGACGGGGCGCCCACCGGTGCGGTCCCCGGGTCCCTGCTCCATTCGGGCCGCGACACGGCGTCGGTCGTTCCGGCCGCCGTCTGAGCCGGCTCGGTCGGGCCCCCGCCTCCACCGAGCGCGCTCTCGGCACCGGACCGCGCGAGTAGCCTTCCCCCCTACCGTGACGCCCGACATGACCGACCCGGCGCTGGTCGCCGAGGACCCTTCGCCCGCCGGCCCATCACGGGCGGGCGGGACCGGTGATGGGCGCGCCGGTCCCCCGGGTCGGCACACCGCGCCCCGCTCCCATTGGCTGCGCGAGATCGTCGTCGTGGTGCTGGTGGCACTCGTGGTGGCGCTCCTCCTGCGCGTCTTCGTGGTGCAGACGTTCTTCATCCCCTCGGGCTCCATGGAGCCGACCCTCCAGATCGGCGACCGCATCCTGGTCAACAAGCTCAGCTACCACCTCCACGGCGTCGGTCGCGGCGACATCGTGGTCTTCTCCCGCCCGCCGGCCGAGAACTGCGGCGGGGCCGAGGTCAACGATCTGGTCAAGCGGGTGGTCGGGCTGCCCGGGGAGACCATCTCGCTCGACCGCGGGCACGTCGACATCGACGGGAAGGCCCTGCCCGAGACCTGGCTCCCGTCGTCGGTCCAGGGCACGACCGAGGCCGGTCCGACGGGCACGCCCTACAACCTGACCAAGCCCTACGTGATCCCGGCCAACCACTACTTCATGATGGGCGACAATCGCACCGAGTCGTGCGACAGCCGGTACTGGGGCCCGATCTCCCGGTCGCTCATCGTGGGCAAGGTCGACGTCCGGGTCTGGCCCGTCACCTCCTTCCACTTCTTCTGACCGCGCCGACCCACCTGAGCCAACCGGGGTGTCCGCAGCCCCGGCGCCTGGGGCCGCGCAGCCGGGAAAGGCCGGGTACCAGGTACAATCTGTGTGTCATCCGTTGCCGAACAGAAGGGGTGCGTGGTGCTCGGTCGTGGCGCAAACCCCGCCAGCGGTGAAGCCCCGGTGATCTCGGACTCCGTCCCGGACATCGGGCGAGCGCTCCTCCATGCCCGCACGCAGGCCGGCCTGTCGCTGCCCGAGGCGGCCATCCGGGTCGGGGTGGCCTCGTCCGAGCTCGAGGCCCTCGAGAGCGGCACCGTCGCCCGCATGCCGGACCGCATCGAGACCCTGCGGGCGCTCCGGACCTACGCCGACTCGCTCGGCCTGCCCGGCGACGCCTATGTCCTGACCGTGTTGGACCGGTGGCCCAGTGCCGAGGCCGCGGCGCGCCACGGCGACACCGGCGTCGTCCCGGTGGTCTCGGTCTCCTCGGCCCCGGCCGGGGGGCACTCCCCCTCCGGCGACTACGGCTCGGCCTTCGGCGCCGACAGCACGGGGGTCAACGAGGCGCTCATCACCGGGGTGATCGGGGCGGTCGGTCCGCTGTCGATCAACGACACGCGGCCGGTGCCCATCTTCGAGACCGGCCAGGTGGCGGCGGTCCGCCAGGGCCCTCCGACCTACCTCAAGATCCTGGTCGTGGTGGTGGCGCTCCTGGTCGTGGCGGCCGGCGTCGGTCTGGGCCTGCACAATCAGCTCTCGCGGTGGATCCACTCGGCCCGCAGCGAGACCTCCACCCTGATCAACACGGCCAAGAAGGACACCGGCGTCACCACCGGCACCACGAACCGGTCGGGCCACGAGGCGTCCACGGCCCTGCCGAGGTACACCGTGTCGACCAACGCCCTGAAAAACGGTGGCACCCTCGAGGTGGCGGCGTCCTCGTTCGGGGTGGCGGTGGTCACCAACGCCAATCCGAGCTGGGTCCAGGTCACCAACTCGGGCAGTCAGGTTCCCGTCTTCTCCCAGGTCATTCCCGGCGGCCAGAGCCACATCTTCGCCGTCAACGGGACCACGACCATCGAGACGGGGAGCCTGGCCGCCCACTTCCAGGTCTTCTCGGGGCTCCGGCCCCTCACCTCGTACACCCCGGCCGGGGCGCCCTTCACCATGACCTTCATCGCCAGCGGCTGAATCTCTCTCTGAGGCCCGGCCGCTACTCCTCTTCCTCGTTCTCCGCCGTCACCCGGGCCACCGCGGCCACCGTCTGGCCCTCGTCGAGGTTCATGACCCTGACGCCGGTGGCGTCGCGGCCCTGCGAGGCAATCTCCCGCGCCGCCGTCCGGATGATGACACCGCCGGAGGAGACCAGCAGGATCTCCTCGTCCAGGGCGATCATGAAGGCCGCCACCACCGAGCCGCGCTTGCCGGTCAGGCGGATGCCGCGCACCCCCTGTCCGCCCCGGGCCTGGCGGTTGAAGCGCTCGAGCTTGGTCCGCTTGCCGTAACCGGCATCGGTCACCAACAAGATGTCGGTGTCGTCGGCGGCGACGTCACACGACACCACGATGTCGCCCTCGCGCAGGCGGATGCCGCGCACGCCGGCCGCGTCGCGGCCCATGGGGCGCACGTCGGCTTCGTTGAAGCGGATGGTGACGCCGTTGCGGGTCACTTCGAAGATGTCGTCGTCGCCCGACGTGGCCACCACCCGCACCAACTCGTCGCCCTCGCGCAGGTTGATGGCGATGAAGCCCTCCCGGCGCGACTTGTCGTACTCGCTCAGGGCCGTCTTCTTCACCTGGCCCTGCGCCGTGGCGAAAACGAGGTACTGGTCGGGCAGGAACTCGCGGGTCGAGATGATGGCCTGGATCTTCTCGTTGGGCGCCAGCGGGACCAGGTTGATGGCGGCGGTCCCCTTGGCCGTGCGCTCCTTCATGGGGATCTCGTGTCCCCGCAACCGGTAGACCTTGCCCCGGTTGGAGAACAGCAGGAGATAGGCGTGGGCCGAGGCGTGGATGACCTCGCTGACCAGGTCCTCCTCCTTCAGCCGGGCACCCTGGACCCCGCGGCCGCCGCGGCCCTGGGTCCGGAACGCGCCCGCCGCCACCGACTTGATGTAGTTGGCCTTGGTCATGGTGACGACGATCTCCTCGTCGTCGATCAGGTCCTCGACCCCCATCTCACCGGGGTCGTGGGTGATAACGCTGCGGCGGGCGTTGGCGTACTTGTCGCGAATGGCCGTCATCTCGGTATCGATGACGCCGCGCAGTTTGCCGTCGTCGGAGAGGATCGCCTCAAGCTCAGCGATGGTGGCGCGCAGTGCCTCCATCTCCTCTTCCAACTCCGTGCGGCCCAGGCGGGTCAGGCGGCCGAGGGTCATGTCGAGGATGTGGGTGGCCTGGACCTCGGTGAACGAGAAGGGCTCCGCCATCAGCGCGGTGCGCGCCTCGGGCCGGTCCGCCGAGGCCCGGATGGTGGC
>DASZJQ010000219.1:0-1602 GCA_035947875.1 Acidimicrobiales bacterium
TCGTCGTCGCTGACGGCGGGGACGATGATCACGTCCTCACCGTCGGTCCAGTTGACCGGGGTGGCGACCGAGTAGTCGGCCGTGAGCTGCAGGGAGTCGAGCACACGGATGATCTCGTCGACATTGCGGCCCGTCGAAGCCGGGTAGGTCAGCGTGAGCTTCACCTTCTTGTCCGGTCCGATGATGAAGACGGAGCGCACGGTCAATGTGTTGTCGGCGTTGGGGTGGATCATGTCGTAGAGATCCGCCACCTTGCGGTCCTCGTCGCCGATCAGCGGAAAGGCCAGGGCCGAGCCCTGGGTCTCCTTGATGTCCCCGGCCCAGCCCTTGTGGGACTCCACCGAGTCGACCGAGAGTCCGATCAGCTTGGCGTTGCGCTTGTCGAACTCGGGCTTGGCGGCGGAAAAGGCGCCCAGCTCGGTGGTGCACACGGGGGTGAAGTCCTTGGGGTGGGAGAAGAGGATGCCCCAGCTGTCTCCCAGCCATTCGTGGAAATTGATCGTGCCTTCGGTGGTGTCGGCGGTGAAGTCGGGAGCGGTGTCCCCGAGTCGGACGGCCATGAATTTCCTCCTGTTGACGTGGCGTTGAGCGGGCGCCGGGCGCGTGTCCCTGGCTGCCGCGCTCTCTGGTTGCAGAGTCCACCCTACCGGCTCCTCCACCTATTGTCGACATGTTTGGTCATCTTTCACCGCGGTCGGCCCACGGTCGCCCCGCCGGGGCGGTGGCCCCCGTCGAGGAGGGCCCGGGAAGCCACTGACCTGGACGGCCGTGCCACAATGCGGCCATGGCCCAGACCGGCGCGACACCCGACCCGGGGGGCGGGTACACGCCCTACCGGACCGACACGGTGGCCGTGACCACCGACGGTGCGGTCACGGTGGTGACCATCACCAGGCCGGAGCGACGCAACGCCGTCGACAGCGTGTGCGCCGATCAGCTGCGCCGGGCCTTCGAGGACTTCGACCGGGACGAGGAGCAGTCGGTCGCCGTCCTGACGGGGACGCAGGGCACCTTTTGTGCCGGCGCTGACCTCAAGGCGGTGGCCGAGGGAGACCGCCGCCCGATCCCCGATGCCGGTCCGGCGCCTATGGGCCCGACCCGCCTCACCCTCTCCAAGCCGGTCATCGCCGCCGTCGAGGGGTTCGCCGTGGCCGGCGGCATCGAGCTGGCGCTGTGGTGCGATCTGCGGGTGGCGGCCAGCGACGCCGTCTTCGGTGTGTTCTGCCGGCGTTTCGGGGTCCCCCTGTGCGACCTGGGCACCGTCCGGCTCCCCCGGATCATCGGGCACGGCCGGGCCATGGACCTCATCCTGACCGGCCGCGCCGTGGAAGGGCCCGAGGCGCTGGCGCTCGGGCTGGCCAATCGAGTGGTCCCGACCGGCACCGCGCTCGAGGCCGCGGTGACGCAGGCCCAGCAACTGGCCGCGCTGCCCCAGTTCTGCCTCCGCTCCGATCGCCTGTCGGCCCTCGAGCAATGGGGGCTGAGCGAAGCCGACGCCGCGGTGAACGAGGCTCGCCGGGGACGCCAGGTGATCGACAGCGGCGAGACGCTCGCCGGGGCCCGTCGCTTCGCCGGCGGGGCCGGTCGCGGCGGCAGTGCCCT
>DASZJQ010000220.1:0-2831 GCA_035947875.1 Acidimicrobiales bacterium
GCAGGCCGCATCTTCACCGGTGGCGCCGGTTCCGGGACCTACAAGCCGGTCAGCGGGCAGGAGAGCGCGCCGAACGCCTTCGAGGGCGCCAACAGCGTCATCCTCACCCCGGACCGGCGGTTCCTGTTCGCCACCAATGGCGGCGACAATTCGGTCTCCAGCTTCGCCGTGGGCGTGGACGGCAAGCTCAGCCTGCTGGACGCCAAGCGGACCGGGAACGTCGTGAACGGGCGAAGCGGCACCGCCAAGGCGCTGGCGTATTCCCCGTCGCACAACATGCTGTTCGTACTGCACGCGTTCGGCCCCGACCACCTGCGGCTGATGTCGGTCGACGACGAGGGCAACCTCACCGCCCGCCCCGAGGGGTACACGGTGAATACCCCGGACAAGCCCAACCGGGTGGCGACGATGGCGTCGCTCACCGCCGACGAGAAATTCCTCGTCGTCGGCACCACGTTCGACGAGCCGGCCAAAGCGAACCCGGACGGCTCGCCCATCCTCTGGGTGGAGAAGAACGGCGTCCCGCACTCGATCGCCTCTAACGCGCCAGACCCCGACGGCCTGATCGTGTTCCCGGTGGGCGCCTACGGCGTGCTCGGCGAGGCCAAGTTCCAGGACGGCGGCGGCGGCTCCCCGTGGAACATACAGTTCCTGCGGCACCGGCCCGATCACTTCGTCATCGGGTACGCCGTCGGCGAAGGGCTGGCCCTGGCCAGGATCGACGAGGACGGCACCGTCAGCATCTGCCCGATCACGCAGATCGACACCAGCGGAGGCAAGCCGACCGAGCTGTGCTGGCTGTCCGTCTCCTCGGACGACCGGATGGCGTTCGCCACGAACTTCGGCTACGGGTACGTCACCAGCTTCCGGATCGACGGCAATATCCTGTCCGTCGCCAAGGACCCGGCCTGCCTGAAGGTCCCCGGCGACGGCACCTTCCGGGCGCTTAACGGGACGGTCAGCAGCGGCCCAGCCGACAACTGGCTGTCACCCGACGACGCGTACCTCTATCAGATCTACCCGAACGCCTCGAAGCTGGCCGGTTACGCCGTCCAGCCGGACGGCTCACTGGACGAGATCACCAGCGCGACCATCCCCTACCAGAGCCCACAGGGCCTGACGGGATTCTGATCCTGGGCTCCGGGGGCGCGGTCCCAGGCGCGCCCCCGGAGCCCTCGCCAGCTATCGGCCAGGAGGCAGGCTCATGCACCTGACACCGCGGGAATTCGACAAGCTGCTGATCTACATGCTCGCCGAGGTGGCGCTCAAGCGGAAAGAGCAGGGGATCAAGCTCAACCACCCGGAAGCGGTCGCCGTGATCTCGGCGGCGGCGCTGGACGCCGCCCGCGCCGGCAAGGCGCTGGAAGAGGTGATGACCCTGGCCAGCAAGGTCCTCACCCACGCCGACGTAATGGAGGGGGTAGCCGACATGGTCCCCCGGGTCCAGCTCGAGGCGGTCTTCGATGACGGGAGCCGACTCATCACCGTCCACTCACCCATTCAGTGAACATCACCATGAGCCGAAGGAAGACTGACATGAGCACTCCCGTCGGCGGTTATATCCTCGCCGCGGATCCCATCGAGATCAACGCCGGGCGCCCGCAGGTGAAGCTGACGGTGCGCAACACCGGCGACCGGCCGGTCCAGGTCGCGTCCCACTTCCACTTCTTCGAGGTCAATCGGGCGCTGGAGTTCGACAGGGAGCACGCGTTCGGGCACCGGCTCGACATTCCGGCGGGCACCGCGGTGCGGTTCGAGCCCGGCGACCAAAGAGAGGTCACGCTGGTCCCGTTCGGCGGAAAGCGGCGGGTACACGGCTTCAACAACCTCGTCGACGGCTGGGCCCCCGTCGACGGCGGCTACCGTCCCCAGGCGGCCCGGGCCGTGCGCCTGGCCGCAGAGTACGGGTTCAAGACCGAACGCCAAGCCAGAGGGAGCGCGGCGCGATGACCGAGATCTCGCGGCAGGAGTATGCCGGGCTCTTCGGCCCGACCGTTGGCGACAAGATACGCCTGGGGGACACCGACCTGTTCATCGAGGTAGAGCGGGACCTTCGGGTGCTGGGCGATGAGGCGATCTACGGCGGCGGCAAGACGCTGCGCGACGGCATGGGCGTCAATAACCAGCTCACCAGCAAAGGCGGCGCGCTCGACCTAGTGATCACGAACGTGACCGTGCTGGATGCCGTGCTCGGCGTGGTCAAGGCCGACGTCGGTATAAAGGACGGCCTGATCGTCGGCGTGGGCAAGGCGGGCAACTCGGCCACGATGGACGGGGTGACTCCCGGCCTGGACGTCGGCCCGGCCACAGACGCGATCTCCGGGGAGCAGCTCATCCTCACCGCCGGGGGCATCGACACCCACGTCCACTACGTCGCGCCGCAGCAAGCTTACGCCGCGCTGAGCAACGGCGTCACGACGTTCTTCGGGGGCGGTGTCGGGCCGACCGACGGGTCGAACGGCACCTCGATCACCTCCGGCCCGTGGCACATCGAGATGATGCTGCGCTCCTTCGAAGGGCTGCCGGTCAACTTCGGGATCCTGGCCAAGGGAAGTTCGGCCGGCGAGGCCGCCCTCGTCGAGCAGGTCCTGGCCGGCGCGGCCGGGTTCAAGATCCACGAGGACTGGGGCGCGACCCCGGCCTCGATCCGCGCCGCGCTGGCGGTCGCCGACAGCATGGACGTGCAGGTCAGCGTGCACACCGACACCCAGAACGAGGCGGGCTTCGTCGAGGACACGATCGCCGCCTTCGACGGCCGCACGATCCACACCTTCCACAGCGAGGGCGCCGGCGGCGGCCATTCCCCTGACCTGCTGCGAGTCGTCGGCGAG
>DASZJQ010000221.1:0-3832 GCA_035947875.1 Acidimicrobiales bacterium
CCGCCGGGAATTCGGCGTGGTCGAAGGTGCGTGCCACGCCCCCGATTCAAGCAGTCAGGGTGCGTTGAGCGGGCCGCTCCCCAGGCGCTACCATGGTCGGCATCATCCAGAGCGACTGAGGGACGGGCCCGTCGACGTCGCGGCAACCAGTGCTGAGCACCTGGTGCCAATGCCCGACCGATGAGGAGGACCGATGGTCGATTTCGTCACCGGGCTGCGCTGTCGAGAGTGCGGCCGAGACTTCCCCGCCGAGGCGCTGCACGTCTGCGACTACTGCTTCGGGCCGCTCGAGGTCGCCTACGACTACGAGCGGATCGCCGCGACGGTCAGCCGGGCCCGCATCGAGGCGGGGCCCCGCACCATCTGGCGCTACCGCGACCTTCTCCCGGTCGACGACGACTCGCCGGTGGACCTCGGCGCCGGCTTCACCCCGCTCGTGCGGGCCGACCGCCTGGCTGCCGAGCTCGGGCTGGGCGAGCTCTGGATCAAGGACGACACCGCCAACCCCACCGGTTCGTTCAAGGACCGGGTGGTGTCGGTCGCCCTGACCAAGGCCCGCCAACTCGGCTTCAAGGTGGCGGCGTGTGCCTCGACCGGGAACCTGGCCAACTCGGTGGCCGCCCATGCGGCCCGGGCCGGCCTCGAATCGGTGGTCCTGATCCCACATGATCTCGAAGCGGCCAAGGTGACGATGACCACGATCTACGGCGGGACCGTGATCGCGGTCGAAGGCACCTACGACGACGTCAACCGGCTCTGTGCCGAACTGACCAGTGAGCGCCCGAGCTGGGCCTTCGTCAACGTCAACGTGCGCACCTACTACGCCGAGGGCTCGAAGACACTGGCCTTCGAGATCGCCGAGCAGCTGGGCTGGGAGGCGCCCGACCACGTGGTCGTGCCCATCGGCTCGGGCAGCCAGCTGACCAAGGTGGCCAAGGGATTCCGCGAGTTGGGTGAGGTCGGATTGTTGGACGAGGTGCCCGAGGTGCGGATCTCGGGGGCGCAGGCCGAGGGGTGTTCCCCGGTGGCCACCGCCTTCGCCGAGGGGACCGACGCCATCCGGCCGGTCCGGCCCCACACCATCGCCAAGTCGCTGGCCATCGGCAACCCGGCCGACGGGTGGTACGCCCTCGAGGCGATGCGCTCGTCCGGTGGCTCGTGTGCCGCGGTGACCGACGACGAGGTGGTCGAGGCCATCGGGCTGCTGGCCCGCACCGAGGGCATCTTCGCCGAGACGGCGGGGGGAGTCACCATCGCCACCCTGGCCAAGCTGGCCGCCTCGGGCGCCGTCCGGCGCGACGAGCGGGTGGTGGCCCTGGTGACGGGTCACGGCCTCAAGACCGTCGAGGCCCTGACGGGCCAGGGCCGCCCCTCGGCGACGATCGCGCCCACGCTGGACGCCTTCGATGCCGCCGTGCGTGACCGCGAGGAGAGTGAGAGCACCCGATGAGCGTGACCATCCGTATCCCCACCCAATTGCGCACCCTGACCGGAGGGGCCGGCGCGGTCGAGGTCGACGGCGCCACGGTCGGCGAGGCCCTCAAGCAACTGGACGCCGCCCATCCGGGCCTGGCCGAGCGCCTCTTCGACGCCGACGGCGCCCTGCGCCGCTTCGTCAACGTGTTCCTGGCCGATGAGGACGTCCGCTTTCTCGATGGACTTGCAACCCCAATAGCACCCGGGCAGACGCTCTCCATCGTCCCGGCCGTCGCCGGGGGATGAGCGCATTCTTAGCCTCTGGCCTGCGCTTTCCTGCCTGAGGTTGCGCCCGGCGCCTGAGCGTGGTTTTCTATTAGCACTCGACACGTTAGAGTGCTAACGGCCCCATTCGGGCCCGCGGAAGACGCAAAACGAACGCAGAACGAAGAACGATGGAGGAACTCACCAGATGGCCAAGCTGATCGCATTCCAGGAAGACGCCCGCCGCGGACTCGAGACCGGCATGAACAAGCTGGCGGACGCCGTGCGCGTCACGCTCGGCCCCAAAGGCCGCAATGTGGTGCTCGACAAGAAGTGGGGCGCCCCGACCATCACCAATGACGGTGTCTCCATTGCCAAGGAGATCGACCTCGAGGACCCCTACGAGCGCATCGGCGCCGAGCTGGTCAAGGAAGTAGCCAAGAAGACCGACGACGTCGCCGGTGACGGGACCACCACGGCCACCGTACTGGCCTGGGCAATGGTCCACGAGGGCCTGCGCAACGTCGCGGCCGGGGCCAACCCCATGTCGCTCAAGAAGGGGATCGAGTCCGCGGTCGAGACGGCCGTGAGCGCCATCCACAGCATCTCCAAGGAGACCGAGACCAAAGCGCAGATCTCCCAGGTCGCCTCCATCTCCGCCGCCGACAACGAGATCGGCGAGATGATCTCCGAGGCCATCGACAAGGTGGGCCGGGACGGCGTCATCACCGTCGAGGAGTCGCAGACCTTCGGCATGGACATGGACCTCGTAGAGGGCATGCGCTTCGACAAGGGCTACATCGCCCCGTACTTCGTGACCGACCCCGAGCGCATGGAAGCGGTGCTCGAGGACGCGTACATCCTCCTGGTCGGCACCAAGATCACGGCCGTCCGTGACCTGCTGCCGGTCCTCGAGAAGGTCATGCAGGGCGGCAAGCCGCTGCTGATCATCGCCGAGGACGTCGAGGGCGAGGCTCTGGCCACCCTGGTGGTCAACAAGATCCGTGGCACCTTCCGCTCCGTGGCCGTCAAGGCCCCCGGCTTCGGCGAGCGCCGCAAGGCCATGCTGCAGGACATCGCCATCCTCACCGGCGCCCAAGTGGTCACCGAAGAGGTCGGCCTCAAGCTCGAGAACGTCACCGTCGACCTGCTGGGCACGGCCCGCAAGGTCGTGATCACCAAGGACGAGACCACCATCATCGAGGGTGCGGGCTCGGAGAACGACATCAAGGGCCGGGTCAACCAGATCAAGACCGAGATCGAGAACACCGACTCGGACTACGACCGTGAGAAGTTGCAGGAGCGGCTGGCCAAGCTCTCCGGCGGCGTGGCCGTGATCAAGGTCGGCGCAGCCACCGAGGTCGAGCTCAAGGAGAAGAAGCACCGCATCGAGGACGCGGTCTCCACCACCAAGGCGGCCATCGAAGAGGGTGTCGTCCCCGGCGGCGGCGTGGCTCTCCTGCGGGCGCAGGTGGCCATCCTCGAGCGGGCCGAGAAGCTCGAAGGCGACGAGGCCACCGGTGCTCGCATCGTGGCGCGGGCCGTCGAGGAGCCGTTGAAGCAGATTGCGGTCAACGCCGGCCTCGAGGGTGGCGTCATCGTCGACAAGGTGCGCCACCTCAAGGGTGCCCACGGCCTGAACGCGGCCACCGGCGAGTACGGCGATCTGTTCAAGGAAGGCGTCATCGACGCCGCCAAGGTGACCCGTTCGGCTCTGCAGAACGCGGCCTCCATCGCGGCGCTCTTCCTCACCACCGAGGCCGTCATCGTGGACAAGCCCGAAGAGAACGGCGCCGGCGGCGGCATGCCGGGCGGCGGGATGGACGACTTCTAGGTCGACGTCGCGCTTTTCACACGCAGTTGCAGTCGACGGAGCGCCCTTCGGGGCGTTTCGTCGCGTTCGGGTACGAGGCGGTCGGGTCGGGTCGGTTCGCGGAAAGGCACCGATGCCCTCGAAAGGGGCCGTCGCCCTGTTCTCTACACTGGCTCGCGTGACGGACTCCCCGCACTCCCCGCTCGCCCCACTCGCCCCGTCGGTCGGCTGGAGCGTGCTGCACCTCTTCTGCCGGGTGGATCCCGACCTGGACGCGTACGCCCTCAGCCGGGCCGTCACCTCCGTCCGGGACGAGGGCTATCAGGTGATCCCGGCCGC
>DASZJQ010000222.1:0-2072 GCA_035947875.1 Acidimicrobiales bacterium
GTCTCCGCCAGCCTCGGCGGGTACAGCACGCCATGGACCGGACGCCCCGAGCGCCCGACCAACTCGAACGACTCCCCCACCGACACGTTGGCCGGTGCCAGCGCGACGGCCCGACGGGGTCGGAGCGGGCGCGCCGCCTGCCCCGTCGACGGCAGCACCCACACGTCGTCGGGACCGTCGGCCGGTCCGCCGATGTACGCCACGCCGTCACCGTGCCGGCACAGCGCGCTGATGGAGACGCAGGGCTGGGAGACCACCTTCGGGGGCGCCTGCCGGGCGGTGATGTGCACGAGCGAGTCTCGGCCGCCCGACGTCCGGCGTGCCACCAGGGAGCCATCGCGCATCTCGACCATCGTCGTCTGCCCGAGGACCCAGTCCGGGCCGTGAAACTCGGCCTCCTCGTCGGTCATCGGTTCGGCCGGATGCGCCCCGGCGGTACCCGGATGGAGGTAGGGCTGCCACCACCGCTGCCGATCCGAGACAAAGCGCAGGCCCCCATCGAGCCGCCAGGCCGGCTGCCCCACCGACTCGTCTGGGCCCCCGGCCACCACCCAGGGTGCACCGGCGGCGGTCAGCCGCGAGGTCGCAGTGGCTTGGTCGGCGACAACCTCGAGTGGGATGACGACAACGGCCGAGGAGTCCCACGGCATGTCTGGGTGATCCCAGACCACCGTCACCAAGCGGTCGCCCGCGTCGTTCACCCGCGGGGCACCATAGAACCCATGGCCCTCGGCCACGATCGATTCGCCCACGTTGTCGATTCGGGTCCCGAGGGCCACCAGGCAGTGCCGGGGACGCGCGCTCCTCGGCATGTGGGATTCGCGCACGGCAACGATCCAATCCCCATCGGGTGTGGCGCAGAGTCCACCGTGGGCCCAGATCTCTCCGGGTGGGGGCTCGCTCGTGAGGGCCCTCGGTGCAGCCGATCCCCCGTCCGTCAACCAGACCCGTTGGTCGTCCAGCCGCACGAAAACGAACGCCCCGGGGCCGTGCTTCGGGACGAGGCATGACGCACCACCGCCGTATTCGTGCACTCGACTGCGAATGCTCACGTCTCCCGGCGAAAGCTCCTCCACCGCGTCCCCGGCGTGCCGGACGAGCACCACACGGCCGCCTTCTGACGGCCTCGACTCCAACCAGTAGAGCCGGCCACCGTCCGAGCTCAACTCTGAGAGCGACACTCGCCCGGCGGCGGCCTGCTCCGCTCTGAGTGGCGAAGGCCAGAAACCGAACGGGGCGCGAGTCATCGGAGCGACCGTAGCGCCCGATGCCGACGGCACTCGCCCTCGCGGCTCGTACAGTGGACCATGCGCTTCTCCGCATATTGCCTGTCCAAAATGGGAGAGGTCATCCGGGCCCACATCGCTGACCTCTCCGAGCGCGACCTACCCGAGGGTGACGTACTGGTCAACGTCGAGTGGTCGGCCATCAACTTCAAGGACGCCATGGTGACCCGTCCGGGGAACCGCGTGGCCCGTCAGTTCCCGTTGATCCCGGGGGTGGAGTTCACGGGCACGATCGCCGAGAGTGACGATCCCACCCTGATCCCGGGGCGACGCGTCCTGGTCCAGGGTTACGACCTGGGGGTGGCCCACCACGGTGGGTTTGCCGGCTACGCCCGGGTTCCCGCTGAATGGGTGGTGCCACTTCCTCCCGCCGTGTCGTCCCGCAATGCCGCCATCATCGGGCTGGCCGGCTTCACCGCCATCCTCTCCCTTCACCGGCTGGAACAACATGGCCTCACTCCCGAGGACGGCCCGGTGCTGGTCACCGGCGCGTCCGGCGGTGTGGGCAGTGCCGCCGTTGCGCTCCTGGCCCATCGAGGCTTCGAGGTCGTGGCGTCGTCGGGCAAGACGGCCGAACACGACTACCTCACGCAGCTGGGCGCGGCTCGAGTCGTGGGGCGCCAGTTCAGCCCCGATGATGGACGCACCCTCGGGCCGCAACTCTGGGGTGGGGTCGTCGACTGCGTCGGCGGGTCCGCCCTCTCCGAGGCCCTGCGGACCGTGCGCTACGGCGGCGGTGTGGCGGCCAGCGGGTTGACCGGCGGCAACGAACTGTCCTCCACCGTC
>DASZJQ010000223.1:0-11250 GCA_035947875.1 Acidimicrobiales bacterium
GTCCCCGAGGCCGGGGTCCAGTCCTGACCCTTCCAGTCGGTGAGGTGGGCCGGGGGCTCGTCCGTCATGCCCTCCCACCACACGTCGCCGTCGTCGGTCAGCGCGGTGTTGGTGAAGATGCAGTTGCCGTCGAGGGTGAGCATGGCGTTGGGGTTGGTGTGGGTGTTGGTGCCCGGGGCCACGCCGAAGAAGCCCGCTTCGGGGTTGATGGCGTAGAGGCGGCCGTCGTCGCCGAACTTCATCCAGCAGATGTCGTCACCGACCGTCTCGACCTTCCAGCCCTCGAGGGAGGGGATGAGCATGGCCAGGTTGGTCTTGCCACAGGCCGACGGGAACGCACCGGTGACGTAGCGGGTCTCGCCCTCGGGCGAGGTGAGCTTCAAGATCAGCATGTGCTCGGCCAGCCAGCCGTCGTCACGGGCCATGACCGAGGCGATACGCAGGGCGAAGCACTTCTTGCCGAGCAGAGCGTTGCCGCCGTAGCCCGAGCCGTACGAGGTGATCTCCCTCGTCTCTGGGAAGTGCACGATGTACTTGTTCTCGGCATCGCAGGGCCAGGGGACGTCGGCCTGGCCGGGTTCGAGCGGCGCCCCCACCGAGTGGAGGCACGGGACGAATTCGCCGTCGGCTCCGAGGGTCTCGAGCGCACCGGTTCCCATGCGGGTCATGATGCGCATCGACACGGCCACATAGGGCGAGTCGGTGATCTCGACGCCGATGTGGGCGATCTCCGAGCCGAGCGGGCCCATGGAGAACGGGACCACGTACATGGTGCGGCCGCGCATGCAGCCGGCGAAGAGCCCATCGAGGAAGGTGCGCATCTCGGCCGGGTCACGCCAGTTGTTGGTCGGTCCGGCGTCGATCTCCTTCTCGGAACAGATGAACGTCCGGTCCTCGACCCGGGCCACGTCACCGGGGTCGGAATGGGCCCAGTAGCTGTTGGGTCGCTTGGCGTCGGCCAGCTTGGTGAACGTGCCGCCCTCGACCAGGGTCTGACACAGGCGGTCGTACTCGTCGGCGGAACCGTCGCACCACTCGATGCGGTCGGGCGTCGTGAGCTCGGCCACCCGATCGACCCAGGCGAGGAGTTTGGCGTTCGTAGTGGGGGGCATGGTGAAAGGGGTCTGCTCCTTCTTCCGGTTCTTCCGGCCGGTATGTGTGGCGTCCAATGCTAGGCATGTGGCGTGGGTTCCCCCAAACCCGGTCACAGGCGTTCTCTCTCTGAAGACGAGATGCTTGAGCTTATTCGCCGCACGCTGGGAGGAGGAATTGAGACCGCGGGCATGCGTGATGACGCCGCCTCGGTGGCGGTGCCCGGCGGCGGCTCGATCGTCGTTTCGGTCGACAGCGTGGTCGACGGCGTCCATGTCGACCTGGCCCTGTGCAGTGCCGCTGACGTGGGCTGGAAGGCGGTCATGGGGGCACTGAGCGATCTGGCGGCGATGGGAGCGCGACCGCTCGCCGCCCTGGTGGCGTTGTGCGCGCCCGAGTCCGAGAGCGGCGACGGTGCCCTGGCGCTCGGGGTGATGGCCGGTGTGGCTGAGGCCGCGACAGCCGCCGGGTGCCCGGTCGTGGGCGGGGATGTCTCATCGTCCGGTCGCTTGGTGGTGACCGTCACGGTCATCGGCACCACCGACGGTGAGACGCCGGTGGCCCGGTCGGGGGCCGTCGCGGGTGACGTGATCCTGGTCAGCGGTCCGTGCGGTCGCTCGGCCGGGGGGCTGCGGCAGCTGCGGGCGGGAACCGCGCCGGGGACCGGTGGGCTGGGCGCGGCCTATCGGCGGCCGGTGGCACGATTGGCCGAAGGCGTGCTGATCCGCCAGTCCGGCGCCCACGCCATGATCGACGTGTCCGACGGCCTCTCCCTCGATCTGCACCGCCTGGCCGACGCGTCGGAGGTCGGCTTCCACCTCACGCACATTCCGATTGCCGAAGGCGCCACGTTGGAAGAAGCCCTGGGCGGGGGCGAGGACTACGAGCTGGTCATGACGATGACGGCGGTCGATGCGCGCCGACTCACCGAGCGATTGGCCCAGGCCGGGTTGGGCGCCCCGCTGCGCATCGGCGTGATCACGGGTGACAAGAACGAACGGCGGTTGGGCGATCACGAACTCGAACGGCAGGGCTGGCAACACCACATCGGATAGCAGCGCGAAGCCGGATCGGCCGGCCAAGCCCACGGCGCGGCGATCCCCGATTTCCGCAGGCGGCGGGACTACCCTCCCCGGCATGTCGACGCGCGGGATGGCTGCCCTCGGCGTCGGCGTGCTGACTGTCCTCGCCTCGGCGTGCAGCAGCGGCGGCCCATCCACCACGACGACCACGACGACCACGACCACGACGACCACGACGTCGAACCCGGACACCACCGTCCCCGGTCTTCCGACGACGTCCACCACGACCACGCCCGCCGGCACCGCTCTGTGCGCCGGGCCCAATGTGGGCGTCTCGGGGAAGATGGCCTCGTCCGCGGCCGGTCACCAGGGGGTCGTGCTGCTCTTCGTCAACAACGGTTCGACGAGTTGCGTCCTCTACGGGTATCCAGGCGCGGCCGGCCTCAACGCGGGCGGGGCCCAGGTGGTCCAGGCGCAACGCACCCTGACCGGCATGATGGGTGGCCTGGCCCCCGGGGTGACCGCGCTGCCGCGGATCACGCTTGCCCCCGGGCAGACCGCGTCGGCCGTGGTGGAGGGCACCGACGTGCCCTCGGGGACCGAGACGAGTTGCCCCACCTACCCGTCGCTCCTGGTGACGGCGCCCAACGCCAAGGCGTCGGTGACCATCCGGTTTGCGCTCCCGGGTTGCTCGGGACTCCAGGTGCACCCGGTGGTCCCCGGCACCTCGGGCTCCACCCAGTTCTAGATCCACCCAGTTCTAATTGCCCTTCGTGCGCTCAGCCAGCAGCGTGTAGGTGAGCGGCACCCGGGGCATGCCGGGGGGGTTGGTCCATCGGTCCTCACCCGCCCGCACCAGCCAGGGCCAGCGTTGCCACACGGTCCAGTCGTGCTCGGTGAGCTCGGTGATGCGCAGGCCGTGCCGGATGAGTGCCGTCACGATCTCGCCGAGGCCGTGGTTCCACTCGTAGCTGCGCTGGTGCTGCCGGGGGCGGTCGGCGTCGGTATAGGTCTCCGTCGAGTCTTCGAAGAACGGTTCGTCCTCCTCGAAGTACGTGTGGGCGACGCTCAGATCGCCATCGGCGAGCGACCAGGCCACCGGGTGCACGTCGTGCAGGTAGAGCCGCCCGCCGGGGCCGAGGAGAGCGCCGACCATCCGCGCCCACACGTCGACGTGCGGCAACCAGCACAAGGATCCGAGGCTGACGTAGACCACATCGAAGACGGACCCGTTGAGTGCGGCCGCGGCCTCGTCGATACCGGCGCAGACAAACGTGGCTCGCTCGGCCAATCCGGCCCGCGAAGCCAGCTGGCGCGCCGCGTCGATGGCCACCGGGGAGAAGTCCAGCCCGGTTACCTGCGCCCCGGCGCGGGCCCAGGCCAAGGTGTCGAGGCCGAAGTGGCACTGGGGGTGCAGCAGCCGGAGGCCCTCCAAGTTCCCCAGAGCGTCGATCTCACGTCGGCGCGGCCCGGGCTGATCGCGCAACCACCCTTCGACGTCATAGAAGCGCGACTCGAGGTGGATGCCCACCCGTTCGTCCCACTGGGCCTGGTTGGCGGCGATCAGCTCGTCCCGGCCGGCCATCTCGCCCTCCCGCCCGTGAGGACGCTTGCGACGAGGATGCGCCGCACGCGCTCAGCTCAGTTGGACGGTGTGCCGGCGCTGCCGCTGCTGGCGGTGAAGCTGCGGCGGATCGGCTTGGTGACCTTGCCGGCCCGGATGCACGAGGTGCACACGTGCAGCCGCTGCGGTGCACCGTTGACCAGGGCCCGCACCCGCTGGATGTTGGGATCCCACCGCCGCTTGGTTCGCCGGTGGGAGTGACTCACGTTCATGCCGAACGAGGGCTTCTTGCCACAGATATCGCACACTGCTGCCATTTGGGTAGACCTTCCTGAGGGTGGCCGCGGTGTCCTCACCAATCAAGCCGTCCGGAACGGCGCAAAGGTTAGCATCCCCAACCATGACCTCCCTGGCGGTAGTGGGCGCAGAAGAACTGCGCGCGGTGATGGGGGGATTTCGTGACGGCCTGCGATTGCACCAGGCCGACATCAACCGCCTGAATGTCTATCCCGTGCCCGACGGCGACACCGGGACCAACATGGCCCTGACGCTCGAAGCCGTGGTCACCGAGCTGGACCAGGTCGACGCCGGGGCCGGCCTCCCGGCGGTGTGCCAGGCCATCGGTCACGGCTCGCTCATGGGCGCCCGGGGCAATTCGGGGGTGATCCTCTCCCAGCTCCTGCGGGGGATGACCGAGCGGATGTCGGGGGCGGCCGATACCGGCGTCCAGGCGGAGGTGCTGGCCGACGCCTTGGGCCATGCCGCCGAGCTGGCCCGAAAGGCCGTCGTGCGACCGGTGGAGGGGACCATCTTGACCGTGGCGTCGGCCGCGGCCGAGGGGGCGGCCAGGGCGGCCAAGGGGGAGGGTGCGGCCGGTGCGGCCGGTGCGTCGTTGCTGAGCGTGATCGAGGCGGCCCATGCCGCGGCGGCCGAGGCCCTGGCCCGAACGCCCGAGCAGTTGCCGGTGCTGGCCCGCGCCGGCGTGGTCGACGCCGGGGGCGCCGGCTTCCTGCTGCTGCTCGATGCGCTCTGGCTCGTCGTCGGCGGGCGCCCCCTCCCGGAGCCGTCGGAGACGCCGATCGAGGTCGATCTCTCACAATTGGGAGCGCCGGTCGGCGCCGAGGGCGAGGGAGCCGGCGCGGGAATAGGCGAGGGAATCGGCGAGGGAATCGGCGATCACGCCGTGGGGGACCTGCGCTACGAGGTGATGTACCTGCTCTACGCGCCGGACGGCTCCATGGATGACTTCAAGGAGGTGTGGGCCGGCATCGGCGACTCCATCGTCGTGGTGGGGGGCGAGGGGCTGTGGAACTGCCATATCCACACCGACGACATCGGGGCGGCCATCGAGGCCGGTGTCGACGCCGGGCGACCGCAGCGCATCCGGGTGACGGATCTGGCCGAGCAGGTGGAAGAGGAGCGTTGGGTCCGCGAGGGGGCCGAGGCCCCCGGGGCCGGGCCCAGCCTGGAGCCGACCGGACCGCCGCCGCGGACCGGCGTGGTGGCGGTGGTGACCGGGGACGGGATCGGGCGGATCTTCCGCTCCCTCGGCGTGTACCACCAGGTGGTGGGTGGCCAGTCGATGAACCCCTCCACGGCCGACCTGGTGGCGGCGGTCGAGGCGACCGGGTCCGACGAGGTGGTGATCCTGCCCAACAACAAGAACATCCGGCCCGTGGCCGAGCAGGTCGACGGCCAGTCCGGCAAGACGGTTCAGGTGGTGCGCACCGGGAGCATCGTCGAGGGGTTCGCCGCGCTGTTGGCCTACGACCCGGCCGCCGACGCTGCGGTCAACGTGGCCACCATGGGCGAGTCGGCGGCCCGCGTCGTGCCGGCCGAGATCACCCAGGCGGTGCGCGACGCGACCACCGACGCCGGGGAGGTGCGTGAGGGCGACTGGATCGGCGTGTCACGTGACGGCGTGATCTCGATCGCCGACTCCGCCGTGATGGCGACCCGCCTGCTGCTGAGCCGATTGCTCGAGCCGCAACATGAGCTCATCACCCTGATCGAGGGGGAGGGGGCCAAGGCGGGCGACACCAGACGGATCAGCGAGTGGCTGAGCGAGGAGTACCCCGACGTGGCGCTCGAGGTCCACCACGGCGGCCAGCCGCTCTACCCGTACCTGCTGGGTCTCGAGTAGGCCGGCCCAGTTGGCGGTGTCCTCCGCTCGGACGCTCCGGGATCTGAGCCTTCGGCCGGTGGACGTGCTCGACACGGTCTCGGCCCGCAAGGCGGGCCAGTTGGCCGAATGGGGGGTCGAGTCCGTGTTCGACCTCTTGACCACGTTCCCGCGCCGCTACATCGACCGCACGGCGCAGGCCGACGTGTCGGGCCTCGAGGTGGGGGCCCCGGCCGCCGTGCTGGCCGAGGTGGTGCGGGTGCGGTCACGCCGGGCCCGCAACGGGCGCATGGTCGTCGACCTGTCGGTGCGCGACGACACGGGCACCCTGGCCGTGGTCTTCTTCAACCAACCGTGGCGGTCCCGCCAGCTGGCCGAGGGGACCGAGGCCATCTTCTGGGGCAAGGTCGGCGAATACCGTGACCAGCGCCAGATGGTGAACCCGGTGGTCGACGTGGTGGCCGGGGTCGATGAGCCGGCCGTGGGCCGCCGGCGCCGCACCCTGCGCATCCTGCCCGTCTACCCGGCGTCGGCCAAGGCGGGCCTGACCAGTTGGGAGATCGGCACCTTCGTCGAGGAGGCGCTGGAGCGGGCCGGCGACCTGGCGGACCCGTTGCCCGAGGAGTGGCGGGCGTCGTTGGACCTGTGGGGGCGCACCGAGGCCTTCCGGACCGTGCACGGACCCGAGACGATGGACGTGGTCGGCCCGGCCCGCCGCCGCCTCGTCTTCGACGAGCTCCTGCGGCTCCAGCTGGCGCTGGTCCTGCGCCGGCGGGCCTTCGAGCACAACGCCCGGGCCATCCGCCACCAGGTCTCGCCGCTCGAAGTGGCCGGGGCGAAGGACGGCACGCTGGTGGCGCGGTTCCTGGCCGCCCTGCCCTTCACGTTGACCAGGGCGCAACGCCAGGCCCTGGCCGTGATCGTGGCCGACCTGGCCGGGCCGTTCCCCATGCACCGCCTGCTGCAGGGCGACGTCGGGTCGGGCAAGACGGTGGTGGCGCTGGCGGCGTTGCTGGGGGCGGTCCAGAGCGGGCATCAAGGAGCACTGATGGTGCCGACCGAGGTGCTGGCCGAGCAGCACGACGCCGCCGTGCGGTCGATGTTGGGCGACCTCGATGTGCGGGTCGAGCTGTTGACCAGCCGGGTCAAGGGCAAGGCCCGCACGCAGCTGCTGGCCGACCTGGCCGGCGGTGACGTGTCGATCGTGGTCGGGACGCACGCCCTGCTGTCCGAGGGGGTCGAGTTCGGCTCGCTCGGCGTCGTCGTGATCGACGAGCAACACCGCTTCGGCGTCGAGCAGCGGGCCACCCTGCGGGCCAAGGGCGACGCGGGGGACCCCGACCTGTTGGTCATGACGGCCACGCCCATCCCGCGGACCGCCGCCATGGTGATCTTCGGCGACCTCGACCTGACCGTCCTCGACGAGATGCCGCCGGGTCGGGCGCCCATCACCACGACCTGGTTGCCGGCGCCCGACGACGAGCACCTGGCCTGGGAACGGGTCCGCACCGAGGTGGCGGCCGGCCACCGCGCCTTCGTGGTCTGCCCCCTGGTGAGCGACTCACCCCGGGTCGAGGCGCGTTCGGCCACCGAGGAGTACGAACGACTGTCGGCGGACGGGGGCGAGCTGGCCGGACTGGCGGTCGGCCTGCTGCACGGGCAGATGGCGCCGGCGGTCCGGGAAGAGGTGATGGCCCGGTTCAGGGCCGGCGAGGTGGAGGTGTTGGTGGCCACCACGGTGATCGAGGTGGGGGTGGACGTGCCCGAAGCCACGGTGATGGTCATCGAGAGCGCCGATCGCTTCGGCATGGCGCAGCTGCACCAGCTCCGGGGCCGGGTCGGGCGGGGGACCGACCCGAGTTGGTGCTTCCTGCTCGGTGGCCTGAGCACCGAGGGCGAGGACAGCCTGGCCGGTGAGCGCCTCGCCGCGGTGGCGGCCAGCAGCGACGGCTTCGCGCTGGCCGAAGAGGACCTGCGCCTGCGCGGTGAGGGCACGCTGCTCGGCTCGCGCCAGAAGGGGCAGACCGACCTGCGCCTGGCGTCGCTGTCGGATCCCGACGACCGGCTCCTCCTCACCGAGGCCCGGCGGGTCGCCGAGGCCATCGTCGGCGCGGATCCGCGGCTCGAAGCGCACGCCCTCCTGCGGGACGAGATCCGGTTGTTCCTGAGCGACGAGGAGGGGGAGTACCTCTTCAAGTCCTAGGCGTCTACCCTGGCCACGGTGCGGGTCATCGGAGGTCGGAGTCGGGGTCGGCGCTTGTCGGCCAAGCTTCCGGCGGCCGTGCGTCCCACCTCGGACCGGGTGCGCGAGTCGATCTTCGACATCCTCGGGTCCCAGGGCGGGGTCGACGGGCTCTCGGTGGTGGACCTCTTCTGCGGGAGCGGCGCGCTCGGGGTCGAGGCGCTGTCGAGGGGCGCGGCCACCGTCACCTTCGTCGACCAGGACCTGGCCGCCGTCCAGGCGGTGCGGGCGAACCTGGCCGCCGTCGGTCTGGCCGACGAGCCGTCCACCGTGGTCCGGGCCGCCCTGCCGGGCTGGTTGCTCACCGCCCCCAGCTTCGATCTGGCCCTGTGCGACCCGCCGTACGACTTCGAAGGTTGGCCGACCCTGCTGAGCGAGCTGCGGGCGGAGGTGGCCGTGATGGAGTCGTCGCTGTCGATCGCGCCCCCCGAGGGCTGGATGGTCACGAAAGAGCGGCGGTACGGCGGTACGCTCGTCACCGTGGCCCATCGCAATGGATCTGAAGATGCACCTGACGGTGGAACGGGCAATGGAACCGACGCGTGAGGGCCGAGGCATGAAGGTCGGACTGTTTCCCGGGTCCTTCGATCCCTTTCACAACGGGCATCTCGAGATCGTGGAGCGGGCCAGCCATCTCTTCGACGAGGTGGTCGTGGCCGCTCTGCGCAACCCGCAGAAGAGCTCGGCGCTGTTCGACCTGGCCGAGCGCAAGGAGATGCTCGAGGAGGTGACGGCCCATATCCCGGCGGTCCGGATCGTGTCCGTCTCGACCCTGCTGGTGAACGTGGCCCGCGATGTCGGCGCCTCGGCCATCGTGCGCGGCCTGCGCGCTGTGTCGGACTTCGAGACCGAGATGCAGATGGCCCAGATGAACCACCACCTCTCCGGCGTGGAGACCATCTTCATCCCCACCAGTTCGAAGTACTCGTTCGTGGCGTCGAAGTTGGTACGCGAAGTGGCGCGCTTCGGGGGCGACGTCTCCGCCTTCGTGCCCAAGGTGGTGGCGACCCACATGGAGGCAAAATTCAAAAAGGGACCCGGGTCCGACCATGACTGATCAGTTCTTGGAGATCGAGGAGCCGACACCCGACGCCGATGCCGAGTCCCTCATCGGGCAGGTGCTCGAGATCATCAACACGGCCAAGTCCATGCCGCTGTCGTCGTCGGTCATCGTGTCGCGCGAGGACGTGGTGGCGCTCCTCCAGTCGGCCCTCGACCGCTTGCCCGATGAGCTCAGGCAGGCCCGCTGGCTCCTGCGTGAGCGCGAGGAGTTCCTGGCCGAACGCTCCAAGGAGGCCGACGCGTTGATGGAGGACGTGCGGGCCCAGGCCGAGCACATGGTGCAACGCACCGAGATCGTCCGTCAGGCCAACTCGGTGGCGCAGCGCATCCTCGATGATGCCAACGACGAGGCCCGCACCATGCGCCACGAGGCCGAGGACTTCTGCGATCAGAAGCTGGCCGGCATGGAGATCGTGTTGGACCGCCTGACCCGCACCGTCCAGTCCGGTCGTTCCCGACTGGCCGCGGCGCCGGTGGTCGAACCCGAGACCACCCCGGCCGCAGGGACGGAGGAGGACGGCTTCTTCGACCAGGATCTGTCGTAATGGCCGCCGACGCCAACCCCTGGATCGTCCACGTGGCCCGGATGCGGCGCAACGCCGGGGCCGAGTCCCACGAGGTGCGCCGGGGCCACGTCGACGAGGCGGGGCCGCTGGCCGAGGAGGGCATCGATCCGGGACGGAGCATCGTGCCGGTCGGGGCCGAGGCCGAGTGTGACGTCACGCTGCGGGCCTTCGACGGGGGGATCGCCGCCTCGGGCACGGTCCGGGCACCCTGGGTCGGTGTCTGCCGCCGGTGTGCCACCGCCGTCAGCGGGGACCTGGTCATTGGCGTGACCGAGCGCTTCGCCCCCGATGCCTCGCCCGACGACGACGAGCTCTACCCGATCTCCGACGACACCATCGACCTGGGGCCGCTGGTGCGCGACGCCATCGTGCTCGAGCTGCCCTCGGCCCCCCTGTGCCGACCCGACTGCCGGGGGCTGTGCCCGCACTGCGGGGCCGACCGCAACGAGGGCGAATGTGACTGCGTCGCCCCGCCCGACCCGCGGTGGGCTAACCTCGACGTGCTCCGGTAGCTGAACCCGCCGCATCAGCGCGGCCGGCGCGGCCGGCGCGCCCCCGATTCGAACGTTGGAGACCCCCGATGGCTGTCCCGAAGAAGAAGAAGTCCAAAGCCAAGGGCCGCAGCCATCAGGCCGCCGCCTGGGTCCTGCGTCGCCCGCCCCGCAGCGTGTGCCCCCACTGCCAGTCGGCCAAGACGCCCCACGTCGTCTGCCCCAACTGCGGCTGGTACAAGGGTCGACAGGCCGTCGAGGTCGACTGACTTGAGCCGGCGGGGAGAACGCCCGTCGACCGAGGTCCTGGCCACCCTGCCCGTGGCGGTGGACGCCATGGGCGGCGACAACGCGCCCGGTGACATCGTCGAAGGGGCTCGCCGCGTGTCGGCCGACGACGGCGTGCCCGTCGTGCTGGTCGGCCCGCCCGAACTGGTGGGCGACACCATGGGCCTGGACCTGGTGCCCTGCACCGAGGTCATCGCCATGGACGAGGACCCCGCCGGCGGGGTCCGGCGCAAGAAGGACTCCTCGTTGGTGCGCGCCGCCGAGCTGGTCCGTGACGGGAAGGCCTCGGCCATGGTCAGCGCCGGCAACACGGGCGCCACCATGGCGTCGGCGCTCCTGCGCATGGGGCGGCTGCCCGGCGTGGTCCGTCCCTGCATCGCCACACCGCTGCCCCGCCTCGGTCGCACGCCGGCCGTGCTGGTCGACGCCGGGGCCAATTCCGAGTGCACCCCGGCCATGCTGGTGCAGTTCGCCCAGATGGGAGCCGCCTACGCCACGGCCCGCTTCGGGACGGGCTCACCCTCGGTCGGCCTGCTCTCCATCGGCGAGGAGGCGACCAAGGGCACGCCGCTGGTCAAGGAAACCCACAAGCTGCTGGTGGCCGAGACCGGCCTCGAGTTCGTCGGCAACCTCGAAGGTCGCGACCTGCTGCCCTCGCCGGCCGACGTGATCGTGACCGACGGCTTCACCGGGAACGTGGCCCTGAAGGCCCTCGAGGGCTCCCTGCGCTTCCTCTTCGACACCATGCTCGGCCTTTTCGGGACCAACGACGAGACCCGGTCGGCGGCCGACGTGCTCCTG
>DASZJQ010000224.1:0-14525 GCA_035947875.1 Acidimicrobiales bacterium
TGGGCCGGGGCCGACGTCATCGACATGGAGTGCGTGCAGTTCCACCCGACCGGCATGGTGTGGCCGCTCAGCGTGCGCGGCATCCTGGTCACCGAGGGCGTGCGCGGCGATGGCGGCGTCCTGCGCAACTCCGAGGGCAAGCGCTTCATGTTCGACTACATCGCCGACATGTTCAAGGCCGAGACGGCGAAGACAGAAGAGGAAGCCGACCGCTGGTACGACGATCACATCAACAACGGCCGCACCCCCGACCTCCTGCCCCGCGACGAGGTGGCCCGCGCCATCAACTCGGAGGTCAAGGCGGGCCGGGGCACGCCGCACGGCGGGGTGTATCTCGATATCGCCTCACGCCGCACACCTGAGTACATCCGGCGACGCCTCCCGTCGATGTACCACCAGTTCATGGAGCTGGCCGGGGTGGACATCACCGCCGGCCCGATGGAAGTGGGCCCGACGTGTCACTACATGATGGGCGGGGTACGGGTCGACGCCGAGACCCAGGCGGCCACGGTGCCCGGCCTCTTCGCCATCGGCGAGGTGTCGGGCGGCATGCACGGGGCGAACCGTCTGGGCGGCAACTCGCTCTCGGACCTCATCGTCTTCGGCCGCCGAGCCGGGATCGGTGCGGCGGACTTCGCCGAGGGCCGCGCCGGCTCGCCGAGCGTCGACGCGGCGGAGATCGCCTCGGTGATCGACGAAGCCTTCGCTCCGTTCGGGCGTGAAGGCGGGGACAACCCCTACGGCGTCCACGAGGAGCTGCAGGAGACCATGCAGACGCTGGTCGGGATCATCCGCACCGGCCCCGAGCTCGAGGAGGCCCTGGCCCAGCTGGAGGACCTCAAGGGCCGGGTGGCCAAGCTCAGTGTCAAGGGCGGCCGGGCCTACAACCCGGGCTGGAACCTGGCCACCGACCTGCCCTCCATGGTCACCACGTCCATCGCCGTGGCCCAGGGCGCGCTCCACCGCAAGGAGTCGCGCGGTGGGCACACCCGGGAGGACTACCCGGGCCCGGACCCCGAGTACGGCAAGATCAATTTCGTGCAGCACCAGAGCGACGAGAAGGGCTACCTGGCCCCCATCGCGATCGCGCCCGAGCCCCTGCCCGAGATGCCGGCCGAACTGCGCGAACTCCTCGAGGAGGGACACTGATGACCATCACCGACGACGCGGCAGTGGACGACGGCGGTCCGGCCCCGGCCCCGGTACCCACCGAGGCGGGTCCCCCGGCCCAGGTGACCCTGACGATCTGGCGGGGCGACCCCGAGGGCGGCGAGTTCACCGATTACGTCATGCCCGCCGTCGAGGGCGAGGTCGTGCTCGACGTCATCCACCGCATCCAGGCCACCGAGGCACCCGACCTGGCTTGTCGCTGGAACTGCAAGGCCGGCAAGTGCGGGTCGTGCTCGGCCGAGATCAACGGCAAGCCCCGCCTGATGTGCATGACCCGCATGGACACCCTGCCCGAGGGCGCGCCGGTGACCGTGGCACCCATGAAGACCTTCCCGATCATCCGCGACCTGGTCACCGACGTGAGCTTCAACTACGAGGTGGCCAAGACGATCCCCGCCTTCGAGCCGGGCCCCGAGCCCGAGGGCGGCTACCGCATGATGCAGGTCGACGTGGAGCGCGGCCAGGAGTTCCGCAAGTGCATCGAGTGCTTCATGTGCCAGGACGTCTGCCACGTCATCCGCGACCACGAGGAGAACAAGCCCAAGTACGCCGGGCCCCGCTTCTTCATCCGCTTCGCCGAGCTCGAGATGCACCCGCTCGACGTCAACGACCGGCGCGAGCTGGCGCACGACCGCGGCCTGGGCATGTGCAACATCACGAAGTGCTGCACCGAGGTGTGCCCCGAGCACATCAAGATCACCGACAACGGCATCATCCCCATGAAGGAGCGGGTGGTCGATGCCCACTACGACCCGGTGGCGTGGTTGGGCCGCAAGATCCTCAAGCGCACCAAGAAGTCGGCGGAAGAGGCGTCCGCCGGCTGAGCCGGTGGACCCTCTTTCGGCTTCACGGACACTCGGCCCTCGGAACACTCGGCCCTCGGACACTCAGACATGCCCCGCTACCTTTCGCCGGAATGGGTGCAGGCGTTCAATGCCGCCCTCTCCGATCTCGACCTGACGGCCGCCATCGCGGCCGCCGGAGCGGGCTCGCTCACCGCCTCGGACGGCGTCTTCGCCGTAGCCCAGGTGGTCACGAGTGCACCCGACGACATCGGCGCGCCGGCAGGCGAGGTGCGGACCGTGCTGTCCGTGAACCACGACGGCGTCACCATGACGCTCGATCCGACCTCGTCCCTCCCGACCGACGTGACCATCGTGGTGGACTACCCCGACGCCCTGGCCATCGCCCGCGGCGAGCTCGACGCGGCCGATGCGCTGGCCACCGGGCGGGTGCGCGTGCGCGGCGAGCTGGCCGTCCTGGTGGCGGGCCAGTCGGTGCTCAACGCCGCGTCCGCCCTCCTCGGGACCTCCCTGGTTGAGCTGACCGATTGATCCGCTGCCCCGACTCCCGATCCCAGACTCCCTGGTCAGGCCCGCTCTGAGCAGAACGAAGGCCGTGAGGATAACGTTTCTCCACCGGCTCGTAACGAGCGGGCCGCAGTAGGGAGAACGACGTGCACCAGCCGATCGACGACCACTTCCTGTTGAAGTACCGAGCCCTCCTGGACGCCGAAGATGTGGCGTTCGACGAGCTCGAGCACGCGTGCGAGGAGGGCAACCGGGCCCAATTCGACAAGGACATGGTCGATTGGCAGTCAGCCCTCGAGCGCAAGATCCGCTTCTTGCACCACGCCGGCGTGGAGATGCGCCTCCCCGTTCCCACCTAGCGCGACAGCGCGTTTGACGGAGCAGCGGCAGTGCCTCAGGGGCACACGCCGGTGGATGACGCCAGGTGGCTGATGGTCGCTTCGAACAGAACCTCCGGCTCCAGCACCGTGTTGCGCCAGTGGCCGAAGAGCTCGAGGCTGATGAGCCCGATCAGCGTGGCAAAGGCCTGCAGTGCCCGCGCCACGGCCACGGTGGGAAGACCGGGGAGAAGGCCCTCGGCCACGGGCTGCACGGACCGGGCCAGCGGGTCCGTCCCCGGTGACGCCGACGACGGCGCCGATGGCGGATCCAGCCGCAGGCTCCCGTTCCGATGGGCCTCGATGATCGGGCGGACCAGGGCTAGGGCCAGGCGGGTGTACGGGGTGATCGTCTCGGTCGGGGCCTCGTAGCCCGGCACCGGTGAACCGAAGATCAGGCCCCATTCGTGGGGATGGCTGCGGGCCCACGACCGCATGGCCCGCGGTACGGCCACCCAGCGCGCCAATGCTCCGTCCTGCTGACCGTACGCCGCCTCCGAGGCGTGCTCCGCCTGGTCGGCCAGCGACCCGTAGGCCCCGAGGATGAGCGCGCTGAGCAGCGCGTCGCGGCTCGAGAAGTAGCGGTACAACGCCGAGGGGGCCATCCCCAGGTCGCGGGCGATGGAGCGCAGGGAGAGGGCCGCCGCGCCCTCACGGGCCAAATGGGCCCGGGCCGCGCTGAGGATCTCGCTGGTGACCTCGTCCTTGACCCGTTCGCGGGCGGTGCGTGGCGCCGACATGCCGTCAGTCTTGCCGTTCCGGAGCGAGAACACAAGTACTTGACAAGAACATTGTTCTCTGTAATGATCATTGTTCTGAAGCGACTGGCCCACCACCTCAGGAGGACGATGACCATCATGACGTCGAGCCCGACCGCCCACTACCGCCAACCCGACTGGTTCACCCGCAACGTGATGAACCGCTTCCTCAACCGGCTGACGCGCCTGGGGATCAGCGTCTGGGGATCCCGCACGCTCGAGCACGTGGGCCGCAGCACCGGCGAGGTGCACCGGACCCCGGTGAACCCCCTCACGCTCGAGGGCCACGAGTACCTGGTCTCGCCCCGGGGCGAGACCCAGTGGGTGCGCAACGTGAAGGCGGCCGACGGCAAGCTGGTGTTGATCCTCGGGCGCCGTCGCGTCGAGCGCACGGCCGTGGAGATCCCGGTGGCCGAGCGCACCCCCATCCTGCGGGCCTACCTGCGGCGCTGGAAGTTCGAGGTCGGCATGTTCTTCGACGGGGTGGGACCCGACTCGACCGACGCCCAATTCGAGGCCATCGCGGCCAAGCACCCGGTGTTCATCCTTCGTTGAGTGGCCGAAGCGGTTGCGTGACCGAAGCGGTACCTCGGTGGGGCATCATGGCGGCATGGCCGATCACGATGCCCCACCGCCCCGCGCCGACGCGTCCACGGCCGACGAGGCCCGACTGGCCTACGCCAACCTCATCGCCTACAGCCGGGCGACCACGACGTGGTGCCGTCGGGGATCCTTCGAGGACGCCGAGTGCGTCCTGGCCTACGCCGGGGGATCGTGGATCCCGGTCAACTGCAACGGCGCCTTCCGCACCGACGAGTCGCTGCCGGCGGCCGAGCTGATCGGGCGGGCCGACACCTTCTTCGCCCGCCGCAAGCGGGGCTACACGGTCAAGGTCCGCGACACGGGCCAGGACGACGACCTCGAGGCGTTCTGCACCGCGGCGGGACTGGTTCCCTTCGGCGCGCCCTTCCCCGAGATGATCTGCCGGGAGCCGTTCGCCGACGTCACGCCGCCCGACGGCATCGAGCTCGGCCCGGTGACCGACGAGCGGGGCCTGTCGGATTTCATGGCCGTCAACGCCGATGCCTACTCGGTCTACGGGCTGCCTCCCGAGGTGTTCACCGACAGCTTCGATCTCCCGGCCCAGGTGCTGGACGACCACGACGCCGCCATCGTGGTCGCCTATCGGGGCGAGCAGCCGGTGTCGGCGGCGCTCACCTACTCGAGCGACGGCATCGCCAGCCTGCAGTGGGTGGGCACGGTGGCGGCGGCCCGTCAGAAGGGTCTGGGGCGAGCGATGACCCAGCGCGTGACCAATCTGGCCTTCGAGCGCGGCGCCGCCCGGGTTTCCCTGCAAGCCTCGGAGATGGGAGAGCCGGTCTATACCAAGCTGGGCTACGAGACCCTCTACCGCTACCAGAATTACTGCCGCTGGGAGGCGCCCAAGGCCTGATCCGGCCCCGGGCTCATGCGAGCGCCACGGGACGCCCGCCCTGGTGGGCGGAACGGTAGGCCGCATCCACCAGGCGATGGGCCACCAGCGCCTGGTGGAGGCCCGGTTCTGGATCACGTCCCTCGATCACGGCATCGACGAAGGCCCGATCCTCCTCGACGTAGGGGGCCACGCCCAGGCCGATCTCGTGGTTCCCGAACGGCAGCGCCGTCACCCAGTCGGGGGACGGGCAGCGCCGAGACTCGGTCGCATCGCTGGTCTGCACGTGCAACGGCCCGCGAAATTCGTCGTCCAGCCACACCAGGCCGTTCTCGAAGAAGACCTCGACCCGGCGGGTGGACCCACGGCTGAGGATGTTGTGCCACACGCTGGTCAGGTGGGCGGTGAGCCCCGAGGCGAACTCCATCGACACCGTGGCCACGTCCTCGATGCCCGGGTGCCCCGAGAAGTTCGACGTCCGGCCCGTGACCGTCTCCACCTCACCGAAACAGAAACGCAGAATGTCCACGTCATGGATCGAGTGTTCAATCAGGCACCCGCCGCCGGCCTGGGTCACGTCGGCCCGCCACTTCGAGCCCCCGTACCTTCCTTGGATCGGGAAGTACTGGTCGTCGCGGAAGACCGCAGCCATGGGGCGGCCCAGTTCGCCCGACCGCACCAGGGCGCGCAGGGCGCGGAACACCGGAGCGGACCGCAGCACCAGACCCGCTTGGGCCGGCACGCCCGCGTCCGTCACGACGTCGGTCAGGGCGAGGGCACCGGCCAGGTCAGTGGCCAACGGCTTCTCGCAGAAGACGGGCCGGCCGGCGGTGGCGGCGGCCTCGACCGCCTGACCGTGGGCCGAGGTCGGCGTGCAGACCCAGACCGCATCACAGCCCTCGACCACGGCGGCGACGCTGTCCACCGTCGTGGCGCCGCAGGCGGCGGCGAACCCCTCGGCGCGCTTCGGATTGCGATCGTGCACCAACTCGAGCGAGGCGTCGATCGCCCCTGCGTCGATCATGGCCCGAAGACCCAGACCGTGGGCCCAGGCGATGAGTCCCGTCCCCACCATCCCGATACGCACCATGGCGGGACCTTAGGTGAGGGGGCCGCCCAATGGGACAGCTCGCATCAATGGGACAGCTCGCGCACGCCGAGGGCGTCGATGAACCGGGCGGTGACCATCGCCAACATGGCGATCTCATGGCGCTCCCGGCGCCGGATGGCGCGCGAGCGACCACCGCACACCGTGAAGTCCGTGTCGGCGATCGCCTCGACGAAGACACCCGAACCGGTGGTGTCGTTGGCCGGGTCACCGCCGCTGCGCGACCCCTCGGCAAAGGCCATCACCCATTGCACCGACGGAACGTCGCCGTGCACCTCGAGAAACCGCTCACGATCAAGATCGGCCAGGGCCATCCAGCTGAGATCAAAGAGGGTGAGGACCTGGCCGAGCAGTGCATTGAGGGCGGCCGTGGGCGAGGCCGCCTGGAGAATGGCGACCGCCGCACCGAGGACGGTGTCCTCACGGTCCTGACCCACGACGGCCAGCTGGCGGACATCCTCGACGCCGGCACCGGGAACGCGGCGAATCCCCTGGCACACCGAGTCGACGGCGCCCGCCCGATCGGGCAGCTCGACGACCAGTTCATCGATGGCCACCCCGGCCTCGCGCTCGAGCACTTCGAGGCCGATCACATTCCCATCGACGGCGCCGATCTCGGCCGCTACCGCGCCGAGGACGCCCGGGGCATCGGGCAGCCAGATGCGCAGGGTGGCCAGCATGGTTCAGCGTGTCCGGGCGCGAGCGGCCCACGGCGGGCAGGACGATGGTCCTCGGCAACCAGTGAGCCGGTCACGCATGCCCATACCGTGACACCGTTGTGTTTCATGTCGGTTTCTTGCTCGCGAACGGCGAAAGACATTCGGGAGCAACGGGAGCCCCGGGAGGGCTCGGGCTCGGCCCGCCAGCCGTGGACCAACCCCGCTCTACGCCGCCCGTCGCAGGGTGAGCACACGGCCGTTGTCGCGCATGATGGTGCGGATCTCGTCCTCGCCGAAATGGTGGCGTCGCAGGTCGAGTGCGAAGTCCCTGGGCTCAGGGAGCCCTTCGGCGTGGGGCCAGTCGGATCCGAACAGGAGGTGCTCCACCCCCAGGACGTCCTTGAGGACGGCCAGGTTGTCCTCGTAGAAGGGCGCCACCCAGACGTGTTCCCGGAAGGCCTCCACCGGGTCCGAAGGAAAGGCCGTGGGCATCTGGCCGTGGACCTTGCTGAGTTTCTTCAAGAGGGGGGCGACCCAGTCGGCACCGGACTCGATGGTGGCCACGCGCACATTGGGAAACCGGTCGAAGAGGCCCTGGCAGACCATGGCCGCCATGGTCTCGAAGGGCGGGCGATCCGAGCTGATCACCGAGCGCAACGGGGAGTGGCGGAACGCTTCGAAGTCGCCGAAAGGCTCCCAGTCGTTGATGTAGCGGCCGTAGCCGGCGTCTCCGGAATGGATGCCCACGGTCACGCCGGACTCGTTGACCAGCCCCCAGAACGGGTCGAAACGGTGGTCGGCCGGAGAGATCAAGCCGATCGGCGAGTGCGCCGGGCCACCCTTGATGCACACGATGCGGGCGTCGGCCTCGAGCACTCGGGAGAGCTCGGCGACCGCGGCCTCCACGTCAACCAGCGTGATCATCGGCGCGGCGAAGATGCGATCCTGATAGGCGTAGCCCCAGTCGTCCTCGAGCCAGCGGTTGAAGGCGGTGAACGCGGCCACCAGAGCGGGCGGGTCCGAGGCCAGTGCTTCCTCCATACCCACGCCGAGGGTGGGGAAGAGGAAGCACCCGTCGAGCCCCTGACGGTCCATGACCGCCAGACGGGCGTCGCGGTCGCGGTATTCGGGGCGGATGGGCTCGAGGTCACCGAACAGGGAGCGCATGTCCTGGGCCCCGGGGTTCCGGCCCCGGAAGTATTCGATCAGGCTGCCGGCGTGCGCCACCGGGTCGAAGGTGGGGTTCGGGATGAACCGGTTGATCCGTCCTCCGACCAAGAGCCGCACCCGACCGTCGACCTCGGCCCATTGCATCGCCCGCTTCGCCATCGCCGGGTCGATGTGGCGGGTGTAGGCGTCGGTCGCCTCGTAGTAGTGGTTGTCGGCGTCGAAGGTGGTGTAGTCGACGGCGGGGACGGCGACGTCACCCGCCTCGTCAGCTCGGTCGGCAATGGTGTCGGTCATCTGTGCTCCTTGAGGTGCGGGTGCTGCGGGTGCTTCGGGTAGGGCCGGTCGCCGTTCATCGGTGAAAGGCGGTGCCTCATGCCGACAGGCCTAGCACCCGCAAGGCGTTCGTGCGAAGAAATTTGGGCCACACCTCGTCCTTGAACCCCACCGCGGGCATTTCGGTCATGATCCGCTCGATGGAGAGGCCCATGGGGAAGTAGCCGGCATAGATGATCTTGTCGGCACCCCGGGTGTTGGCGAAGTTGACGATGTCCTTCGGGTAGTACTTGGGGGCGAAGGCGCTGGTGGAGTAGTGCAGCCCTGGCCACTTGAGCATCAGCTTGACGGCCAGCTCGGTCCATGGCTCGCACCCGTGTCTGGTCACGAAGACGAGGTCAGGGAAGTCGAACATGACCTCGTCGATGAGCTCGACGCGCTGAGGCTCGAACTTGAGGCGGGGGCCGGGCACGCCGGCGCAACAGAAGATGGGGATCCCCAGCTCCACGCACTTGGCGTAGAGCGGATACATCTTCTTGTCGTTGATGGCTACCTGGGGGAAGGTGCCGGACGGGAAGGCGCCCACCGCCCGGACGCCGTAGGTCTCGTACTCGCGCACGAGCTGGGCGATCCCCTTCATGCCCTGGTTGGGATCGGCGTTGGCCGAGGCGATGAACCGGTCGGGGTGGCGCTTGAGCGCATCGGCCCCGACACCGCCCAGGTCCCCCACCCCGATCAGCCCCCGCTCGATGCCCCAGAGGTCCATCTCGCGCAGGGTCACGCCGATCGGGTCGTCAGAGCCCTCCAATGTCTTCTCGGGCACGTCCTTGAACATGTACTCGGCCGGGAACTTGAACTCCTCCTTGGACTGCGTGTCCTTGGTCTGCTGCGTGATGAACCGGTACACCTCTTTCATATCGGCGTGCGGGAACCCCAACATGGTGTCCACGATCCCGATGTCCGTTGGCATGCCCACGTGTTCTTCCCCTTCGAAATGACGTCGACAGCCGCCGCCTGCCCCTCCCCCCGGAGCGCCTCAGATCTTACAAAAGATCACTGAATGTAGGGTGAGGACGTTGCCGTCCGGCTGACCCGAGGGAGGGTACCGCAATGGCCGACCCACAAGCGAAGTACAAGCTGATCTCAGCCGACGGGCACCTCAATGAGCCACGGGACGTGTGGACGTCCCGGGTGGCCACGAAGGACCGGGATCGGGTGCCCCGAGTCGACCGCCTGGCCGAGGGGGACGGGTGGGTGTTCCCCGGCTACGACACGACCCTCCCCTTCAGCTGGGGTGCCACCGCGGGGCGCAAGGCCGAGGACCTTGGCCAATGGTGTACGTACGAAGACATCAACCCGGGCAGCTACGACCCGGTGGCCCGGGTCAAGGAGATGCAGCAGGACGGGGTCGACGCCGAGCTGATTTTCGGGTCCAACAACCCGCGTACCTTCGTCGCCGGCCACGAGGACGCCGACCTCCACCACGAGATGATCCGGGCCTACAACGACTTCATGTCGGAGTTCTGCGCGACCGCTCCGGATCGGCTCGGCGGGACGGCGCTGCTGCCCAACCGAGGGGTGCAGGGCTGCCTGAAGGAGATCGAGCGTCTCTCGAACATGCCCGGTTTCGTGGCCTTCCTCATGCAGCGCTACCCGAGCGGAGAGCCGTCGATCACGCCCGAGGACGACGCGGTGTGGGAGGCCATCGAGGCGACCGGCATGCCGCTGACCATCCACGTCGGCCTGGTCCAAGGAAGGATGGGGCAACGTTCCGTCGCCACCAACCTGCCGGGTACCGGCCATTTCTATGACGCGCCCAGGCGGATGCTGGAGTTCATCTTCGCCGGGGTGCTCGACCGCTTCCCCAAGCTGCGGGTCCCGTTCATCGAGGTGGACTGCGGCTGGATCCCGTATTTCGAGAGCCAGTGCGACGACAACTTCCTGCGCCACCGGCGGGCGTCGCTGCGCGATTCCAAACTGACCCGCTTGCCCAGCGAATACATGCAGGAGTTCTTTCCGGCCTCCTTCATCACCGACCCGTTCGCCGTCGACAACCGAGCCCGCATCGGCGTCGACCGGATGCTCTGGTCGAGCGACTACCCCCACATCACGACGGACTGGCCGCTGTCGTGGAAGACCATCAACGCAACCTTTACCGACGTCCCACCCGACGAGAAGCACGCCATTCTCTGTGGCAATTCCCTGAGGCTCTTCAAGTTCGACCGCATCGGGAGCGTCTGACCGTTGCCGGCCGGTCGTGCGAGCCCGGTCGACCCGGCGCGCGCCAGCACCTTTGTCGTCAGCATCACGCCCTTCACCGAGAACGGCGTCCTTGATGAGGGCGCCCTACGGGGCCACCTCCAGCGCATGGCGGCCGCCGGCATCGGGGTGTATCTCGGCGGGGGCGGGAGTGGCGAAGGGTATGTCCTCTCCGACGACGAGACGCGGCGGTTACTCCGGATCGGGGTCGAGGAACTGGGGGGGAAGGTGCCGATCCGGGCCATGGGCGTCGAGCCCCGCACCTCGGTCGACATGATCGACTACTTCGAAATGGTCACCGGCCTCGGGGTCGAGGCGGCCCAGATCTACTCGCTTGACCAGGGGCACGGCCACCGGCCCACGCAGGCCGAGATCTCCCGCTACTTCGACGACGTCCTGCGGGCGACCAGTCTCCCCGCCGTGCTCTCCACCCATCCATCGGTGGGCTACCAGGTCCCGGTACAGATGCTGGTCGAACTGGCTGACCGGTACGACCACCTGATCGGGATCAACGTCAGCCACCAAGACCTGGGCTATCTCACCCAAATCGTCGATGCGCTGGGCACCCGGCTGGAGATCCATGTCGGCGGACCTCACCTCGCACTGACCGCGCTCTCCCTCGGAGCCACCGGCTACCTCAGCTCAGAAGGGAACCTCGCCCCGCACCTCTGCGTCGGGGTGATCCAGGCCTACAAGGACGGCGACGCCCACCACATGGGCGAGCTGTACGGATCGCTGCTCCGGCTCTCGGCCACGCTCTACGCGGCCGGCGGGATACGCGCCACCAAGGCCGCACTCAACGCGCTGGGTCTGCCCGGCGGCTATCCCCGCCTGCCTCAGCTGCCCGTGCCCGATTCGAAGGTTCCCCCCCTCCTCGAAGCGATCGAGCGGCTCGGCATCGGGGCGATCGAGGGATGGGGGTAGACGTCGCCGAGTGGCGTCCACGCCACCACGGGCGTCCGCGCCACTCGGGCTCGCTCCCCTCGCTACTCCGCCCGCAAGAGCAGGGCCGTCGGGGTGCGGGCGGCGACGCGCCCGGGGAAGAACGCGATGACGTTGGCCAGCACCAGAGCCCCTGCGGCGATGAAGGCGATCGACAGCGCCGGGACGCTGGGGGTGGGCACGGCGTGGATCTCGTTGGCGAAGAGCTGCCACAGGGACCGACCGACCACGATCCCGAGGGGGACCCCGACCACGGTCCCGATGGCCACCGCGACGCTCGACTGCCAGGCGACGACCGCCCCTAGCTGTCGCCGGCTGAGCCCGATGGTCTTGAGCAGCGCCAGATCGCGTCGTCGCCGCCGGACCGAGGCCACCAGGGTCAGGGCCAGGGCCGCGGCCGCGCCGGCGCCGAGGGCGGCCCCCAGGATGGCCGGTGTGGTCCCCATCGAGCGGTAGTTGACGATCTCGGCCGGGCGCAGCACCGGGGAGATGAACACCCCGAAGTTGAACTGGTTCGTGAGCGGACCGGTCATCTTCTGCAGTGACCGGCTGCCGGCGGCACCGGACCCGGGCTTGAGGTCGATGAAGATGACCGCCGGTCCCGCCACCGTGGCGGGGACATTGAACGGGTTCTTGGCCGGGGCCGGGATGAGGGCGGCCGGGATCAGGGCCCCGGTTCCCATCTCGAGGTGCGGGCCCGAGCCGTTTCCGATCGTCGGCATGGTGGCCGTCCCCACGATCGTGAGCGGCCGGGCCGGGCCGGCCCCCGAATTCACCTCCACCGTGTCGCCGAGGCGCTTGTGCAGCTGGGCCAGGGTCACGGCGCCGAGGACGGTCTGGTCGGGCCCCTGGAGGGTATGCCCCGTCAGGATCGGCGGCTGCACCGCCGCCCCCGGACGTTGGCCCATCACCGGCACGGTCTGGCCGTCGATGCTCAGATCGTCGAAGTAGGCGCCCGAGTAGGCCTGGACGTAGTGGTCTCGGCTCAAGAGCTCCGTGGCGTGATGCTCGGGGATCACGTTTCCCGAGCCCAGCGCGGTGCTCCAGTTCCAGCCGTAGAGATCGGGGTGGGAGACCAGGGTGTCGAGGCTGTCGCCGAAGGTGACGGCGGCGACCACGACGACGACGGCGAGGACGGTCCCGAGGATGGCCGAGCGCACCGGCACCGCGTTGCGCCCTGCACCAGGCTCGAGGGCGAAGCGGATGCCGACCACTGCCGGGACCGGCATCCCCGAATTGGCCGCTGCCCGGGCCGCACCGGATCCCCGCACCCCCCGCCAGCGCCGGCTCACGGTCCGGTGGGGGCTCGCCCGGACGACCAGGGCGGCCGCGGCGGCGCCGAGCCCGACGATGATTACCGCCACGCCCACGCCGAGCACCGTCCAGTCGAAGGACACCCCCGGGTCCGGGTAGACCGGCCGCACCGGCCCGATCGGAGCCAGTGGTGAGAGCGCGACGGCCACACCGGCGGCCAGGAGTGAGCCGACCACGACCGCGCCCAGGATCCCGATCAGCGCCTCGCCCGACGTCATGGCCTGATCGGCGCCGAGGGCCCGGAGCGTCTCGGTCTCGTTGGTGCCCACCCGGACCTGGCGCCCGATGACCTGGACGGCGATGAGCAGAGCGGCCACCGCGGCGATGGCCCCGAACACCCCGAGGGCGATGGACTCGGGCTTGATGGCGCGCTGCGCCTTGCCCAGGGTGTCGGACGCTCCGCTGAAGGCGGGAAACGCCTTCGGGAGAACGGCCTTGACTTCACGCTCCACCGCGGCCACGTGGCGGCTGCCGCCGCGTACCTGGATGCCGGCCTCCGAGTAGTTGACACAGCAGGACAGGAACGGCCGGGTGAACGCCGGCGTGAAATAGGCCAGCGACTGGGAATTGTCGACGTCGTCTTCGATCAGCTGTCTCGGTTCGACGACGGTGCCCACCAGCGTCACAGTGATCCGTCGGATCGGGCGGACCTTGGAGGTGCCGAACGCGGGGAGATTCGTCTGGGCGTTGGTGTAGACCCCGAGGGGGATGCGCTGACCAACGTGGAGGCCCAGTTGTTGGGCCACCGTGGTCGCCATGACGATCTCACCGGCTCTTCGGGGGTCGGCCATCCGGCCCTGGACGACGGTGAGGCGGTCCTGGTTGAAGTTCAACCCATCGGGCGTTCCCAGGCCATTGCCGGCGGCGACCACGAAGGCCTGGTCAATGCGGGCGGCCAGCGGCCCGAGCGGCAGCACATCGAGGCCGGCGCCGCTCTCGACGTGCGTGACATAGGGCAAGCGGGCGATGGTGGCGATCAGCTTCGGGTCGTAGCCGGTGGTACCGCCGATCGCCGGATTGAGCACACCGACAATGCCACCCAGGTCGGAGGGGTTGGTGCTGGCCGCGTAGACCGAGAAGGAGGACTGTGTCCGCCGGGCACCGGCGATGGCCGCCATGGCCACGCCCCCCAAGAGGGCGATGAGCAGAACGATGGCCAGGTAGCCGCCCCATCGGAGGCGGAAGGTGGCCCGGAATCCGTACCAGGCGACGCGGAGCGTCTGGCTGTTCACCGCCTTGCGCCAGCGAGCATTCGCTCGTTCAAGTCCCGGTCAACCCTCCTGCCGCACCCGCCTCGGTCCCTCACCACCTCAGTCTGACCCGGCCACGGCACGAACCAAGGGCGCTAGCCGGTGCGCCGCCCTCGTGGTAGCACCACTTCGGACACTCCAGCCCTACCCGGCGGCCAAGCGCCGGCGGATGTCGGCCCGAAGCTCCCCTTTCGCCACCTTGTCGCCGGACGAGCGAGGCAGCTCATCCAGCTGGACCAGGTGTTCGGGAAACCACTCCTGCGTGACCCCCCGGTCAGCGAGAAACGCCGTCACATCGTTGAGCGTCATCGCGACGTTGTCCCGGGTCGCCACGTAGACGCAGATTCGTTCGCCAAGGACCTCGTCGGGCATCGACACGGCGGCGACCAAGTCCACGTCGGGATGCTCGGAGATCTCCGCCTCGAGAGCCGGGGCGCTGATGTTCTTGCCACCCCGGATGATGATGTCGGACGTGCGGCCGATGACCCGCAGGTAGCCGGCGT
>DASZJQ010000225.1:0-6143 GCA_035947875.1 Acidimicrobiales bacterium
GGACCTCTGGGGACATCCCGGCGTCAACTCCGGTGGCGGCGCATGGTACCCGCCGGCGATCGACACGAGAACCGGAATCGTCTACTGGGGAACCGCCAATCCGGCCCCGTTTCCTGGCACACCCCAATATCCGAACGGGTCGAGTCGGGCCGGCCCGAACCTGTACACCGATTCGACGGTGGCACTCAGCCTCGCCACCGGTCGACTGATCTGGTACCGCCAAGCCGTGCCGCATGACCTCTTTGATCAGGATTTCGTCCATGCTCTCCTGGTCAAGGTGAACAATGGCGCCACCTCCGGTCAGGTCGTCGTTGGCACTGGCAAGGGTGGACAACTGTTGGGAATGAACCCGGCATCCGGACACTTGCTGTGGAAGACCTCGGTGGGCATCCACGAGAATCATTCCCTCACGGCACTGCCGGGCCCAACGTCGGTCTTGCCCGGCACCTACGGCGGGGTACTCACCCCGCCTGCCTCGGCCGACGGCAACGTCTACGTGGCCACCCTCAACGCCGCGACCGTCTTGTCCCCGGTGAAAACCGCCTATTTCGGAGGCAAGGTCGGCACGATGAACGGTGAGGTCGTGGCCGTTGACGCAAGGACCGGGAAGCATCTCTGGGACACCTCCATTCCGGGTGATCCAACCGGGGGCGCCACCGTGGTCAATGACCTCGTGATCACCGGGACGCTTCAGGGGAATCTCGTGGCCATCGACCGCAAGACGGGAAAAATCGTGTGGACCCACAGCGTCGGGGTCCCGATAAGCGGGTGGCCATCGGTCGCTGGTGACCTCCTGGTTGTCCCCACAGGCATGGTCGCGTCAAGCGGCCATCTCATGGCCTTCCGAATGCCCACAAGTTGATGAGCGCGACGGAAGGTACACAGTCAACTGCGACCACGGGGATGAGCGTGCCGTCGCTGCGGGGTGCGGCCGGATAGCACACAGGTGACCGAATACCGCTCGTGAATTGTCTCGCAGGCTTTTTCCCCGCATTGAGCGATCGATGATCGTGGTCACCCGGAAGGCGTGAGGAGTTCGTCCAGAAGTCCTCGCACCCGACGGTCGATCTCGTCGACGATCGGTCGGACCTGTTCAACCGGCAGTCCGGCCGGATCGTCGAGGTCCCAATCCAGGTATCGCTTCCCTGGATAGACGGGGCAGGCGTCGCCGCATCCCATGGTGACGATAACGTCGGCTTCCCGCCCGAGAGCGTCGGTCAGCGGTTTGGGGAATTCTCGGGACGGGTCCAGACCGCGCTCGGTGAGGAGGCTCACCACCGCTGGGTTCAACGCACCGCCGGGTTCAGACCCGGCGGACTCGACGCGGATTCGGCCTTCCGCGTAGTGGTCAAGCAGGACTCGGGCGGCCAGGCTTCGCCCCGCGTTGTGGACACACAGGAACAGCACCACCGGGGGTTCAGTCACGGGCCTTCAGTCACGGGGTTGGGCCGCAGCGGGCGAAGGGACAGGAGTGCCGCCTGGCGGCACCGCGGACGTCGTGCCCGGGCCGTGGTGCGGCACCATGATGTCGGCTGCTTCGTCCCGGGTGAGGTCAGGGTAGAGAACCTTGATCACCACGATGGCGACGATCCCCCCGATCACTTCAGCGACCACGAAGGCTGGGACCGACGCCGGGGCGATGCCGGCAAATGTGTTGCTGAACATGCGTCCTACGGCGATGGCCGGGTTGGCGAAGCTGGTCGAGCTGGTGAAGAAGTACGCCGCGCCGATGTAGGCCCCAACAGCCGCCGGCGTGATATTGCTCCGCCTGGTTCGGGCGAGCGCGAAGATCACCAACATCAATCCGAGTGTGGCCACAATCTCGGAGAGGAAGTGCGGGCCACTCGAGCGATGCTTGGTCGAGATGCTCACGACGGGCAGGGCGAACATCATGTTGGCCAGGACGGCCCCGCCGATGCACCCGGCCACCTGCACCGGGAGGTAGGCGAAGCCATCACGCCACCTCAACCCGCCGAAGACCGCGTCGACAAAGGACACGACTGGATTGAAGTGGGCCCCTGACACTCCGCCGAACATCAGGATGATGGCATAGAGGCCGGCCGCCGTGGCTGCCGCGTTCTCCAAAAGTTCCAGACCAGTGGCGCCGGGCGAGAGTTGTTGCGCCGCGATTCCCGATCCCACCACGATGGCGCCGAGGAACACGCAGCCCAGTCCCTCGGCGATGAGACGACGCCACAGCGCTGGTTCGCTCATCCCCACGTCGTCGTCGGCGCCGTCAGGTCGGTCAACAACAGGTCGGCGACACCGGGGGCGGCCCAGATTCCGCGGCGCCACGGGGCACGCCGGCGCAACACGCCGATACATCCGGCCCGCCGTCGGTTGGTTCGTCGCCCCGCATGGAGTCGGCGTCGGCCAGCACCGTATAGAACTCCCACGGCACGCCTTCGGGCGAGGAGACCCACAGCTTGTCCTGGATGGCGAAACAACAGGTGACGTCGTCCTCAACGGCGGTGACCAGGCCTTGACCGGCCAGGCGGCCCTGGGCCTCGGCAACGGCTTCGCTCGATTCGAACTCGACGCCGAGATGGTTGAGGGCACCGGGTGCCTGGGCCGTGTCTTCGATCAGCACCAGCTTGAGCGGCGGATCGGCGATGACGAAGTTGGCGTAGCCCGGCCGGCGCTTGGCCGGCTCGGTGGCGAAGAGTTTCCGGTAAAAGTCGAGGGCGTCATCGAGGCTTTCGACGTTCATTGCCAGTTGGACTCGGGACATTGGGACCTCCATCGGTATTCACATCTGTCGATGCATCGAGTATGATCGATACATTCACAGCTGTCAATGGGAGGCCGCCATGGCGAGAAGCGCGGGATCAGTGACCCTCGACGTCGAAGTAGAAACCTCCGGATCACCCGCCCAGCCCTGCTGCCCCTCGGTCCTGTCCTCGCCCCTAGATGCGTCGGACGCCGCCGAGCTGGCGACCGGGTTCACCGCGCTGGCGGATCCGGTCCGCCTGCAGGTGCTCAGCATCCTGGCGGCCGCGACCGGGGGCGAAGTCTGTGTCTGCGATTTCGTCGAGCCACTGGGCAAGAGCCAGCCCACCGTCTCCCATCACCTCAAGATCCTGGCCCGAGCCGGGCTCGTCCACGGAGACCGCCGGGGCAAGTGGGTCTACTACTCGTTGGATCGTGACCGCCTGGCGTCACTTCGAGCGGCCATCGATTCCTAGTCGGCATCCGTATGGGTATCGGTAGGGCGGGTCAGCGAACCGGTCAGGGAAGGCCGGCTTGGGTGACGGCTTCGAGTTGGCTGGAGGCGTAGTTCGTCACCAAGAGGAGTCTCCCGTCCGGGCTGGTCGCCATGTCCCGGGGAGACTTCCCCGATCGTATTGAGCCGGTGAGGGCCATCCGGCCACCGTGGTCGACCGTCACGACGGCCAGGCCCGAGGCATTCTTCCTGGCGTTGACGCGAATGGAGTCGGCGATGACGAGGCCGCCATCGTGATTGACCAGCGCCAACCCGACGGGCGCTTGGCCAACCGATATGTCCTGCCGGAGGGCGCGGGCGGGATGCGTGATCAGTGCCTTGGCTGAGAAGGCCAGGAGGGCGTCGCTCTCCCGAGCCGTGACGTAGACCGTCGAGGCCGTGGCCACCACGCGGCTGGGGTTGCACCCAGCGGTGACCACCGAGACGGTGGCTCGCGGAAGGGCACGCTCGGCCTTCTCCACATTGATGGTGGTCAGGGCTCCATTGCTCGTCGTCTCCGAGCTTCCTTCGCTGGTCACGTAGAGGAAGCGACCGTTGGGGGAGATCGCAATACCGACGGGTGTGCTGGCCAGAGCAACCGTGCCCACCAGGTGCGACCGATGAAACCCACGGGCCAGTGCGCGCTGCAGGTTGAAGACAGCGAGTTCATTAGAGTCCTCAAGGGTCACGAAGACGTAGTGGCCGTCGGGAGACACCACGGTCTGGCTGGCACCGGTGCCGCCGCTGCTCAGCGTACCGACGAGCCCGTCGGTCGTCGGCGGCGGCGACCGCTCGAGTCGAGCCACGTCGAACACTTCTGCCCCACTCCCGATCGCACCGACGAGGTAGCGACCATCCGGGGTGACGGTAAGGCCAACCAGCCTCGCGCCTTTCACGGTCTCGGAGCTCACAAGGGTTGGGGTCGCCGAGGCCAGCGAGTACGTGCGGAGGAAACCGTAGGCCTCGGCGACAAACGCATACTTGTTGTCCCTGCTGACGGCCACACCAGACGGTGATCCTTCAGGTGCCGAGACGAACGTCGTCGTGACACGGGGCAGCATCGGCGCCCGGGCCGGTGCGGTCGAACATATCGGGACGGCGACGGTCGGTCGGATCAGACCGGCGCCGGCCTCCGATGCGTCAGGAAGAGCGGCACCGACGCCGATGGCGACCGCTGCCAGGGCTCCGGCAACCAGCCTTGCGAAGGGAGACACGCCCACAGGTTCGCGCAAGCCAGCGGTGGGGTCAGGGTCAGGGCCCCTTGATCAAGAGCTCCCCTCCCAGGTACGGGGCCAAGCACCCAGGCAGCAATACCGTGCCGTCTTCCTGACGGCCGTTCTCCACGAGGGCGGCCCACATCCTGGGCCAGGCCAGAGCCGAGCCATTCACCGTGTGGACCAGCTGCGGTGACCCGCCGGCCGCCGGGCGGTAGCGCACCTGGGCCCGCCGGGCCTGGTAGTCGCGGAACCAACTGGTCGAACTGACCTCCAGCCACATATCGACGCCCGGCGCATACACCTCGAGATCGAAGGTGCGGGCCGACGGACCACCCAGATCGCCGGTGCACAGATCCATGACGCGATAGCGCAATTCGAGGTCCTGCAGCATGGACTCAGCGCGGCCGAGGATGTCGGCCATAGCGTCGAGTGCCTGGTCGGGTGTGGTGTACGCGAAGAGCTCGACCTTGTCGAACTCGTGGACACGCAGGAGACCGCGGGTGTCGCGTCCGGCCGAACCGGCCTCGCGGCGGTAGCAGGGGGTGGCGGCGGTGAAGCGCAGGGGCAGCACCGACTCCTCGAGTATCTCGCCCCGGTGCATCGACGTCAGCGGAACCTCGGCGGTCGGGATCGCCCACAGGTCGTCGCGTTCGAGGTGATAGGCGTCGTCGGCGAATTTCGGCAGGTGACCGGTGGCTGTCATCGTCTCGGTCAGCACCACCGTCGGGGGACGGATCTCCTCGTAGACCGGAGCGTGGCGGTCCAACGCGAATCCGGTCAGCGCGCGCAGCAGGCGGGCGCCGGCGCCCCGGTAGAGGGGGAACATGGAACCCGAAAGACGGGCACCCCGTTCCATGTCGAGCAACTGCAGCGTCTGGCCGATCTCCCAGTGCGGGACGTGCTGGTGGTCGGCTCGCCCCGGTTCGGGCGCACCCGACTCCTTGCCGGGCCACCAGCGGCGTATCTCGACGTTGTCGGCGTCGCTCTCCCCGTCGGGAACCTCGGGCATGGGGATGTTGGGCAGGTAGAGCAGTCCCAGCCGGACCTTCTCCCACTCGACGTCTGCTTCCGCCGCGGCGGACCGTTCCTCCTCGCCCAGCCGGCGACTCTGCTCGCTGAGTTCGTCAGCTCGGGCCTCATCGCCGGCCTTCTTCGCCGCCCCGACCTCACGGCTGAGTGTCTTGACCTCGGCCCGCAGCGATTCGGAGTGGGACAGTCGGGCGCGATGGGCCACGTCGGCCGCGATGATCTGGTCGATCTCCGACGTGGCCACGCCACGTCGGGCCAGTGCCGCCTTGACACGGTCGGGATCGTCCCGCAGCAGCCGAATATCGATCATGCCTGCTCAAAGTAGCCTGCGACGACATGCCCGCCGGACACGTGCCCGCCGTCGAAGTGACGGACCTCACCGTGCGTTACGGCTCCGAAGGTGAGGTCACGGCGGTGGACGGGCTGGACCTGTCGGCCGAAGCCGGAGAGGTCCTGGTCGTTCTCGGGCCCAATGGGGCGGGCAAGACGTCGACCATCGAGTCGATGGAGGGATACCGCCGCCCCGCTGGTGGCCGCATCTCGGTGCTGGGGCTCGATCCCATTGCCGATCACCGTCAGCTGACCGAACTCATGGGCGTCATGTTGCAGAAGGGCGGCGTCTACCCGATGCTGCCGCCCCGGCACGTCCTCGACCTCTTCTCCCGCTTCTATGCGGCGCCACTGGCCACCGACGA
>DASZJQ010000226.1:0-26156 GCA_035947875.1 Acidimicrobiales bacterium
GACGGTTGCATCACTGGTGCCGAGCTGTTTCGCCAGCGCTGCGGCGGACAGCAACGTCGCTTCAGGACCGAGGTCGACGAGGAACTGTGCGACACGTCGTTCAGCCGGTGCGAGCTCCTCACCCCGCTCGGCGAGCCGCTCATCGTACGAATCAGTAGCAGTTGCTACTGAATTGGTCATATTCGTAGTATACACTACTGACTGAATGACCCGGCTCGATAACCGCGAAAGAACGAGGAGTTGCGATGCATAGCGTTGTGCTGTTCGCCGCTGCCTTCTTGGCCTGCAGCGTGGAGATGGTGGAAGCGCTCACCATCGTGCTCGCGGTGGCGGTGACTCGAGGTTGGCGTTCGGCCACGTGGGGCATCGCGGCGGCACTCGGGTGTTTGGCCCTCATCGTTTCGATCCTGGGTCCCTCATTGTCGCACCTGCCGATCAACTCACTTCGGCTCGTGGTGGGCACGGTCTTGCTCATCTTCGGACTGCAGTGGCTGCGCAAAGCCGTTCTGCGTGCCAGCGGGCTGAAGGCGCTGCATGACGAGGCGGCGATCTATGAGGAGAATGTGGCCCAGCTACGCGCCAAAGGCGAGCGATCCGAGCACGACTGGTACGGGTTCACCGTCGCGTTCAAGGGCGTGTTCCTCGAGGGGCTTGAAGTCGCATTCATCATCGTCACGTTCGGAGGCACCCAGCGCAACGTCGGCTTGGCCGCGCTCGCCGCGGGTGCAGCATTGATCGTCGTCCTGATCGCCGGCATCCTCGTGCACGCACCGTTGACACGCGTTCCCGAGAATGCGTTGAAATTCGTGGTCGGCATCATGCTGACTTCGTTCGGGATCTTCTGGAGTGCCGAGGGCGCGGGCGTGGCCTGGCCAGGGAGTGATGCCTCGATCCTGATGGTCATCGCCTTTGTCGTGGCCATTGCCATCGGCCTCGTGGCGGTCGGGCGAAGAACGCATGTGGCACAGGCGGCATCACAATGAAGTGGCTGAAACAGTTCGGATTGTTCTGGTACGACTTCATCGTGGGTGATGATTGGCGCATCGCGGTCGGCGTTGTCGGCGCAGTCGCCATCGTCTATCTTGCCGCCCACCGTGGCTTCAACGGATGGTGGATCCTTCCCTTCGCAGTGGCCCTCTTGTTGTCCTTTTCCGTCGTCCGAGTGATGCGCGATCGGCTCCCATGAGGTCGTCCCTGGCAATCGCCCCGATCGGGCTCACGAATAGGTGAGATCGGGGTACCAGTCGTCACCGCGCCCTTCGGGCGTCAAGTCAAAGAGATTCCACAACGGATCGATCGTGTCGCCGTGCCGGGGGTCTTGGCCCGGCTCGGGCGACTCGAACAGGAGCTCCGAACCCCAGAAGTGTCGGATCGTGTCGCCGTGCCGGTGAAAGACGTTCAACATCGGCAGCTGTTCGCCGCCATCGTCGCTCTCGCCGTGGTAGTCGCGGTTGTAGGTATTGCCGGCCGACGATAGAAGCCTGAGCCGCCTCCACCCGCGAGTCTCGGCATGGGCGAGTACGCCAGAGAGTTCCGTCTTCACCACCACAGCGACGTTGATGCGCTCACCGGCGTGCTCGGCGACACCGTCAAACGAGTCGAGGAACTGCGTACACGACGGGCAGGGGAGGTCCTCCTCGACGGCGCGGGGGAACATCATGCTGTAGATGAAGAGTGTGTCCTTCTCCGGTTCGAACAGATCCGAGAGGGTGACATGTGTCGGAGCGCCGCCGGTGCCCTGGCCTTCGAAGACGTAGTTCTCCGGGACCGCGCCGCCAGGCGGGAGGGTCCGGCGTGCCTCGGCCACGTCCTCCGTTATTCGGCGGAGCTCTACCTCTTGATCCAGGAGTCGGTTGCGCGCCTGCCGGTACTGGGCTGACTCTCCGGGGAACGAAACACTCATGCGTACCTCCTCAACAGACGACATGCCATGGAGATCGACCTGGTGCTTTCATATCTCGCTATTGGCACCGAATCTCATCGTTGCACACTGATCCTCCGTGGCGGAAGGTCAACTGGCGGCAGCGGCGCGCGTCGTTAGAGAATACGGCACATTGGGATATCGATCGCTAGGCCGATACGATCGCCGAAAAAGGAAGGACGCGCATGGCCACGGCGAGGAACGGTGAAATCGAGATCTACTACGAATCATTCGGTGACCCGTCCCGACCGACCCTTCTCCTGATCAACGGTCTTGGATCACAGTGCATCAACTACGCCGCCGAGTGGTGCGGGTTGTTCTGTCAGGAAGGTTTTCACGTCGTGCGATTCGACAATCGAGATGTCGGCCTGTCGACGAAGCTCGACGGCACCGACTACTCCCTCGCCGATATGGCCAACGACGCGACGGTGGTGCTTGACGCCGTAGACGTCCGAAGGGCCCACGTCATGGGTTGCTCGATGGGGGGGATGATCGTCCAACGGCTCGCGATCGATTATCCCGACCGATTGTTGTCGATGACCTCCGCGATGTCGCGAACCGGGGAGGCCGGATACGGCGACAGCTCTGCGGCAGCGCTCGCCTTCTTGACCGCGCCGCCGGCCCCCTCGCGATCGGCCTACATCGACCATCATGTTGCCGCACTCGGTGTGTACGGATCCAAGCCTGAGTGGCTCGACGAGAAGTTCATCCGAGCCCGCGCCGGTGCCGCCTACGATCGATGCTTCTGTCCGGCAGGGGTCGGCCGGCAGATGAGAGCAGTCATGCATGATGGCTCTCGCGCCGGCCAGCTCTCCGAGGTCGATCTACCCGCATTGGTGATCCACGGAAGTAGGGACACTCTCATCGACCCGAGTGGCGGGCGGCAGACCGCAGCCATCATTCCGGGCGCTCACTTCGTCGAGATCGACGGCATGGGCCATGATTATCCGCCGGCCGTGTGGAGGGAGTGGGTCAACCTCTGGTCGGATTTCGCCAAGGACAGCGTCGCACGTTGATGATTCTCGTCGGCCGTCACCCCTGACGAAAATCTCAACCGTGAAGGTGGTTCGCCCGGCGTCTGAGCACGCCACGTTGACGGTCACGCCTCCTCAGGCTCATCCCGGCGGGGATGACGGTCAACCGTGGACGAATCGCGAACGGTGGACCTGTTGTTCCCACCCGCTCGCTTGCCAGAAACCCATCGCCTTCGATTCGGTCTCCACGACGATTGCCTGCCGGCGAACACAACCTTGTGCGGCGAGGCGAGCCTCGGCCTCGAGAAGAAGTCGGCGTCCCAAACCGAGCCGTCGGTGCGATGGAGCGACCACCAACCGATAGATAGATCCACGCCAACCATCCCAGCCGGCGATCACGGATCCGACGATTGATCGACCGTTCTCGGCGACGATGAGCGCCGACGGGTCCCGCTCGATGAGCCTGCTCAGGCTCTCGACGTCGTCCGTGTGGCTGGGTTCAGCCTCGGCCCGGACCCAGAGCTGGAGAATTGCTTCGAGATCGGAGGACCGACCAGTTCGGAGGACCGAGGCCATGGCCCAAGGCTACGAGAACGAAGCTACTGGTCAATCTCTTTGGTCGGGGACGTCAAGTGGGGCACCTCGTGAGCCGACGGATACGTAGGGGCCGGTCTTTCGGTGCCTGCGTGGGCCTGAGTGGATCCTCGCCTCCGCCGGACGAACCCTGCGGATGCGCTCACCTCGAGGTTATTCCAGTGCGTATCGTTCCGGTCTTGCGGCGTCCTCGCGCGCGAGCAGGGCCTGAAGCGAGGCGAGGATCGGCAACCATGTGTTCTCTGCTTCTTCGTCGCTGTCCGCGTATTCAATTTCGTCGATCTGCAGTCGTATGGCGGATCCTCCTTGGCAAGGGCGAATCTGCCAGGTGAGATAGAGAGGCGGGTCCTCGGGTCCAGACCGGACGCAGTAGGACAGCTGGCAGGGTGGTCGGACGTGCAGGACCCGCCCGATCACCGAGGAATGGCCGGTCGTCGAGGATTGATCGGTCTCGAAAAGGATGGGTGCATCCGCCTGCCACGATGAGCGGGCCGCCAATCCATGCAGGTATGTGCTTGTCTCCTCAGTTCCAGTCAATGCAGCCCACACTCTGGCCGGCCCGGCCGCAGTGAAACACTGGAACCTTTGGGTTGCCATCGCGAGTGCGTTCATGCGGCCTCCGCGTTGGCTACGCATTGAGGTGTCATCAGGGCAGAGCTACGCGCGTCTCGTTTGAGACAGGCAGGCACGCAAGGGTCAGCGCGCACCGCGAGCCAGCCTCAATGACTTCCGGCATGTGTGATGTATCCACGTACTGCGGAAGGCTCGGGGTATCACCGAGTCCACATGCTTCGTGCGATTGCCGAGCTTCATCAACACTGCTCATTGAAGAACCCCCCCAGGCCGCAACCAGGCTACAGAAGCCGTTGGGCCGAGACAAGCGTCACCGACTTTCGATCGGGCTCGATCGCCCCAGGACCCACACGGAATCAGGACGAGCCCGCCCCGTCCCAACTTCCCGACGATTGGCGCCCAGCCTCCTCGGCGAGCCGAATGGCCTGGGAGCCAGCCCCATTACATTTTGCTCATGGGAGACGACCCGACGCTGTACGAATGGGCTGGCGGGCGAGACGCCTTTGATCGCCTGATCGACGCCTTCTATGACCGAGTCGAGCAAGACGACCTCCTCTCGCCACTTTTCCCCGGAGGCGTGCATGAGGAGCACCGAAGGAACGTCGCTACCTGGTGGAGCGAAGTGTTTGGAGGCCCGTCTGACTACACCGATCGGATCGGCGGATACGAGCGAATGGTCGGGAGGCACGTAGGGCTCCACATCACCGATGACCAGCGATTCCGCTTCGTCTCTCTGATGAGCCTTGCCGCTGACGACTCCGACCTTCCCAGTGACCCTGAATTCCGGTCTGCTCTTGTGGCATACCTCGAATGGGGCACCCGCCTCGCGCTCGGGAACTCTCAAACCGGCGCTGAAGTGATTGAGCACGCACCCGTGCCGAGATGGGGGTGGGGAGAAGCTCCTCCCTATCAGCCATAGTCACTCCTCACCCGCCCTGCAACCAGGCAAAGACGGTCACGGTTTGCCGAGCCGACCCGTCCGGGTCAAGCACCTCACGTCGTCGGGATCCCGTCGGCCCGAGGGTGTCGCCAGTGCAGGTAACGCACGAGGCGTAGGGTGGTGCGAAGGACAATCGTGCTCAATTCGACCCGATTGCGATCCTTCCGGCGGGGCAGCACCGCACTTCGGACTGCCCTGCGAGAGGAGCATCATGGGTTCAACCCAGGCGACACACATCGGCACACAACTCGATGAACACCATTCTCCGGAGACAAACGGGCGAATGTCGGTCTGCCGACGGTGCGGTGCGCAGACCAACGACCCAACGGGACTGCACCACAGTCCGTTCGAGAATCAACTGGCCCGCTCGACCAATTGGCTGGCCGCCCAGTCTCGATTGGTGGACATCGAGCGTGCTCGGCAGTCCCGAGTGAGGTAGATGCTGCAGCGGCGGCGGCGCAAGCTCCAACCCGCACCCAGCTACCACCTGACCCCTACGTACTCGGTGGATTCGACCGGTGACGTCGGCTGAGTGTCCGGACCCCGCGCAGGGGTTTGGTGAGTCGCCAGCTCAACGTGTGCCGCAGAGCGTTCACCTCTGCCGTGGCGGCAAGGAGGTGAGCCTGCATTTCGCCCAGGGCTGAGCTGACATCCGCCAGCGCCCTCTCGGTTTCGACGATGGTTCCCTGGGCCTCAGCCAACCGGCCCTGGACGTAGGTGAGGCGCCGCTCGGATTCGCCGGAGATTTCCCGTGCCTCAGCGAGCTCGTCCTTCGTGATGGCAAGGAGGTCGTCGCGTTCTTTCAACAGGATTCCCATCGCGTTGCGATCGAGCCGTTCCGCATCCACCGACCCGCCTCGAGCAACGTCGGAACCTTGAGGTGTCTCCACCCGAACCAGGAGGGGATCGGCAACGACGGAAAAGGCGATTTTTGCCTCTTCCTTGTTGCAATGAGCACTCAGCCATGGCCAGAGCGTCTCGACCAGGTACTCGCGGTCATTGACAATGCGCGGAAATTCCAGCAGGAACAGAGGAACCTCGTGGACCGTCGCCCAGTGAATCAGCCGATGGAAACCGACGGCCAGGATACGGGCTTCATCGACTGGATCGAGCGAATACACCACGCCTGCGGTCACACCGGAACTCACGTCGCTGGTCGACCCGAGGGTCCTCGGGCCTTCGGCCAGGGCAATGCGTTCTTGCAGGATTCGACTCGTGGAAGCAGCCATTAACTCGCGGACCGGCACCAGGAGGGCATCAATCGCGATCGCGCCGGGATCCACGTCGTCGCAGTACGTGAAAAACCACGGGTCCTTGACCACGTAAGGAACGTCGTCGTCGAAGAGGTTGTGTTCCAGCCCGGCGCGAGAGCGAATGTCGTAGAAATCGGTAGAGGATGCCGTGTCGAGACCACACTGATCCAAGAAGCGGACGAGGAAACTCGTGCCGGCTCGCCCCGTCCCGGCGATCACCGCATGATGCTCCGGGTGTGAGTCGGGAGGGGGCAGTGGTTCGGCGGTCACTGACAAGAACATAGCGAAAGGTCAAATCAGAACCGTCGTGGCGCCGTCGGCCCTCAGCTGGCACACAGGTCCTGAGGTGTGCGAGCCGCGGCCGTCAGAACGAAATGCCGGTGAGTTCGGGAATGGTGGCTTCGGCCTTGGACCGGGCCAGTAGCCACCGCTCACGGGTCCGCGCTCGCTCGGTGTCGTCATTGCGGGGTTCCACCGTCCGGCGAGGGCTGAACGTCGCGGCCAACTCTTCCTCGGAGGCGTAGGACCCGATGGCCAGGCCGGCCAGCAGCCCGGCGCCCAGGGTGGTCGCCTCCAGCACGGGCGAGACCTCAACCGGGCGACCGATGGCGTCGGCCAGGGCGTTGACGAACACATCGTTGTCCGACATGCCGCCGTCTATCCGCAACGAAAGAATCGGGAAGCCACTGTCCGCTTCGGCCGCTTCACACAGGTCCGCGCCACGGTGAGCCACGCCCTCGAGCACGGCGCGCACGACTTCCGGGCGACCGGAGCCCCTGGTCAGCCCGACCAGTGCGCCGCGGGCGCCGAAATCCCACACCGGGGTACCCATGCCGAGCAGGGCGGGAACGAACCACACGTCACCGGTCGTCTCGCACTGGGCGGCGACGGCCGCTGACTCTTCGGAGGTGGCCAGCAGGCCGAGATCATCCCGCAGCCATTCGACACATGTGCCGGCCGAGAGCATGACCGCTTCGACGCCCCAGGTGGGCTTACCGCCGATCCGGTAGGCCACGATCGGGAAGGTGCCGGCGCGGCCGCGGCCGGCGTGGGTCGGCGGGCCCTCCGGGCCGGTGCACTGGTCGAGCATGCCACCGGTGCCGAAGGTCGCCTTGGCCAACCCCGGGCGAGTACATCCCTGCCCGACCAGGGAGGCTTGTTGATCACCGACCATCCCGCAAATGATCGGGGAGCCGGGAAGGGCGTGGCAGGCGCCCACGGCTCCCGACGAGTCGACGATGCGGGGCAGTAGCTCCGTCGGGATGCCCAGTCGTTCGAGCAACGGCCCGTCCCACGTGATACTCGAGGCGTCGACCATGGCGGTCACCGCGGCGTTGGTGGCGTCGGTGACGTGCAGCGCGTCGTTGCCTACGACCGCTCCTCCCGAGAGGATCCATGCCACCCAGGTGTCCACGGTGCCGAAGCACAGTTCGCCGGCGCTGGCCCGGGTTCGATCGGGGTCCACCGCATCGAGGATGGCCATCAGCTTGGTGGCCGATGCGTTGGGCGCCAGCCGGATGCCTTCGCCCTGGAGAACGAGGCACGTGCCGACCGTGCGCAGATCCTGCCACCCGATGCCGGGCGCGACCGGCTCTCCGGTGGCCCGGTCCCACACGATCGTCGAGGCCCGTTGATTGGCGATGCCGACCGCTTCGACCGGCCCGCCCTCGGCGAGGGTGGCCTGGGCCACGTGCATCACCGCCTCGGCCATCAGGACGGCATCGAACTCGACCAGGCCCGGAGCGGGTGATTCGGGCAGTACCGGCGCGTGGTGGGCGTGCGTCACGCCGGCGTCGGGTCGGACAATGGAGGCGCGGACGCCCGAGGTGCCGACATCGACCACCAGGACACTGCCCCCCCCACCCGCGGTGTTCATGGCCAGGGCGCTGATCCGAACGGGGACGGGAGCCCCAGCTTGCCGGGATTGAGGATGCCGACCGGGTCGAAGCTCTTCTTGAGACCGGACAACACGTCGAAGCCCGATCCGAGCGCCCGGGGCAAGAAGCGCGATCGATTGAGGCCGATGCCGTGATGGTGACTGATGGCGGCACCATGGGCCAGGGTGGCGTCGGTCACCGTGTCCCAGGCGCGGCGGTAGTACCGCTCGCGCCAGTCGCCGTCGCCCTCGGGGCCACGGCCGGCGAAGGTGAAATAGAGGCAGGCTCCGTCGGTATAGGCATGGGACTGATGGGCCGAGGCGGCCAGGGTCCCCTCGAGAGCCTTGAGCGAGGTGACCACTTCTTCGAAGAGTCCCGGCAACGCGGCCCACGGCCCCGAGATCTCGGCCGTGTCGACCACGATGCCGGCGCGCCACAGCGGGGCCAGCGCCGAGACGTCATTGCGGTGACCGAGCCAGCGCTCGACCAAGGCCACGTCGAGTGGTTGGGCGGCCGCCACCTCGCCGCACTCGTCATCGACCACGGCGAACGTTGCGGCCACCAGCGCGGGGTCGGTCTCGTCCAGGACAATGAGCACGTTGGTGTCGGGCTGCTCGAAACTGCGGGCGGACTCGGCCTGGTCGTAGAGGCGGAGCACGGCCGGCGTCGCCCCGCGGCGCAAGATCCGGCGGCACGCGTCGAGCCCGGCCTCGAAGGTGGCGAAGCCGAAGGCCCGCCGGTCCTGGGCGGGAGGCACCGGGTGGATGCGGAAGCGGGCCTCGGTGATCACGCCGAGGGTGCCCTCGCTCCCGACGAACAGCTGGGTCAGGTTGGGACCCGTGGCGGCGCGTGGGCCCTTCCCCTCGGTGTGCACGACCCGGCCGTCGGCCAGGACGACCTCGAGGCCCAGCACCATGTCCTCGATCTTCCCGTAGCGGGTCGAGTACTGACCGGCGCCCCGGCACGCCAGCCAGCCCCCGACGGTCGAGAGGTCCATCGACTGGGGCCAGTGGCCCAGGGTGTACCCGCCGCCGACCTCACCCAGGGCGGCTTCGAGATCGGGGCCGAACATGCCGGATCGCACATCGGCGGTCAGCGAGGTCTCGTCGACCCGGACCAGGCCCTCGAGCCCGGTGAGATCAAGCGACACACCCCCATGGACCGGGATGGACCCGCCACAGACCCCGCTCCGGCCGGCCATCGGGGTGACCGCCACCACGGCCTCGTTGCAGGCGGAGAGCACGGCGGCGACTTCCTCCGTTGAGTGCGGTCGCACGACGATGGCCGGGCGTTGGGGGACCGACCCCTCGGCCGCCCACCCAATGGCCAGGGGCCACCAGTCGCGGCCGGCTTCGGCCCGGCTGGCCGCGTCGGTCCGCACGTCGGCGCCGCTGGCGACCAGCCGATCGATCAGCCCGGCCGGCAGCGGGGGAGTGGCGCCCGAAAGGCGATCGGTGACGGCGTCCGCCGCGGCGTCGATCGGCGTGACCGGGGTGGGGGCGATCACGGCAGGTCGAGCCCGGCGGTGAGCAGTTCCTTTTCACAGGTCTCGATGAAACGGGCGGCCTGGTCGGACGCTTCCTGCTCGGTCCATCCGAGGTCGGGTGCGATGAGGGCAGCCGCGGCGTGGGCGGCCGCCATCGTCGGCTGCGCCCGCATGATCATGGCCCTCGTCCGCCGGGCCAACACGTCGTCCAGTGTCTGGGCCATCTCCTCGCGGACGGCGTACAACAGCTCGGCACCGGTATAGGGCAGGCCGTCGATGACCGGTTCGAGCAATTCGGGCCGCCCTTCGGCCAGGGCCAGGACCGCCGGTGACCCGGTGCCGTATCGACCGAGCAGATGCGCGTGCGCGCGAACAGCCGTGACCGGGTCTTTGGGGGCCGCGGTGGCCCCGATCAGCCGGAGTGACTTGGTGACGCAGGGCCGGGTCTTGGGGGTCTCACCGACCAGGAGGACGGCGGCATCGACCGCGTCCTGCGCCATCTTGCGATAGGTCGTGAGCTTGCCTCCGGTCACCGTCACCACGCCGTGGCTCGACGTTCGAACCGTGTGGCGGCGGGAGAGGTCGGCCGTACGGTCGGAGACGTGTCCCCCCTTTTCGGGGGGCGCCAGGAGGGGGCGGAGTCCGGCCCAGACTCCGGTGACGTCGGCTCGGGTGAGCCTCGAGGTCGTCACGTTGTTGGCCGCCTCGAGCAGGTAGTCGACGTCCTCCGGCGTGCAGGCCGGGTTGTCGAGTGGGCCCTCGTAATCGGTGTCGGTCGTGCCGAGATAGACCAGGTCGGTTTCGGGCCAGACGACCACGAAGATGGAGCGGCGATCCTTCGGTACCGGGATGACGGCCGCGATGTCACAGGGCAACCGGTCCGACGGCACGCTCACGTGCACCCCCTTGGCCGGCCGAATCGAGCGCGGGTGGGTGCCTTCGTCCAGCGCGCGGACATCATCGGCCCAGACGCCGGTGGCATTGACGACCACCCGGGCTCGCACATTGAACTCAGATGAGGGGTCGGCTGGGTCGGGCCGCAGCACGGCACCGGTCGTCTTGCCGAGCTCGTCGCTGGTCAGCCGGACGACGTCGGTGTAGTTGGCCACCACCGCGCCGTGTTCGAGGGCGGCGGTGCGGGCCAGGGTGAGCGTGAGGCGGGCGTCGTCGGCGCGGGCGTCGTAGTAGAGGAATCCGGCCACCAGGTGCTCGGTGCGCAAGGTGGGCAGGTGCGCCAGCGTCTCCTCCTTGTTCACCCGCTTGTGCCGGGCGCCGATGCGCAAGCCCCCGGTGAGGTCGTAGAGCCACAGGGCAGTGGCGTAGGAACGGGCCACGGCCTTGGAGACCACGCCGTCACGGCCGAAGAGGGGGATGAGAAAGGGCAGTGGGCTGACCAGATGCGGCGCGTTGTCCAGCAGGCGCTGACGCTCGGCCAGATTCTCGTAGACCAGTCGGAATTCACGTTGCTGGAGGTAGCGCAGGCCGCCGTGGACCATTTTGGATGACTTCGAGGAGGTTCCCGAGGCGAAGTCCTGCTTCTCGACCAGGGCCGTCTTGAGACCCCGGCTGGACGAATCGAGCGCGACACCGGCGCCGGTGATGCCCCCGCCGATCACGAGCACATCGAATTCCTCGGCGGCCAGGCGGCGCAATGAATCCTCTCGCCGGAATCGATGCACCGCCCAAGCCTGCCACATGGCGTCAGCACGGCATCGGGGCCGGACCGGGTGACGGCAGCCGTGGTGCGGGCTTGGCATATCGTCACCGTCGGCGGTCGTCGTCCGCCCCGTCACCGGTCTGGGGGCTTGAGTGGAATTCGTCGGAGGGCCCTTCGCAATCGGCGTCGCCGCGTGAAGCCGTCATGGGGTCGACGTCTGTGGATGGTGCCCCTGGCCGGACTCACGGTTGCCACCCTGCTGGCCGCCGGTTTGGCCTGGTCGCAGTCCCCGTCGGCCCTGACCTGGCCCGCCAGCATCGTCCCCATCGCGGCGTTCGTCAGCCACGACCGGGGCCTGGCCTTTCTCCACCCGGTACCGGTGCATTTCCAATCACCCCGGACCTTCGACCGGCAGACGGCCGCGCAGGATCAACCCGACGGCGCAACGCAAAAGGCCCAGGTGCTTCTGCAGGCGGCGGAATTCCGCGCCCTCGGACTTCTCGGCGGCTCGGTCAATCTGGTGGAGGCCCAGACCGCCCTCGATACGGGATCGGTCCTGGCCTACTACGACGACGTCAAGAAGGACATCGTCATCAGAGGCGCGAGCCTCTCGCCGGGCACCAAGGTCACCCTCGCTCACGAACTGACCCATGTGCTCCAAGACCAACATTTCAACCTGGTCAAACTGGACGACGAGTCGAGCACGGCCGACGAGGAGTTCGCCATCACCGCCATCGAGGAGGGCGATGCCGTGCTCACCGAGAACGACTACGCCGCCTCACTTCCGGTGCGCGAACAGCGGGAGGCCAACGCGGAAGAGAACGCACCGGTGACCGTCGGCGGGACCGGGACCGGGGCCGGAACCGGGACCGCGTCCACCGGCCCGACCGGCAATGCGGATTTCCTCGGCATCTCCTCCGAGGTTCCCTACATCCTCGGTCCTGATTTCGTCCTCCTGCTCTACAACATGGGCGGGGTCGGCATGACGAACCGGGCCTTCGAGCATCCCCCGAGTTCGGAGCTCGACATCGTGAACCCGTCGGCCTACCTGCTCCACCAGGTCACGCGGGTGCTGCCACCGCCCGCCCTGGGCCGAGGGGAACGGAGGATCGGCTCGCCTGGTTCGTTCGGCGCCTTCGAGACCTACATGACCCTGGCCGGCGACATGGATGCCACGACGGCGTTGGCGGCGGCGGACGGCTGGGGCGGGGGATCGATGATGCAGTACCGGTCCGACGGCTCGTCCTGCACCCGGCTCGATCTGGTCGGGCGCACGGCGCCGCAGAGCGATGCCCTGGCCCGGGCTTTCGCCGTGTGGGCGGGCGCTCTGCGACAGCGGGACGTGGTGGCGTTGGTCGCGCGCCGCGGGGAGACGACCACGGTGTCCGCCTGTGATCCCGGCACGGTGGCCACGGCCGGCCCCCGCTCCCGAGAGCACGCACTCGACGTCGTCGACGAGCGGAACGCCAACATGGCGAGTGCGTACCTCTACGCCGACCTCCCGCCCGCCGTGGCGCTCTGCGTCGGCGACCGCTCCGTGGGTGATGCGGCTCTGCTCCTGGCCGAAGCGGCGCAGAACAACTCCTCCGGCGCGCCGCCCAAGTCGGTGCAGACCACCATCGACAGCCAGATGCGCGATCTCATCGGGTCATGTCGGCTGGGGTCGGCGGCGGCGGGTCACGGCGTCCACGTCGCAGCGCCCCAGCCGCGCCCGTGAAACGATGAGCCGGTGGACACCGACGAGTGGGAGAGGGTCGGCCTCTACGACCCGGACTCCCCTAAGGCGGACGAACGCCGGGCCCTCCTCGAGTACCTGACGGCCCGGGGCGCCACCCTCGAGGCCATGGTGGAAGCCCACCGCCTGGGGAGCCTTCCCGGGTTGGCCGGCGACCTCGTGCTGGGGGCACGTTCCGCCATCTCGGTGGAGGAGATGGCGGAACGAAGCGGCGTCCCGGTCGAGCGTGTCGAGCGAGTGCTGTTGGCCAACGGCCTGTCGGTCTCCGATGACACCATGCTGCCCTCCGGTCTCGTGGGGCTCATGGCCTCGTTCGAGCAGGGGGCCGCCATCTTGGGTGATGAGGCGATCCTCGCCTTCTCGCGTGCGTTGGGCGCGGCGGCCACCAACATCGCCGAGGCGGCAGTGGCCCTCTTCTACGCCGAACTCGGCCCAGGTACCGAACGGGAGGGGACGACGGAGCTGGCCCGGGCCCAGGTGGCGGAGGCGGCGACGCTGGCGTTCACCAACGTGCCCGACGTGCTCTCCCGTCTCCTGCTGGCCCAGTTCGATCGGGCCAGCCGACGGGCCGCCGCGGCCCGGGGCTGGTCGGAGCCGGGGGCTGGCGCCGGGGGCGCCGACGGTCCCGGTGAGGTGGTCGCGCTGGGCTTCGTGGACCTCGTCGGTTCCACCTCGTGGGCCGAAGGGTTGAGCCTGCGGGACCAGAGCCTGGCTCTTTCCCGCTTCGAGTCGGCCGCCTGGTCGAGCGCCGTGAGGGCCGGGGGCCGGGTGGTGAAGATGATCGGCGACGAGGTGTTCTTCGCCGCCCCGACGGCGGACACCGCTTGCCGCATCGGCCTCGAGGTGTGCCGGGCGGCCGCCCTGGATCCACTGCTGCCCCCGGGTCGAGGGGCCGTGGGCCTGGGCCTGGTGACCCCGCGAGAGGGTGACTACTTCGGCCCCCTGGTCAATCAGGTCTCGCGCCTGGTCAAGGTGGCGCCGCCCGACGGCCTGGTGGTCACCGAGGCCGCGGCGGCGGCCCTGCCGGCGGGCCAATGGCTCACCGAGGAACTCGCCCCGCAGCGGCTGCGGGGCGTGGGGCAGCCCGTGCGGGTCTTTGCCGCCCGAACCGGCGAAGCTCAGGCGACGTAGCCGCCTTGGCCAGCGGGTTGGCACGCCCGTTGCTCCTCGCCGATTCCGCCCGTGCGGCGGCCGTGTCCGGCCCATTTCAACAATGATTGTCAAAAAGGAGCGGGGCCGCTAGGGTGATTCTGCCATGCAGTCACCCGATGCCCTGACCGATCTCTTCCGGACCCACGGGCGGAAGATCACGGCCCAGCGGCAGTGCATCTTTCGGGCCCTCGAAGGCGATGCGACGCACCCTTCGGCCGAGCGGGTCCACGAGAAGGTCCGGACCGAAATGCCGAATGTCTCGCTCAAGACCGTCTACCAGACGCTGAACGACCTGGCCGAGCTCGGTGAGATCACGGCCCTGGACCTGGGGACCGGCGCCGCTCGATTCGACCCCAACGTCGAATCGACCCACCACCACCTGGTCTGCCGGTCCTGCGGCAAGGTCCGTGACGTAGAAGCCGACTTCTCCGGGCTGCAGGTGCCGTCGGGTGCGGCCCGGGGCTTCGACGTGTCGAGCGCCGAAGTCGTCTTCCGGGGACTGTGCGACGACTGTCAAGAACACCAGCCGTAACAGCGATCAGCAACCACCAACCAAGAAAGGTACGAACACCACCAATGCCAGCACTGAAGGGGTCCAAGACCGAAGCGAACCTCAAGGAAGCGTTTGCCGGCGAGAGCCAGGCCAACCGCCGTTACCTCTACTTCGCCCAGAAGGCCGATGTCGAGGGCTACCCCGACGTGGCCGCACTCTTCCGCTCGGTGGCCGAGGGTGAGACCGGGCACGCGTTCGGGCACTTCGACTTCCTCCGGGAGGTGGGGGACCCGGTGACCGGCGTTCCGGTGGGGGCGACCGAGGACAACCTCAAGTCCGCCATCGAGGGTGAGACGTACGAGTACACCGAGATGTACCCCGGCTTTGCCAAGACGGCGCGTGACGAGGGCTTCGACGAGATAGGCGAATGGCTCGAGACCTTGGCCAAGGCCGAGAAGTCCCACGCCGGCCGCTTCACCCAGGGGCTCGAGTCCGTCTCGTAGCGGGGCGGTGGAATGACCGCGATCTACGACCCCACTGATCCGCAGTACTTCGATCCGGCCGCGCTCACCGTTGAGCTCGATCGCGTCTTCGACCTGTGCCACGGGTGCCGGCTCTGTTTCAACCTGTGCCCATCCTTTCCGACGCTGTTCAGTTTCATCGACGCCAAGGACGGCGACGTCGCGGCCCTGACCGACGGCGAACGGGACCAGGTCGTCGACGAGTGCTACCAGTGCAAGCTCTGCTACGTGAAGTGCCCGTATGTCCCGCCGCACGAGTGGAAGCTCGACTTCCCGCGCCTCATGAGCCGGGTGCACGCGGTGCGCAAGAAGCAGGGTGTGCCGCTCAAGGAGCGCCTGACCGATCAGTTCCTCGGACGGACGGACGCGCTGGGCAAGGCGTCGGTGGTCGGGGCGCCGGTGGTGAACTGGGCCACGGGCACGCCGGGGAGCTGGACCCGCCGGGTGATGGAGAAGACCGTCGGCCTGGCGTCGCAGCGGCTCTTGCCGCCCTACGCCAAGCAGCGCTTCACCACCTGGTTCGCCCGGCGGGCGGATCGCGAGAAGCAGAAGCCGGACGCCGCCGCGCCGACCGGGGACGGAGCGGTCTCGGTGTTCCCCACCTGCTTCGTGGAGTACATGGACCCCGACGTGGGCAAGGACATCGTGAGGGTCTACGAGCACAACGGGGTCGGGTGCTCGCTGCCGGCGGGGACCAAGTGCTGCGGCGCCCCGTGGCTGCACTCGGGCAACGTCGATCAATTCGACCAGGCTGCCCGGCGCAACGTGCGGGCGCTGGCGGCCGAGGTGCGGGCCGGGCGCGACATCGTGGTGGCCCAGCCGACATGCGCCTACGTGATCAAGCGGGACTATCCCCTCTACGTCTCGGGCGCCGAGGCCGAGCTGGTGGCCTCGCACACCTATGACCCGGCCGAGTATCTGATGAAGCGCCACCGCGACGCCGCCGACGAGTTCACCCTGCGTTCGGAGTTCCCCGGCCGCGCCGACGGCAGCGTGCCCGACCAGATCACGTACCACGTGGCCTGTCATCTCGTGGCCCAGAACGCCGGGCTCAGGTCCCGTGACCTGTTGCGGGTGGCCGGGGTGAAGTGCGACCTGGTGCAGAAGTGCTCGGGCATCGACGGGACGTGGGGGTACCGGGCCGAGAACTACGAGCTGGCCCGGCTGGTGGCTGCGCCCTTGGCCCGTGACCTCGCCGCGGCCGCCAACCAGGTGGTGTGCGGCGACTGCCATCTGGCCAACGGCGCCATCACCCAGGAGACCGGGGCCAGGCCCCTGCACCCCATGCAGCTCCTCGCCCGGGCCTACGGGCTGGGGGAGGAACAGCCGGGCGAGGAACCGGGATCGTGACCACCGAACCGCTGACGTTGGCCGATGTGCTGGACCTGCGCGAGTACGAGCGGGTGCGGGAGGCGTACCGAGGGCGGGTGATGGCCCGCAAGCGCCGGCGGCGGGTCCCGTTGGGGCCGATCATGACGCTGGCCTTCGAGTGCGTCGACACCGTGCGCTTCCAGGTTCAGGAGATGGCCCGGGTGGAGAAGATCTTGAGCGACGCGGCCATCCAGACCGAGCTCGACATCTACAACCGCCTGCTGCCCGACCTCGGGGAGTTGTCGGCCACCCTCTTCATCGAGCTCACCTCGGACGGTTCCATGCGGGAGTGGCTCCCCCGCCTGGTCGGGATCGAACGGGCCCTCGGGGTGGAGGTCGAGGTGGGCTCGGGGGTCGAACGGGTGCCCAGCGTGCCCGAGGCCGAGCATGCGGCGGCGCTGGTGCGCGACACGGTGACCCCGGCCGTGCACTACCTCCGGTTCGGGTTCTCGCCCGCCCAGGTGGAGGCCTTCGCCGACCCCGCGGGGGAGGTGGCGCTGGTGGCCGACCACGCCCACTATCAGGCCCGATCCGTCCTGCCGGAGTCGGTCCGGGAGGAATTGCTGGGCGACCTGCGTGGCACAACAAAGCCGCTTCCCATCGGCTGACCAGGGAGAATTCTTTGTGTAGGCCTTTACAGGCCCGCCGGAGGTAAGCCATACTCTTCGTTCGCCGGAATTCGGTGCGCGTACCTCTGGGTCCACCCGAGAAGTGCCTCCCGACCAGGGCGAATACTGCCCGTATCCGACGTGAAGAGGAAGTGTTTCCCATGAGTGCCACCACGTGGCGCAAGCAAGCCGCCTGCCGGGGCCTCGATGTCGAGGCCTTCTACCCGGTATCGGAGGACGAGGCCGACGCGGCCGAAGCCAAGGCTATTTGCGACGTCTGCCCGGTCCGCCAGGCGTGCCTCGAGCATGCCCTGGCCCACCGCGAGCGTGAGGGCGTGTGGGGCGGCACCACGGAGCGGGAACGTCGGCGCATCGTGCGGCAGCGGCGCAAGTCAGCCTGACTGAGCGGCCGACTTAGCCGTCGGCTTCGGGGCGGGCCGGGCGGCGGACTTCGCAGCGGACCCCTTGGCCGTCACCACGGTGGTGGTGGTGGTCGTGGCCGGGGCGCCGAGCGTGCAGGGCACCGGATTCCACGGCTCGGGTTGCGTGTTGGTCACGACGTTGCCCGGGATGGCGGTCGGCGTCGTCGACGAGCCGGGCGTGGTCGTCGTGGTGGTGGTCGTCGTGTCCACCGTCAATCCGGGGTTGGCCACCCACAGCATCAGATTGTTCCCCGTGAGGAGGGGGCTGCCGACGTAGGTCACGGTGCCCTTCAATGAATCGGCCAGGGTGTGGGCGGCCGGGAGACCGGAGGGCCCGTAGAAGATCTCCGAGGGATCTCCGCTGGCGATCACGCTCGGCGCGTTGTTGACCCCGGTCACGGCGAAGCCGTCCTGCTCGAGTCCCGACGCCGTCTGGCTGGCCAGTTGCCCGCCCCCCGAGGCGTTCTGGACATTGACCGACACCGCGCTGTTGGCCAGCGGCGGGGCCGTCGTGGTGGTGGTGGCGGAGGGCGACGGCTTGGGCAGGCCGATCAGGTTGAAGGCGGCGATCTGCTGGTCGGCGTAGGGCTGGGCGGCCAGCAGGACATCGGCCCCGCCGTCGGTGACGAATTCGGTGGTGGGCAGCGTCTGGGTGACCAGGTGCGACGCCGGCAGCCCCTTGAATTCTTCGGCCATGCGGAACAGGTCGCCCTTGGTCAACGTGTCACTGATGGTCAGGTTGCCCACGGCGGCCGAGATGAAGCCGTTGATGGCGAACGGGTTCGTCGCCTGGGCGTTGACCTTGGCCAGGACGGCCCGGAAGAACGCATCCTGCCGCTGGATCCGGCTGAAGTCCGACTGCCCGTCCGACACCCATTCGCCGTAGGCGTTCAGGTACTCGAGATGCCGGCTCCGCACCAACTGCAGGGCGGTGACCCCGGGGACCGATTGGCAGCCCAACGTGGTGACATCGAGTCCCGTGTACTCATCCTTGACCGCGGTGGGGAAGCTCATGTCGACGCCGCCGAGGGCAGCGACCATGTCGGTGAACCCAGGAAAGTTGACGGACATGTAGAAGTTGATCGGGATGTTGAGCACTTGTTCAATGGTCTGGATCAGCAGGTCGGGACCGCTGTCGTAGGCCGCATTGATCCGGTTCATGCCCGACACGTTCGGCACATTGCCGGGAATGTCGACCCACAGGTCGCGCGGGATGGAGATGATGGTGATCGACTTGGTGGCGGGAACGAACCGGGCCACCATGGTGACGTCGCTGCGCTGACCACCGGCATTGCCGCTGTTCCCTATTTGGCTGCCCAGGGTCGCGTTGTTGCCCACGAAGGCTCGTGAGTCGGAGCCGACCAGCAAGATGTTGAACGGCTGTCCGGGCGGAGCGGCCTTGACCAGGTGCGGGGCGTGGATCTTCTTAATCTGGTTGTAGCGGTAGTTGACGTAGAGGTAGCCCCCGCCGACGGCGAGCACGCCAAGGGCGAGAATGGTGGACAGCGTATAGATGGTGCGACGACGCCATCGATGCTGCCGGCGCTTCGCCTTCTTGCTTTCTTTTCGCAATTTGGCCTGAAGGTCAGCGCGGGATTGCGGTTCGTCCTCGGATGGCAAGGATTCGAAATTACCTTGTCAGGCGGTCCTATACCCTTCACCAGTGGATTTCGACCTTTCAGAGGAACTCGAAGCGCTGCAGACGTCGGTCCGTCGCCTGGCGCAGGACAAGGTCAAGCCCCGGGCCCGGGCCATCGACAAGGACGGCACCTACCCCCAAGACCTCTTCGAGGCTTTTCGGGACGCCGGCCTGCTCGGGCTGTGCCTCCCGACCGAGTACGGGGGCTCGGGGGCGGGGATCTTGGGCCTGGCCATCGCCATCGAGGAAGTGGCCAAGTACTCGAACTCGGCCGCGCTGATGCTGTTGCTGACCCGCCTGCCCACCGGCCCGGTGATGATCGCCGGGACGGAGGCGCAAAAGGCCAGGTACCTGCCGGGAATCGCCGACGGCTCGCTGCGGGCCGCGTTCGGCCTCTCGGAGCCGCAGGCCGGCAGTGACGTCATGGGCATGCGGACCAAGGGGGTGGCCGAGGGCGGCGCCGGCAGCGGCTGGATCCTCAACGGCACCAAGTGCTGGATGTCGGGCGTCCGAGAAGCGGACTGGTACACCGTCTTCGCCAAGACGAGTGGCGACCCGGCCAGCCGGTCCCACGATTCGATCACCGCATTCATCGTGGAGCGGGAATGGGACGGCGTCGAGGTGGGCCGCACCGACCACAAGATGGGCGTCAAGGGCGTCGACACCGGCGAGTTGCTGCTGAACGACGTGCACGTCCCGGCGGAGAACGTGATCGGCGAGGTGGGCGGTTTCCGCCTGGCCATGCTCGGCCTCAACGCCATGCGCCCGATCGTGGCGGCCCGCGGCATCGGCTTGGCCGAAGGGGCGCTCATGTACGCCACCGAATACGTGCAGCAGCGGGCGGCCTTCGGGAAGACCATCGCCGACTTCCAGGGCATCCAGTGGGAGATCGCCAAGTGCGCCGTCGACATCGAGGCGGCCCGCCTGCTGACCTACCGCTCCGCCGTGATGGCCGACCGGGGCCAGTACACCAAGGAGTTCGTGCCCTACCTTTCGATGGCCAAGTACCACGCCACCGAGATGGCCGTGCGGGCCTCGTCGCTGGCCGTCCAGCTGCTGGGGGCCGCGGGCTACATGGAGGACCATCCGACCGAGCAGTGGTACCGCGACGCCAAGCAGCTGACCATCGTCGAGGGCACCTCGCAGGTGCAGCTCGGCCTGATCGCCCGGGGCGTGTTGGATCGGGACCTCTGGTGGGACTGAAACGGTGCTGGGACTGAGGCTGTCGTGGGACTGAGGCTGTCGTGGGATTGAGCTGGCCCGACGTCCTGGCGCGATTGACCCGGCGGGAATCGCTGACCGAGGCCGAGGCCGAGGCGACCCTGGGCCGCGTGCTCTCGGGCGAAGCGACCCCGGTGCAGATCGGCGCCTTCCTGACCTTGCTGCACGCCAAGGGAGAGGTGATCGAAGAGGTGACCGGACTGGCCCGGGCCATGGTGGACGCCGCCGTGCCGCTGTCGCTCGACGGGACCGGCGCCGACGGTGCCGGGGGCGGTGCCGCCGACGGCGGTGCCGCGGGCGTGGTCGTCGACCTGGTCGGTACGGGCGGCGATCGGCTGAGCAGCATCAACGTGACCACCCTGGCCGCCCTGATCGTCGCTGGATGCGGTGTGCGCGTCTGCAAGCACGGCGGCCGGTCGGCGTCCTCCTCGGTGGGCTCGGCTGATGTGCTCGAGGCGCTGGGCGTGGCCATTGAGGTCGGACCGGCCGGCGTGGCCCGATGCGTCGCCGAGGCGGGGATCGGATTCTGTTTCGCTCAGCGGTTTCACCCGGCCATGCGCTACGTGGCGCCCGTCCGCAAGGAGCTCGGCGTGCCCACCATCTTCAACTTCCTGGGGCCGTTGATCAACCCGTCGCGGACCCGGTACCAGCTCGTCGGCGTCAGTGACCCCGCCATGGCCATCACCATGGCCACCGTGCTCGGGTCGACCGGCAGCAGGCGGGCCATGATCATCTACGCCGACGACGGCCTGGACGAGCTGAGTGTCACGTCGCTCTCGACCGTGCTCGAGCTGAACGGCGACGGCGCCGGATCATTCGAGCTGACCGAGTGGCGCGTCGACCCGGTCGCGTTGGGTCTGGCGCCGGCCACGTTGGATGACGTGCAGGGCGGGAACGCCATCTTCAACGCCCAGGCCATCCGATCGGTCCTCAATGGTGCGACCGGGGCCAACCGCGACATCGGACTGCTCAACGCGGCCGCCGGGCTCATGGTGGCCGGACGGGCCGCCGACCTGGCCGGAGGGTTGGTGCAGGCGGCCCAATCCATCGACAGCGGGCGGGCCGAGGCGGCACTGGACGCCCTGGTGGCCATCTCGCAGTCGGCACTGGCCGAAGAACTCGGGGCCGAAGTTTGAGGGCGCGGGTGGATCGAGTGGCACCGAGGCGAGCTCAGTCTTCGGCGACGATCTGGGCCCCATCGGATGGGGTGACGCGCCAGGCCCGGCGCGGGGCGTAGGTAGCCGGCTCGAGGGCGGGGGAGTCCTGATCGCACAGGGCGATGACACACCCGCCGAACCCGCCGCCCGACATCCGGGCCCCCAGGACGCCCGGGGTGCGCTGCAGTTGGTCAACCAGTTCGTCGACTTCGGTGATCGAGACCCGGTAGTCGTCGCGCAGGCTGCGATGGCCGTCGCTCATCACGGCCCCGACGCCCGGGAGATCGTCGGCGGCCAGGAGCCGCTCGATCTCCCGCACCCGCTCGCACTCGGTGACCACGTGCCGGGCCCGCCGGCGCAGTATCGGGTCGGTGAGGACGCTGAGGTCCGTCTTGACGCAGTGGCCCAGCGGCCGACCGATCTCATGGGCCGCGGCGTCGCATTCGGACCGGCGCAGTGCGTAGGGGGACAGGCCGAGCTCCCGGCTGGCTTCGCTGTGCACGATCACGAAGGCGGCCCGTTCGGGGATGGCCACCTGGTGGCGTTCGAATGCCGCCGTTCCGAAGTCGATGCGGAGGGCATGGCCGGCCCGCGCGTCGACGATGGCCAACGGATCGAGCAGGCCGACGTGGGACCCGGCGGCGGATTCGGCCTTCTGGTTGAGCTGGGCCAGGGACATGGGGTCGGTCGGCCGCCCGAGGGCGAGCAGCAGGGCGATCGAGAAGGCCGCGCTCGATGAGAGGCCGGCGCCGACCGGGAGCGTGCTGGTCACCCGGATGTGGCCGCCCGATGGGGGGTCGGCCAGGGCGAGGAGGGCGGCCGCCAGTACGGCGTCCGGGGCGGCCGGGGCGGTGTCCCCCAGAGGGAGCTCCCACGACTCGGGGTACTGATCGCTGTCGAGGCCGACGAGAAAGCTGCCGGCTTCGGGGCTGAACGTGGCCTCGGTGGCCAGGTCGATGGCCATGGGGAGGGACAGGCCCTCGTTGTAGTCGGTGTGATCGCCGATCAGGGTGACCCGGCCGGGCGCTCGAGCGGTTCGCACCGCTCCAGCTTGACCCCTCCCGGCCAGCCGGGTCACGATCCTGCCATGGCTGAGACACGACGTGGACCGCTGAGCGGAATCAAGATCATTGAATTGGCGGGGATCGGTCCCGCCCCGTACACCTGCATGATGCTGGCTGACGCCGGCGCGCAGGTGATCCGCCTGGAGCGGGCGGCCCCCGGAGCGGTCGAGCGCGGGGCGGAGGCTCCCCCTGGGTACTGGGACATCCTCAACCGCAGCCGGCCCTCGGTGGGGGTCGATCTCAAGAATCCCGATGCGGTCGAGCTGGTGCTGGATCTGGTCGAGTCGGCCGACGGGTTGATCGAGGGCTTCCGGCCCGGCGTGGCCGAGCGCCTCGGGGTCGGGCCGGAGGAGTGCCTGGCCCGCAACAAGGCGTTGGTCTACGGGCGCATGACCGGGTGGGGCCAGGACGGTCCCATGGCGGAGACGGCCGGGCACGACATCGACTACATCGCCATCTCGGGCGCGCTGTGGCCGCTGGGTCGGGCCCACGAGGCTCCGGTGCCGCCGTTGAACCTGGTGGGGGACTTCGGCGGCGGGGGCATGATGCTGGCCTTCGGGATGGTGGCCGCCCTGTTGGAGTCGGCCCGCTCCGGCGAGGGCCAGGTCGTCGATGCAGCCATGGTCGACGGATCGGCGTCCCTGATGACGATCATCTACTCCTTCCACGCCTTCGGGATCTGGGGAGAGGAGCGCGCGTCCAACATGCTCGATACCGGGGCTCCGTTCTACGAGGTCTACGAGACGTCGGACGGGAAGTACTTCGCCTGCGGGGGGATCGAGGCCAAGTTCTACGCCGAGTTGCTCGAAGGTCTCGGCCTGGCCGGCGACGACTCCCTCCCCGGGCAGATGGACCGGGACCAGTGGCCGGCCATGAAGGAGCGTTTCGCCGCCGTGTTCCGCACGAAGACACGCGACGAGTGGGCGGCCATCTTCGACGGTACCGATGCCTGCGCCGAGCCCGTCCTGTCACCGTGGGAGGCCCACGAGCATCCGCACAACGTGGCCCGGTCCACGTTCGTCGAGGTCGACGGCATCGTGCAGCCGGCCCCGGCGCCGAAATTCAGCCGCACACCCTCGGCCGTCAGCCGCCCGCCCTCGCCTCCCGGGGCCGACACGGTCAAGGGGCTGGTCGAGTGGGGCGTCGACGAGGGGACGATCGCCAAGCTGCGGGAGTCGGGCGCGCTGAGTTAGGGGGCCCAGGGTCGGCGCTGGGGTTCGGGATCGGACCGATTCGGGTGCATGGCGAATCGGGCAGACGAGATGGGGCGGGTCGGAAATGGCGGGTTGCGAATGGCGGGTCGGGATTTGAACGCTGAATCGGTGACCTTCAGACGCGCGGAGGTGGGCGACGGTGCCGCCGTGGCGGCAGTGTTCGGGGCGGCCCGCGCGGAGATGGCGTATCTGCCCGCGCTGCACACCCCCGACGAGGATCGGGCGTTCTTCACTGACCGGGTGGTCGGGTCGGGGTCGCACGACGTCACCGTGGCGGTGGCGGCGGCCGTGGCCCATGCGGAGCCGGAGGTGAGCAGTGGGGCGCAGATGGTCGGATTTTGCGCGGTCCATGCCGGCTGGATCGAGCACCTTTACGTGACGCCGGCGTGGCAGGGCGGAGGGATCGGCAGTGCACTGCTGGCACGGGCGATGGCGAAAAATCCCGGTGGGTTGTCGTTGTGGGTGTTCGAGCAGAACGAGCGGGCGGCCGCGCTCTACGCCCGGGCCGGCTTCGTGGTGGTCGAGCGAACAGACGGTCTTGCGAACGAAGAGCACGTGCCCGATCTTCGAATGCAGTGGGATGGGGTGAGGACGGATTGAGTGAGCGGGCTGTCCAGTACTGACTGATGTGTCCGGCAATCCCGGTTGGTTCTGGCGCGGCATCATGACACCGTGCACGCGGCTCTCTCGCGGTGATATGAGAGTGTTCATGAAGACTTCTGGAATTACGGCGGCGCTGCCGGCAGAGGACCTGAGCCGAGCCAAAGCGTTCTACATCGAAAAAGTGGGACTCCAAGCAGTCGAGTCCCACTTTCTCGAGGCAAGCGATGGGCGGGTGGGCCTAACGGTTGGGGACGGTGTCAACCAGCTCGTCATCTACCCCGCCCAGGTGCGGTCGTCGGGGGAGTTCACGCAGGCCGTCCTTCAGGTCACCGACGTGCGCGCTGCCGTTGAAGAGATGAGGGCTCGCGGCGTGAGGTTCAATGAGTACAACACCGCGGAGACGCGGACAGAGAACGGCATTGCTCGGACGCCGGATGGACGCGAGGGGGCATGGTTCAAGGACTCGGAAGGTAATCTGCTCGGCGTCGTCAGCTCCCTCGCCGGCTAGGGACCGAGGCAAACGCGGTTCCCTCCACTGCTGAACCTCTGGATGCGGCAGCGTCGCCGAGGCAAGTAACGCATAGGTGCCGACGCCGAGCACCCGCACGTCGGTCGGTCAATCGGGTAGGCGATGGTCACTCGATGGCTATGGAGCAGTATCAGGCGAAAGTTCAAGACCCGTGAGCAGATGGCAAAAAGCTGAACCTCTGCACACCGCTTGTCTTTCACCGATTGATGTATCAGCACGGTCTGCGAATGCGGAGTCTGTTGTCTGACAGCTCCGCGCTGAAGCGACCTTCGGGAGACACGTCGAGCAGGAGGCTACGAAGGTCCCGGATGAAATCATCCACGCGGTCTCCGAACAGGTGGGGTGCGGTTGATGAAGTAGAGAGAACCCAGGCGACCACGTCCTCGACTGATCGCTCAAGGACCCGGTCGTCGGGGACGACCACGAGCTCCTCGGGGGCGAACCCGGCGGCCTGGAACACCGCGTCCTCCCCATCGGGCGAGGTGTTCCGGAACCCCTGACCGGCTCGGCGGTCCGGACCGAGACAGCGTCGACGCAGCTCGTCAATGGCCACCTCGGGTATTGGTGGGTATGGCCCGCTCGGCGGCACATGGTTCGGCGGGTTCGTGTGCCAAAGGTCGACTTGGACGACAACGCCATTGGGATCAAGCATCTCCCGCACGGCGGAGGCCACCCGGGGCCGGTCCATCCAGTGGAACGATTGGGCGAAGCTGATGACTCGAAAGGCGCCAAGGGATCCGGGAAGATCCTCGGCCCGCATCCGGATCCAGCTGGCATTGGTGATGTGTTCCTCCGCGCTGGCGCGCCGGGCCTCAGCCAGCATTGCGGGATCGGGGTCGAGTCCAACGACGGTCTCGAAGAAGTGGGCGAAGAGCAGCGCGGCGGAGCCTGGCCCGCAACCGACGTCGAGGAGGCGACCGCGCCCATCGAGGTGGAGGTGGTCTGCGAGAGCGTCGCCCAGAGCCGGGGCATATGGTTTACGACCCTGCCGGTAGTAGGCGGCGGTGCCCGCGAACACCGTCTCGTCCCAGGCCCAGTCCTCCCACCGATGGCGCGTCTGTTCGTCCGCCATCTGCTCAGTGTGGCAGACCTCTCATGGCGATGGTGAATGAGCGTTACGGAGCTGGGCACGCTGGTCGACTCGCCGTTACG